>JAUNBF010000001.1 GCA_030527185.1 Planctomycetia bacterium | reverse complement strand
AATTATCAATTAATTAGTTAGCCCATTGCGGATCAGGCTCTTTTTCCTGAATTGGGTTGGGGGTAAGAGCCTGTATTTGAGCAACTTTGGCAATCTCTTCCTGAACCTCGTTGGAAGTGATGCAGAAACGGAAATCGAGGCCGAAATGCCGTTTTTCTCCGGGTGGCAGTTCGATGACGCGACCGTTCGCTTTTTCAAAGCTGTGGTTGTTGGGGAAGCTGGTGGCAGGCTCCATCCCGGTCACGTAGCCATCTTCCCGAGCGTGCTGGCACTTCCACTGGCAAAAATGCGGGAATTCGTTTTGGTTAAACGCGACGGAGACGCCGACTTCGCCGGAGGGATTCTCCAGAAACGTTCGCGTATTTCCGCTCTCATCCGTGGCCAAATCATAATAATAGCACGTTTCCGGTTCTCCGACAGTGGGGGCATGGTAGGAAAACAGTTCCTCCATCTGCGTTGCGGAAAACGCGTTGCGCGGAGCCACCCGCCGATACGGAATGTGGATTTTCGCTCCGGTATCGGCAATCGGGTTGCCAATGTTGATGTGGTACAAAAGCTCCATTTCGCAGGGACGGGAACGGATATTCCGCACTTCATCGTCGATTCGGAACGTCGTTCCCTCAAACGGAAGCGTGATTCGGCTGTGGAGTTCCAGCGAATTGAAAAAAAGTCTCGCTTCCCGCACGATTCCTGTCAGCGAAACCGTTTTCCGCACGTCGTCCACTTCCAGTTTCACCTGAGAGGCTGGCGTATTGGCAATGAAACCGTGGAGTCCGTACTGAAGACGGCCGTTTTCATCGTATTCCGGCGAACCGTTCGATTCCAGCCCACACCGGACGACGAATTCATTGAACCCCCGCAACCAGCCCAACCCGTCGCTCTGCATGAGAGGCACGTTTCGCGGATTGACCGGAACGTTGACGGGCGAATTCCATCCCACACGGATTTTTTCGCCATTTCGCATTAAGTGGACTTTCCAGATACCCATTCCCCGTGTTGGCATGACGAAAACGGAAATCTGGCCGTTGGAGAGGACGAACAGATCGACGCCATCCGACGGCCCGCCACGCAACGTCTTGTGTGTCACGCAGACATCGCGAAATTCCTGGTGCCGATACGTGGTCGATTCGGCATGAACGTCCACTTTCTGGAGTTTCTCCGAGGCGCAAAGGGTGAAATATTTGGCTGTTTCCATGAGGTTTTCCTTTCTTGTGAGGTGGTAATGCCAGTTTGTAAAGGGTCGTCAATCCCAATCCAGGAGTGAAATTTCGTCAAAATAGAACCGCAGATCGTCGCCATGTTGGTACTGGCCTTCACTCACCGTCAGGCGGAGATAAGCCGGTATCTGTTTCGTCAGACCGAGACCGTCGTATTGATTGGTATCTTGCAGGGGGCGGACTTCCGTGACCCACGTTCCTGGCTCGATTCTTCCTGGAAGATTGAATGAAGTGGTCGGACGCACGCCGATGTGGAGTGGGAAAGTCGCGTTTTCTTTGGAATTTCCCGCATATTCCACGCGATACCGAATCAGAATCCCTTTGGGAATGCGCGTCAACTTCTCCGAATCGACCGGGCAATACAACGCTGGCCAGTTGGAAAGGTATTTTCCTGCCCCGGAACCGTCGTTCTGTTGATCCACTAGGACGCGCAGCAGCGCGGATTGCGGATTTTTGGCACCCTCCGGCGCGGGAACGAGTTCCACGGTCGCCTCTTTTTCCTGAGCACGCGAATTTTCCAGAGCAACGGGATAGTACCGAATCGTCCCTTCCGCGACAGCTTGGCGGTATTGAGCCGAAAATGAATCGGGAGACTCCACCGTTCGTGGCTCGATAATCACGGATGGGGAAATCCGCGAATTTGTGGCGGGATGGGCGAGAAGCTGATCGATGAGCGACGCCATTTTTTCCCGGTATTCCGCGAATTTCCGGGAGTCGGGGAGATTGCCGGAGAGGTATTTTTCTTCCACGGAAATCGAGTCCCACAAAGTCTGGAGGAACGTTTTCCCTTCCTGAATCAGCTTTTGCACCTCCGGTTCGGTTGAATCTTCTCGTTGGACGATAGCCTGTTGGAGGGTGTAGAGGTAGCGCAAGTCGCTGATTCCTTCCCGGAAGCATTCCCAGTACGTCGTCATGATCACGTCGCCCGTTTCGGGATGGAGAATATTGGCTCCACCACTTCTTTCCAGGTTGAAATGTTCGGGAGAGGAATTTCGCCAAATCCACGGAACCAACATGTCAAACCCACTTCGCCAGAAGCCGTAACCGTAGGTCATTCGCCCTCCTTTGCACATGATGACCATATCTTTCCGTTCGTAGGAGTTGTGGTTGGGATAGCACCAATACTCCTTTTTGTGCCGTTTCTGCACTTCGTCGTAGGTGGGGAGGAAAACCTGCGAGGCGAAAATATCGACCACGGAATCGTAGGCAGGGAACGATCGATCCATCGGCTCTTTCGTCGTGTAAGTTGTCAGGCCGGCATCGTGAAAGATTTTGTAAATCCGAACACCAAAATCGGTCGAGGCGGGCGAAATCTCGTCCAGTGGCCCAAAGACCATCGGCGGGTACTTTTTCTGCGTGTACTCCTCTTTCCAGCGTCGAACCACCTCCTCCACTTTGGCAAAACATTCTTCCGGCGGGAAATGGTTCATGGAGAGATGACTTCCAAACCGTACGTCCGACATGCGGGAAATGATCCAGGGAATACTTCCTCCTACCACAGGAACGGGATACTGAAAATCATTTTCCTGAATCAGTTCCTGCCACAATTCCCACTGAGGGATGTAGAGCTGGTCATTCTCACTGTCGTAACTCAAGTGCATGACGGGGGGACGGGTAAAGCCATAATCTTTCATTTTGCGAAACTCTTTCCGCATGACCTCTTCCGCCCAACGTTCGTCTTTTTTCCCTTCCCGAAGCCACTGGTGCGAAAAGGGGGAATAGTAATACGCACTGTAATATTTGTTCGGGTCTTTCAGAAGTTCCCACGGATAGACTTTCAACGTGACAGGAAATTCCACCGCTTGCGTCATTCCCTCCCAGGTAATTCCGATTTTGCCTGTGTAATCACCTTGGGGAAAGTCTTTCGGGACGAAGAATGTCAGGAAGTAGCGTTGGGGAACTTTTTCCTGGAGATCCAACGGCGTGTTTTCCTGAAGATATTCCGGCAAAACGCGGTACTCTTTCGTTTTGGAGGAGTATTGCGGATACCGAACGTCCCGGTACGTCACCAGACGAAGTTCGATATTTTCGGCGGGAATCGTGTTTTGCCCACTGGAGAAAGTGCCTGCGGTGACTTGTAATTGCGGCAGGTCTTTCAACGGGTAAACGGTAAAGGAAATGGTCTGGAACTGATCCCCCGCAGCCTGTGTCTGCAATTGGGAAAACCGTTCATCCGGGGCAGGCCGCGATTCGGGATAGACCGGATCGGTCAGTGGGCGGGAAAAGAGAAGGAAGCCCTGTTGCAGTTCTTTCTCGGTGGGCTGGATTTCCGGTCGGGATTCCACGTAAGGAATACGTGTCCAGTCTTCCGGGGCGGAATCTGCCGGAGGAACGATTTCCGCCATCAGCGTCAACGTGCTGAAAATCCAACAAAAACCGGTGAGCCATCGTGTCAGCATGATTTTTTCTCCTGTAAGAAAGTTTTTTGGGGGGAAACTTTATTGTAGAGGGTGGGAAGCCGTTTGTCAATGCTAGGGGACTTTCTAAAACCTCCATTTTTTCTCCAAACGATTGACAATTCGGAGAGATTTTGTTTTAATTTTTATACTCAATCACATTTAAAATTCCGTTTTTTCGTCGAAGAAAAAGTTTCAAAACTTTTTGAAAAAAATGTTGGAATTCAGAAAAATAGCGATTATGTGTCAATACCTCCTGATTCCCATGTTTGAAAATGCCCGCGAACGGTCTTCTCATCCAACCTCCGAACTTCCGCCACCGTCGCTTCGCTCACGTCGCCGACAGCCCGACCGCTTTTCCTTCGCATTTTTGTGTTCGCGACGCAATTCGCTCAAAATTTTTTCCGATAATCGGTCTCGACATGGGTGGCGATTTCCTCAATAACAACGGTATAGCCGCCGGATGTAAAATTTTTGCAAGTCTATTTTGATTTTTCTGAAGCGATTTTCAAAAAATCCCCACTCCCCTCTTTTTCCTTGACAACTTGATTTATTCCTGTATAATAAGTTCAACAATAATATCCTCACGGGGAGGGTTTTAGAAGTTACCGATAATGAAAAACGCAAGGAGAAATGCCATGTTACGTATCCTGTTGGTTTGTCTGGGTTTCGGAATGGTTTGTCCAGGAAATTGGCTTTCCGCGGAGGAACCAGCCCCCACTCCGGTTGTGGAAGTGCGAGAGTTGTTCAATGGTCACGATTTGACGAATTGGTATACCTTTATCAAAGACCGTGGCCGGGATTCGGACCCGAAAAAGGTCTTTACGGTGCGTGATGGAACGATTCACATCTCCGGTGAGGAACTGGGCTGTATCACCACGGAGGAAGCATTTGAGAACTACCGCCTGCAAATTGAGTATCGCTGGACAGGCCAAACGTTCCCGCCACGAATCGATAAGGCGAGAGACTGCGGCGTTCTCATCCACTCGGTGGGAAAAGATGGCGGATGGCATAAAACCTGGATGTTCTCCATTGAGTGCAACATCATCGAAGGGGGTACGGGAGATTTCATCGTTGTAGGAGACGGCAGCGACCGGTATTCCATTACCGTTTCGTGCCTGCCGGAAAAACAGAACGGTTGCGGTGTGTTTGACCCGACGGAAAAGGGTGAGCCGATCACGATTCATGGCGGGCGTGTCAACTGGTTCCAGCGTGACCCCGACTGGAAGGATCAGGTCGATTTCCGAGGAGCGAATGACCTTGAAAAACCGGTCGGCGAATGGAATTTGCTGGAAGTCATTGCGGATGGCGACACGATTACGAATATCGTCAATGGAAAAGTGGCCAACATCGCTCGAAACGTGCGGCCACAATGCGGCAAAATCCAGATTCAGTCCGAATTTGCTGGAATCGAAATTCGCAAAATCACACTCCTCCCCCTGGAACCGAAAAAACCCTAACCTTCCTTACGGCCAGGGACAAATTTCCCGAAAAACTTGCGTAACGGTATAAATCGTATGCAGATTCATCACCAGAGCCACCCCCGCACACACAAGAACCAGGAGTGTGGTCTGGTGATATTCATTTCCCAAACACTTCCGCAACCCACCTACCGCCAATGGTACCACCGCCCAGGAGTAATAAGGGCAGTACAACGACATTTCATTGAGTACTCCACCCCAACCGCAAATTCCCATAATACCATATCCCAACAAAAGCCATAAAAACGCCACCAGCACAAACCGATTCCGCCAATACGCCGCAAATCCCACACAACACAATGCCAAAATCACCCCTCCCGTCCAGAGATAACCGGCTGGAACGGCAGCAATGGAGGTTTCTTTAACTTCAATGACCTCTGAAAAAATTTCATAACTTGGGAAAAAGATACAACTTTCTGCAAAATGTAAAAACTGGAGCGTATTCCGCCCAACATCCCACCAGGACACACAGATTTCAATGCCTGTGTGTGCTTCTGGGGAAACAAGAGTTGTTGTTGCGATATAAAAACCAACCAGCAGATACGCCCATGAAAAGTTTATTTGAAAAAACTCGCGGATCGATCGATAAGGCCGGACAAACATCGCTCCTAAAACGACAACCCCTGAAAGAACCGTCGTTCCCACTGCGGCAATACCCAGAAGATGTTCCGTCCATTTCATGGATTTTCCGCGAACACCTGGAAAATAAGGCCGCAAAACGACTGTAATGTAAAAATATGAATATACCACGAGCGTAAAAGTTGTCAAGACAAGTTTTTCCGGTATCAAGACAAAAACTATCCAGGAAAACGACGAGGCAAGCAAAAAAAACACCGCGATGGCAAGCTCCTTTCCCAAAAAATACTGTACCATTCTTTTCACCATGATCAATATCAAACCACCCAGAATTATCTGGATCAGCGAATAAGACCCCCAAAGAGTACTGAGCCACGAATATCGACAACCTGAGAGGAAATAAAAAGAAACCGTTATGAGATAGTAGAGTGGTCGAAAGAGCATTTCGATCTGAGCGAAAAGTGGGTGACGAGCATCACTCCAGAAAAACACATGCTGATCTGAGACAGGCAAAACGGTATCCGTCCCCCAAAGAACGGACGTGTCCCCCTTCTCCACCAAGGAAAGGACATCGGGATAATGCCAGATGTAAGTTTGCGAGGCGATAACGACAAAAACTACCGCAAGAGCCAACGTATACAGTCCAAAAAGTGTCTTTTCCACACGAGTCCAGCTTCGAAAAAAAGAACGTATATAGGGATATGATTTTTTACCCATTCCATAACAAAAGAAATAGACAGGTGGAAATATTAGCAGCGTCAAGATGAAATGGAGCCTGAAAAAATCTCCCTCTTTCAACCAACTTTGTAGGGTGTCATGAAAAGATGAAATGATGAACAGACAACTTCTGGTAACAAAACCAGACGAAACTAACCACTCAGTTAAAAACCAAGAGATTGCCAAGATGTAAAGATGTGTCCAACTGAAAAGAGAAAAATATTTCTTGCCGCACCAATTATTTAGAAATCTTCGTAAACGATATATATATATATATATATATATCGAGCGGAAACGTTAGAATTCATGTTGTCATCTCCTAATTTTCAAATCAACCACAACACCACACCGAGCCAAAGAATACCATTGACCAGGAAAGGGATGTCGCGGAAAAGGACTTCGTCGGGGCCATCGGCACGGTTGCGGAGGGCGAAAAGCATGTAGCGAAAAATGCCATAAAAAACGAAGGGGGTGGTGTAAATCAGGTCGTCGCTGTTATGTTGGGCGATCGTTCCTGGGGCAATCGTGTAGAGCATGTAAGCCATCAGACAAATGGCTGCGGAGATGCTCATCAGGAAGTTGAGAAATTCGATGGAATAGTGATTCAACGTGGAGCGATACAGGTCTTTCCCATCGCAAAGAGCCAGTTCCTGCCGACGTTTTCCAAAGCCAAGAAACAGAGCCAACGTAAAGGTACAGACAAGAATCCACTGGGACGGTTCCACGCCCAAAATCAAGCAGCCAGCCAGTACTCGCAGAACAAATCCCATGGCAATCGAAAAAACGTCGAGCAAAACATGGAAGCGGAGAAGAAAGCAGTAGAGGAGGTTGTTCGCCAAATATCCCAATCCACAAGCCAAAAAATAACCAAGGGATCGGCTGAAATTCTCGTCATTCAGCCCCACCAACCATCCAACCGCAATCCCCAGTGGCAACAAGAAGAGAAAAATGGCGGCGGCAAAAGCCTGCACAGGGGAAATGGTACCGGAAGCCAAGGGGCGGTTCTTTTTGCGCGGATGTTCCCGGTCGCGTTGGCAATCGGTCCAGTCATTCAGGATATAAACGACGCTGGACCAGCAACAGAACGAGCCAAAACCATAGATCGCCAGCAGAAAGACCTGCGGATTTCCGATTTCCATGATTTTGCCGGAGAAGAAGAGCGGCAGAAGGACGAAAATATTTTTCACCCACTGACGCACCCGCAGCAGTTGGAACCAGTTGACGCAATACTTCATTTTCCGCTCTTGATTTCCCCACAAGATAAATTTTTGTCCAGTAAAAATTGATTGTACCTGGCACAAAAAATTTGTCAAGGAGGCAGGATTTTCTCCTTTTTTTAGGAAAAAAATTAAAAAATTGTGGGGAAAATACTTGACATTGGGGGAAAATGGCGTTATACTGGAAAATGTTAGATAAGGAGTAACTTTTCATGTTCGCCCGATTGTTCCAGCCCTGGTTCTGGCTCCTGACCGCAGGAATTCTGTGGGGGGGGAGTCTCTATGCTGGCGAATGGGAGGAGGAATTGCTCCTTCGGGAAAAAGTCGATTTGCAACTTCAACTGCGTGCGAAACGTCACGCCGAGTCGTTGGGAAATTTGCCTGAGGCACGTCTGGCGGTGGAGGAGGGGTTTCGATTTCTCTATTCGGAACCATCTCGGCTGGAATATGAAAAAGAGGTCGATTGGACGTATCTGAAAGAGGCGATTCAGACGCTGGCGGGGGAAGACGAGGATGTTGGTGTCCGGTCGGCACTGGCATTTCTGGAAAAAAGTGGGCAGACGGCTTCGGTACGCGAACAGTATCTGCATACGGCATTGAAAAAGTTTGCCTGCCATTCTCCGCAGTGGCAAGCTCTGTTGCGGTGGGGCAAAGTTTCCCGATTTTTGGAAACGGTGGGGAAATTGGACAAATGCCGTCCCATTTTGCCACAGGACTTCCCGTCGGAGAATCCCGATTGGCCGATCGTGGAGATTGCCGCGGTAATTTCCACCGTTTCTCGTATTCTGGAAGAAGGATTTTCTTGCCACGGGGAATTATTGCCCGTTTATCGGTCGTCTCAACAACAGGGTTGTTTTTTTCTTTCTCACATTGATAATCACGTCGTGCAAGTGAAGCAGACGATGGTGCTTCTGATTTAAAAACCTCGGAAACGTTTCTCAAAAAGGACACTCTGCGCAGGAATAGGAAATCGGTACGGATTTTTAATACTGGCAGGGAAAAGGTTTTATTATCTGGACAAGAAACGGAATGAACAATGCCGAATCAGGAAATACATGTACAATTAACGGATGTTTTTAAGATTTACCCTGGAGGGAGTTCCGATGGCACAGCGGATGTCCATGCGTTGCGGGATATTCAGTTGTCGGTTCCTCGAGGAGAGTTTTTATCGATCATGGGAGCCAGTGGTTCGGGCAAAAGCACGCTGCTGCACGTGCTGGCAGGTCTGACGAAACCGACGTCGGGACAGATTCAGGTTGGCGGGACGGTACTCAATGCGCTTTCCGACCATGATTTGACGCTGTTTCGCCGGGAGAAGATTGGGATCGTCTTTCAAGCCTTCAATCTGATTCCCACGCTGACGGCGGAGGAGAATATTTTACTTCCGGTCTTGGCGGGAGGTGGAAAACAGGGAGGGAAAAAGCTCTCCCGACAGGAAATCCAGGACGCGATGGAGCGGCTTCTGGACAAATTGCAGTTGACCAGCCGCAGGAAGCATTTTCCCGACACGTTGAGCGGCGGCGAACAACAGCGTGTGGCGATTGCGCGGGCATTGTTCATGGACTTTGCTCGCAATGACGCGGCGGAAACGTTGTTTCTGGCGGACGAACCGACCGGAAATCTGGACTCGGCGAACAGTGAGATTGTTTGTCGTCTGTTGCGGGAATTGTGCGACGAGCGGAAACACACGATGATTCTGGTCACGCATGAGCCGGCGGTGGCACGATGGACAGATCGGGTGGTGCAGTTGCGGGACGGGAAGATTGTGGAAGATTTTCCCTCCAATCAATTGAAAAAGAGTTCGGATGAACGGGAAAAGGAGGAATGAGATGAAATTCCTGCTGAAATTCGTTTGTCGGGAGTTGATCTATCACCGAACGCGGACACTTCTGGCTCTTTTGGCCATTCTCACCACCAGTTGCATGGTCGTCTGGTTTGTGGGAAACCTGAACATGGCCGGAATGCAGAAAAAAGCCCAGGTGAAGGAGTTTTTTGGACAATATACGCTGATTCTCTTTTCGTCGGAGCCGTTGGACGGTCCGTTTCAGGAAACGCTCCAAGGGTGTTCCGAAGTGGAGCGTCTCGACTGGGGTTTTCTCGCCTCGTCGCACATGGCACGGGCAGACCGGGAAAATGCGCTGGCGGATAAAATGCGGCAACAGTTGGGCACCCCCATGCGAAGTCCCAATCTTTTGGGCTTGGGAACGGCTGTGGCACCTTTTGAAATGGAGGAGGGACGCTGGTATTCGGCACCGATGGAGTGCGTTTTGAGTACTGCCGCGATTTCGCTTCTCCGAGGCTGGAATGAGGAAAGGGATTCGACCATCCAGGTGGGCGACGAGATTGCCATCGACACGCCGGAGGGTGAAAAGCGGTTGAAAGTGGTCGGTATTTTCGAGCAAAACTCGATTTCCGGCGGACGCATGGGTGGCTCCATGGGAACGTTCGCGTTTGGCTTTGGTGTCGGGCTGGGGGGTGGACCACCTTCTTCGTCGGGTTCCCAGACAACGTCCAATTCCCAACAACCGCCACCTCGAAGGAGCGATCCGGGAGCGGCCAGCGTCTATGTTTCGCTGGAGGATGCCTACCGGATTACCGGGAAAACGCCGGAGGTGAACATGGCGTATGTGACGCTGAATCGGAAGGTTGCGCCAGCCGATTTTTATGCGTTGCTGGAAAAGAAGCTGGGAAAGTCACTTTCCGAAATGCGGGTTGCCACGGCGGATATTCCCGCGATGGAAGCGCGGCTGGAGGAGCAACTTTCGGGCGATTCGCTCTGGAAGCAGGTCTGGTCTACGTTGGGACTGGTGCTGCTGGCATCGGTTTTCATCATTTTCACCACGCTGAGTATGGGTGTGAGCGAACGGGTTCGGCTTTTGGCGATGCTGCGAACGCTCGGACTGACGCGATTCCAGATTGCGAGGTCCATCATGCTGGAAGGGCTTCTGCTGGGTCTGCTGGGCTGGCTGGGCGGAATGGTTTCGGGCTGGTTGTTGTTGCTGGTGCTTCACGGTATCCAGACTGGGAATTGGAATGGATGGATGCCGACGTGGAATGTCTGGCTGCTGTCGCTCGGCTGTTCGTTGTGCGGAGCGCTTCTGGCCTCTGTCATTCCGGCCTGGCGAGCCACGCGGATTGCGCCGTTGGAATCGATGGTACGTCGCTCCCGAAATCTCACACCGGGACAGATTCTGCTGGCGGGAATCGTGGGAGTGGTTTTGCTGAGCCTGGTTCCGATGTTCGTTTTTGGATTCGACTGGGATAAAGGTTTCCGACTGGCAATGTTTTCCACGTTCGGAACCCTCTTTCTCATGGGCGGTTTTCTGCTCCTCTTTCCGGGGCTGGTGGTGTTGACAGAAAAAGTTTTGGGACCGCCGGTGGCGAGGATTTTGGGATTTGACTCCCATTTTCTGACGAACCAGCTGACCAGCCATCAGTGGCGGACGATGGGAACGACCATGGCGATAAGTATCGGTCTGGGTCTGTTTACCGCTGTCCAGATTTGGTCGATGTCGATGTTGGCCATTTTCACGAGTCCCGACACGATTCCCGACACACTGGTGGCGTTTTTGCCCAACGGTATTTCTTCGCAGGATGCCCGGACGGTACGGAAATTGCCGTGGGTGGTGGAGGAGGACTTCATGCGGATGGTGGTGGAACAGCCGTCGCTCGATTTGGAGTCGATGCCTCGGTGGCAGGAAATGGGCGGAATCGGGATGGATAACGTGACGATTTTCGGTCTCGACCCGCAAATTGCCTTCCGTGCGGAAAATCCAACCGTTCGACTGAAGATTCTCGAAGGGAGTCGGGAGGAGATTCTGCGTGGGCTTTGTTCGCCGGATGTTAAGGGATGTGTGATTTCGGACGCTTTTTCGCTCCGTGCGGGACTGCATGTGGGAGACAAACTTCGGTTGATCGCTCCTGAATCAGCCCGACGGGGAAGAGGTGGACCAGGTGGCAGACCTGGCGGTGGAATGCGTGGTGAGGGAAACCGCCCTGCGCCGGACAATGTTTCGCAAGTTTCGCAAACGCCATCTGAAAATCCCCCTGCCCCAGCCCCTCCGAAAGATGCCCCACCGGCAGGAATGCGGCCAGGTGGGATGCGTCCGGGAGGAGAACCGGCGGAACCAACGATTGTGGAATACACGGTTGTCGGCGTGGTGGAACTCCCTGGCTGGCAGTGGTTGACGAAACGTTCCGGCGTGCGGACGCAGGCGGGGAGGACAGGTGCGTTGCTTTTTGCCGCCTACGATGATGTGAAGTTTGATTTTCATCCCAACGAAAATGCGTTTTTCTGGTTCAACACGAAACCGGGAACGAAGTATGAGGATGTTTTCGATACGATGCAGGAGATTGCCAAACAGTCTCTGGAAAAATCGGCCACGACGGGCGAGCATGTCGGCTTGGGCGAAAAACAGTATCCCGGCGACGCGTTCCAGGCCGCTTCCGCTCGTGGACTGCGGCAGAAAATTGCCCAGGTCAGCACGGTGGAGAGTCTGAACGAGTCGCTTTTCGGACGGGCAGGCTCGGTCATTGCGATGATGTCGCGAATGCCGTTGATGATTCTGATTCTCTCGACGATCGCGGTGCTGAACACGATGGTGATTTCGGTTCGCTCCCGATGGTGGGAGATGGGCGTGCTGCGGGCGTATGGCGTCACACGAAGCGGTCTGATTCGGATGATTCTGGCAGAATCAATTCTGATTGGGCTTTGCGCGTGTGTGCTGAGTTTTTCCTTCGGCTGGTTTTATGCCTGGCTGGCGAACGGGATGGTGCAGTACACCTCGTTCTTTGGGGAAGTTCCACCTCCCGTGGTCGTTCCCTGGAACCAGTTGGGAACCGGTTATTTCCTGGCGTTGGCGGTCTGCCTTTTGGCAAGTTTGTGGCCAGCTTTCACGGCAGGGCTGCGGGAACCATCCCAATTATTGCAGCGAAAGGAATAGGTTATGTTTGACCGAAGGTTAGCGGGATTTACGCTGGTAGAGCTTCTGGTCGTGATTTCGATCATCGGAATGGTGGTGGGAATCACCCTTCCGGCAGTTCAGTACGCCAGAGAATCCGCACGCAAGGTGACATGTGCCAACAACCTTCGTCAGTTTGGCATTGCGATGAATAATTACGCTTCGGTTTACGGAGCCTTTCCCCCCTGTCGAACCACGTCCCCGCAAAAAGGATGGAGTATCGAACTGATGCCGTATCTGGACGCGGACACGTTTGTGGACGACTGGGATTTGGAAAAGGATTATTTTGACAATGCGAATAAACGCCTGTTATTACGATATATCGGGCTGTTCCACTGTCCCTCCACGCCGGATAAATACCGGGAGGTGGAGGCGATTTACGACTCCCGTGGAAAAGGAATGAATTCTGTCCGTGGTCTGGTGAGCGATTACTATGTCCACCGTGGAGGCATTCCGATGTATGACGGAAAGACGTACCAAAATGCGTTGGAGGAAACGCGGCGGGTTCAGGCTTCCGAGTTTACCGACGGATTGTCCTGCACCATTTTGATGAATGAACAGGGAGGACGTCCCACCTTGTGGCGTGAGGGGAAAAAAACGGATAGTACCGTAAAAGAACCCTGGATGTCGCTTTGGGGTGGCGTTCCCTGCACGAAAATTCCCAATTTGACGCAACTTTCCCGAATCGTGAATTATTCCAACGATGCGTTTTACAGCTTCCATCCCGGCATGGTACAGGGCCTGTTTGTGGATGGAGCCGTTCGGAGGGTTTCGGAAAAGGCGATTCCCTACGTTGTTCTGGCATTGAATACACGGGATGGTGGTGAAAATGTCCGTGCGGACGACCTGGAATTGGTAGAGTGGGACGAGTCTTTTTTAGACCCGGACACGAATCAATATCCTGACGGCAGTTCCCCGGAATAGTTTTAAAATAGAGATAAAAAACAAGTCCAAAATAAATTTTATAAAGGAGAATAACTCATGAAAAAAGGGTTTACACTTATCGAATTGTTAGTGGTGATCATTATTATCGGAATGTTGGTGGCACTGCTTCTGCCGGCGGTCAACATGGCACGTGCCGCCGCACGAAAAGCCCAGTGTACCAACCACATGCACCAAATCGGCCTGGCGCTGGCGAATTACGAACAGGCCAACGGTGGCTTTCCGCCGAACCATTCCAATCAGTCCGGTGGGAAATTCAAGCGTGGCGTTCTGGTCGAATTACTGCCGTTTATGGAAGCTGGGAATATCAAAGATTTATGGAATCCCTACGCCGCTCTCAGCGATGCCTCCAACGAACGGTTTGTTCAGATGATTCCGCCGTGTGTGCAGTGTCCTTCCGCACCGGGGGGAGCCGAACGCACGATGATCTATCAGGATCAACATCGAGACCCCGTGGACAATACCCGTCCGGCAGACTACGCGATTATCCATAAAAGCCTGGATGCTGCCGATGGGAAAGCGTACCAGGTTCCTCTGGGCGGCAAAACCGGTCCGAGTGCGGTTGCGTCGGGGCGAGGCGTGATTCCGATTGACAATCTTACGGACGGTCTCTCCAATACCATCATTTTCCATGAACACGCGGGAATGCCGAATGTTTATTTCATGGGAAAAAAGGTGGATACGCTGGAAACGAACGCCTTTAGCTGGATCGGCTGGAACTCCTCCCCGGCAGGACATGGAACGGCAAACGCAAGTATGTTCCGTAATTGGTGCGCGGTTTATGCTGATGGTGCCACTTATACTGGCGACAGCAACACCACTACCGTCAATTGGACCGTCATGCCCTCCGCAACGATGGGCACCGTAGCCGGGTACCGTGGCAAAATCATCAATGTCACCAATTCCAGTTCCCTCCCCTACTCTTTCCATCCCAGTGGTGCCAACGCACAATTTGCCGATGGAAGCGTGCGGTTTGTCCACGAAGAGGTCGTTCCGTTGATTTATCAGTACCTCTCCTGCGGTGAAGATGGTCAGCCGGTTATCGCTGCCGATACGGAAATGCAGGATTGGTCGGAGTCGTGGCTGGATGCGAATACCGGTTACTATCCCGATGGAACGAACTGAATGTAGAATGAATGTCCCTTCCAGAAGGGCGTAAATGAACACCTCCACCACGGGGCGTGCCTTCCTTTCCCGGCAAGATTTGTCACCCAAGGCATAATACCTCGGGAACAGATTCCGGGGAAGGGGGCATGTTCCCGTGGGAACCCTATCGTTACCCGTTCCGAATCCCTCTGAATGGGGGGAATCTGTGAGAAAATGACACACTTGAAAACATGAGGAAAAACCAATGAAACAGACAGGTCTATTTTTACTCCTTTTCACCCTGCTTGGTGCGCCGTTGCAAAGTCAGGAGCTTTTGCCGGAAAAAATCGACGACGCGGTCGCTCGCGGGGCGGAATTTCTCCGTTCGCAGCAGGCGGAAGATGGTTCCTTTGCCAGCATGATGGGATCGGGCGTCACGAGTGTGGTCTTGATTGGACTGCTGGAAAATGGCGTTTCGCTGGAAGACCCAATGGTGGCGAAAGGGCTGAAGTACCTGGAAACGCAAGTCCAGCCGGACGGTGCCATTGTCAATCCGCAATTCGGATTCGGCAACTACGAAACGAGTATCGGCGTTCTGGCTTTTTCGCTGGCAAACAAGGATGGTCGGTACGACGAAATCTTGAAAGACGCGGAAAAATACCTGCGCAAGTACCAGTGGGACGAATCGGAAGGACTGACCGCTGCCGACACCAAATATGGCGGAGCGGGTTATGGCGGGCGGATGTCGCGTCCCGATTTGTCCAATACCGGCTTTTTGCTCGATGCGCTCGAATCGCTCGGAGCCAAAGAGGATGACGAAGCGGTTCAGAAAGCGATGGTTTTCGTCTCCCGATGCCAGAATCTGGAGTCGGAACACAACACGCTCCCCTTTGCCGCCGAGACGAACGACGGTGGCTTCATCTACACTTTCGTGATGGATGAGGACAAAATGCCGCAGGGGATGAAAAATCAGGCGTTGAAAAGCTACGGTTCCATGACCTACACCGGTTTCAAAAGTATGATTTACGCAGGCTTGAAGGAAGATGACCCACGCATGCAAGCGGCCATTGGCTGGCTGGCGAAGAACTACAGTTTTGAGGAAAATCCCGGACAAGGCCAGGCGGGACTCTATTATTACTATCTGGTCATGTCGAAAGCGCTGAAAAAATATGGCAAAACGACGTTTCGCGACGCGGAAGGTGTCGAACACCGTTGGGCCGACGAGATTCTCGCGGAATTGCTGGAACGCCAACAGGAAGATGGTTCCTGGGTCAACGACAAATCGGCTCGTTGGATGGAAAACAATGCCATTCTCGTCACCGGTTATGCAATGATGATTTTCGGTAATTGTCGGTAAAAAGCAAAGAGGGAGAAGGGCTGGTGGAATTCTGGAAAAATGTTTTTACCAGAACCACGCCTGCCCTTCATCCATGACTGGATATTGACAACGGTTGGTTGCCACCCTGCCAGAATTGTATCTGTCAAGTTTGCCAACGGACTAGAGAATCTCTTTTTTCAACGTTTCGATAAGCGTTTGAGCTTGTAAGATTTCCGCTTTTTGACGCAGTGGGTCCGCAGGAATTTCCCGTTCGATGGTCAAAGGACCGTCGTAGCCAATCTCATGAAGCGTCTGAAGGAACATCCGGGCATCGACATCCCCTGTCCCAAACGGCACTTCCGCCCCCCAGTCCACTCCCGGATTTGCCGACCATCGAGCATCCTTGCAGTGGCAACTGCGCACCCATTTTCGCAACTGTTTCAACGCGGGAATCGGTTCCCCACTGCCATACAGAATCATGTTGGCCGGGTCGAAATTGATAAAGACATTCTCACGCCCCACATCGGTGAGGAAAGCCCGCAACTGGTCTGCCGTTTCCTGCCCGGTTTCCAGATGAAAACGCTGTCCCTGTGCCGCCAGATAATCAGCCAGTTCCCGCATGATTCCTACCAATTCCTGATAGTCCGAAGAAGTCGCGTCGTGAGGAATGAAGCCAATGTGAATGCCGATAGCGTCGCAGCCCAGCACTTTGGCAAAGTCGGCAATCTCGCGGATTTCCTGTTTTCGCGCGGCACGGGTTTCGCGCGGAACCAGCCCAATCGTTTCGCGTGTTTTGGGAATGCTGGCGTAGCTTTCCCCCTGAAAATCGCAGAAAACGACCGAAATCGTCACGCCAATCCGCGATAGTTTCTCCAGAAATTTCTGAGCGTTTTCCTCCGTTCGCTGCTCCCGGTGAGGACAACAGAGTTGCACGGTGTGGATTCCCAGTTCCTCCACCACCTCCAGAGCCACGCCCAAACCGGTTCCGATACTCGCAAAAACGCCTACTGGCCATTTTTCCATCTTCTTTTCCTTTCGCTTTGTAAATCAATGATTCATGAAATAATGAAATGGTAATATAATGAATATAAATTGTCTTGGAGAGGCAGGGATTGACTTTTCCTGAAATAAAACAGAGAAACCAGTACAGAACACCATTCTAACAACCATCCCACAAAAAGTCAAGGATTGGGAAAAAATATGGAGGAATGAGGTACCTTCAAGGCAAGTACCATCAGCCATTTTTGCCTCTTTACGAAATCTCTGGAATCGTTATTTTTTTCAAAAAGTCTTTTATCTGCAATGTTTCAATCGTTTCTGTAAAAGGAAGTTTTTAAATTTTTTTTCTGAGAAAATGCTTTTTTTCCGCAAATTTTTGTAGAATCAGAGGTTATTTCAGGGTATATTTAGGTAGTAGTCCTTTTGTTATACAAATTACGACTTTGGGGAGGGGTACCTGCCCTGTCGGCCTCATTCTGAAAGAGGGAAATTGGCACTGGCCGATTGAAATGGAATTTACAACCACCGTTATTTATTTCGCAAATCTCTGGGATATTTTATCGTTTTTTTATGAATGTCCTTCGAGGTTTTTTCAGTATGTTTTTAGTAAGTTTTAGCCTTGATTTTATCAGGGAGATTGGAGGTCACGATGAGTAAATCCCCTAAAATGAGGGTGCCTGGGATTTTTATTGGGAAATCAGGAAAAGTTTTTTTCTTGCCCAAACAGCTCTATTCCACGGTAATTGACAAGCCGAAACGAAAATATTGCTCTCACCACCTGCGGCGCCTTCCCTCTTGTCAATACGGCCAATCTCCAGGAAGATTTTCCTCCCACAAACCTCCACACGGACAGGCAGGAATGGCTGCGTGAACAAATTTTCAGAACTGGCGGGGGAATTTTCCTTTTTCCACCGCCTGGAACTGGAATCCCGTCAGGTTTTCCCATACTTTGGGGAAATAACCCAGGATAAAATTTAATTTTGCATCTCCAGAACCGATTCGCCTCCGTCACGGGTAGCGAGGTTGGAATAAACCTGGTAGTGAACCGCTTCGGAAATAAAGGAGGTACTCCCGTCCGCCCGGGCAAAATTTCCTCCGTTTGTGTGAAAACTTCCCATCGGAAGGTGATTGTAGCCAACGCCGCCGCTACGATCCACTTTCTGATTCAGACGACCATTTCCGTAAGTAAGCACTTTGAAACTGTAACATCCCAAAGATTTGTCAAACGTACTCCCCAAAAACCAGGGGCGGACATTTCCAGGAGCGGCATAATAATCGGAATTGGGATCGCTGTCGCGCTGAACGAATTCGCCGAACAAAAGCGTATTGCTCAAACCATCCTTGACAGTCCGCATTCCCACCCCTTTGCCCCATTCAAACATCCCGTTTTTCGGCATATCCCCGTGCGAACTTCGGACCAGTTTGGATGCGGGTGTATCCTGATACGCATTCCCAGAATCATCCGTTTCTGCCGAACTCCGAATCACGCCTCCCACACCGGTATAAGTGACCAGTGCCCCATATTTGTACTCGGAATCCTCCTGGAGCAAAATATCATCCGGCCAACTCGGACAGACATACGTCTCGACGACGGTCGCAACCACACTTTTCCCAACCTCGGTATTACGATAACTCCGTGTATTTTGCTCCAAATCGATCTGTTCGTAAAGCCCCCCCTGCTCCAGGTAGGGCAAAAGAAGCACGAACGTTCCGAACGTGTTGTTCCCCATGATACCGTCATGTTCCACTTTCAGAACACTCTCAGGAAACGTATCCTTTCGCGAAACGGCATAATTATGAGCCGCCAGTGCCATCTGTTTCAAATGATTCGCGCACTGCATCGTCCGGGCCGCCTCCCGTGCCATCTGAATCGCGGGAAGCAACAACCCCACCAACATCCCAATAATGGCAATCACCACCAACAGTTCAACGAGCGTAAATCCTTTTCTCTCCATTAATTTTACCCCCTTATTTTCTGAAACGAATTTTTCCACTTCCAAGCAAGAAAAGCCCAAAAACGAACAGTAGAAAAGAGGTACTCGGTTCAGGAACCCCCGTGGCGGTACGAAACGTTAAGATACCGTCGGCAAAACTCCATTGATCGGGATTGCCAGCCCAGAGAATCTGATCGAAATTCCCCAGAACATCCGCCAGACCACCTTCCAAATTCTGTAAAATGTTGTAGGAAGTTTCCTCATCCGGGATTTCTTCCAAAAATTCCACCCACAAATCCCCGCCTTGGAGCGTGAAGAGGCTTGCCTGCAACACGTCGTAATTTTCACTGTCCCGAATCTGGATTTTCAGACTCCCTTCCGCTTCCTGAAGGTAGGTTCCCGTAATCCGCGTCGTGCCAATTGCGTTCTGAATCATTTCCCGGACTTCCGATGTGTAAGTAATCGGAGCCAGCGAAGCAATTTCCACCGTACCACCCGCATTCGTCAAATTTCCCTGAAACTCTCCAACGCGGAGCGTTCCGCCTGTCATCTGAAAATCCCCTTGGTTCACAATTGTGTTGGCAGTCAAACTTCCATCAGAAAGTTTCCAGGAATCCGCGTTCATCGTCACCGTCGCGGTCTCCACCGTTTTCGTCCTTTTCGCCCGCAAATCGAGTTGCCCGACATAGACATCCCCGCCCGTTTGCGTTACCTGTCGCGTTGCGGCATTGACGAAATTCGTCACGAACGTCTCACCACCGGAAAAACGATATATTCCCACACCATTGGTATCCAGCTCTCCCGTTTGCCCGACACGTAAGACTCCCCCCTCCATGTTGACATAGCTCGCGGATTGTAATTGGGAATCGTTGTATCCTGTATCCAACAATTTTATTTTCACCGAAGCTCCGTCCTGAATGTTCAGGGTGCTGTATCCAGAGACGCCGACATGAATCCGATTGACATCCATCACGCCGCCGGAAATCGTCGCCACATCACCGTTTCGCAGGCTCAACCCACCATTGGCTCCGTCCGTATTCAAAGATCGAAACGTCCCTCCCGTCATCAGGAAATGAATCCCCGCCGTAAATTCGGTAACATCGGTCATATAAGGCGACCCCAGCCAAGTGTTGTTCGTTTCAATCGATCCACTTTTCAAATGAACCATCGTTTGCAGGTTCTGGCTGTTGTAAAACCATAAATGCTTTTCCTTGGTTAAAGAAAGTGTCCCGCCGTCAATCGTCAGGTTGGAGTCGCACACGTTACGGATAGCATCGTTCGTGACGGTTCCACTGGACACGATTCCATGCAATCGTGCCTCCGAATCGGGACTCCCCGCACTCCAGCCATTGGCAACCGACCAGTTGGCTTCGTTCCCCTGCCAACGTGTCTCCGTCATCGCTCCCAGATACGTCAATTCTCCCGTTTGATTGTTAAAACCCCACGCGGAAGCGTCGCTGCCATTCATCACCCACTCCGAAGAACGTCGGAAAACGCTGCGGGATTCGTCTGTCGTGTTGGTAAAGAGTTTCCAGGTCGTCCCCACTGTCGGTGCGTCCGTTCCCTGATAATTCAGAATGACTTTGCCACTGTTCAAGCTAATCGTGGAAGTACTAGAAACCCGCAGTTGATCGGAACTGCCATCCGCCTGAACATCCAGAACCAAGGCACCGCCGTTCTGGGTATAATTTCCATCGTAAATATCCAGATTCCCCAATTCCGAAGCGACAATATCCGTTTTTTTCGACTGGTTGGTAAGAGTATTCAACGTCTGCACAGAGACGATTCCACCATCGTTCGTCAGGTTTCCGGTAAACCTTCCCACAGAAAGCGTTCCGCCTGTAAAAAGAAAGGTCCCATCCGCGGCCGTCAGAGAATTGATATAGAAGCCCCCTTTTTCCAATTTGTATAAATCACCCCCCCCCCCGCAAATTAACATTTCCGGCGACCACCGTTCCACCGGTTTGGTGGAGATGAAATTCTTTGGCTCCGCCCAATGTTGCGACATACATCTCCCCATTCGTAACCGCAATCTCCGCTATTCCGCTCGTTTCCGCACCCGTCTGGAGAATACGCATTTCGCCGCCATAAATATTCAGATTTCCCGTTCCGCCCCCGTAACCAAAATCGAAATATTGGATGGAAACTTGCCCATCGTGCAAATTCATCGTCGAGGTTCTTCCTCCGGCTGCCAAATTCATCCGATTGACATTGATCGTCCCTCCGTAAATATCGACCAGATCGTTCCCCCGCAGGCTTAATCCGCCATTTTCACTGGTAAGAAGTGCCGTTATCGTTCCGCCGTACATTTGCAAATGGATTCCCGACTGATCCGTTCGCAACAAGGCACCCGCAGCAATGGAAATTTCCCCGCCCACATTCAGGGTAAGATTGGCTCGCGGCTCGGTATCCGTACCGCCGATGGTATAGTTTGTTCCGACTTTCAAGATACCACCGCTCTCGACGACAAAATGCGTATCCATTTTGGTTCCGGTCCGCAAAGCCGCATCTTCGGTCTGGATGACCTCCGTTGTCCACTCCGCCCCCAGAAAAGAACTCGACATTCCCATCAACAACAAACTGCACCATACGATTCTGGACATGACATCTCCTTTACCAAATCAAGAAACTCTTCACACGAATTTTATTTCCTTTCAGTATAGCAGAAATTCCCCTGAATTGCAAGTCAAAAACACTATAATATAAGACTTATTTTTTATACAAAATGTAACCCCCTGAAAAACTGGTTTACCTCCGTAAATTTACGAACAAACTCCATTTTTACAAATTTTAGAAAAAACAGGAAATGGGGAAAAGGCCTGTTCGTCACCTCATTTTTCAACCCGTTGTATCGGCGAAAAAACTTGCTCGGAGGGAAAAATCGCTCTTTACAAAAGTGGAAAATTTCCGTATAATACAGAGGAGAATGGCACGATGTCAGTTTTTTTACTGTCTCTCTGGAAATTTCATCGGGTTGCCTGTCATGAAAACAGCCATCCCCTTCCCCGTATGGAAACGTTCCTCCGAAATTCCGCCAGAACAGTAGAACCACATTAGGAAGAATGGATTCGGAATAATGAGTTTGAACCTTGCTCTCGACTTCCAGATCGCCGCGGAGAAATTTCGGGATTATCCGGCGATAATCTACAACGGATTGCATATTTCCTACGGCGAACTCTCCAATTCCGTCCGCCACTGGACGATCATCCTCTCTCGTATGGGCGTTTCCCCAGGAGACCACATTTCCCTGGTCATGCCGAATGTGCCAGAATTCACGATTGCCTATTTCGCCATTCTGCATTTGGGGGCGATTGTCGTGCCGTGCAACACATTGTTGACGAGCCATGAATTGGCGTATCTTCTTTCGCATTCGGATTCCAAGTACGTGATGGCGTACCACAACTGTATTACCCCTTGCGTTGCGGCGTGTCGGGAAGTCGATTCGTGTGCGGGGTTGATTGTCACTGGTCATTACGAAGCGGGCAAAGAATTTCTTCCGCCGGAATATCAGGACGATCCGATTTTCTGGATGGACGACGAAATTGACAAACTGGGCACCATTCCCGAATTCGAGCGGGAACCGGTCACACTTTACGCGGAACATCAGAATACCCTGGACTGGCGGTCACTTCCGGCAGGCGACTTTGAAAACGTTCCGTGGCCTGCGGGAGAACCGGAAGCGGATGCCCGATTTCCTTCCATCAAAACGAAAATTCCGGTAGGCGGGACAGGGAAGCCGCTTTCTGGAAATTCTGAAAAAGACCGTTGGGAACAGACCTGGGAATTGTTACCGTCAGCCGATGGGCGAAGTTCCTCCATTTGGAGTCCGGCTCCCGTCGCGACGGAACCAGGCGACACGGCCGTCATTTTATATACTTCGGGAACGACCGGTTTTCCGAAAGGGGCACAGTTGACGCATTTCAACCTTTACTCCAACGCCATGTTTGTGCGGGAATACATGACTGGCTACCAACCGGGACATCGGACGCTGGCCATTCTGCCGTTGTACCACTCGTTTGGGCAAACATTTGTGCAGAACGCCGCGTTGTTTTCGGGAGCCACGATGGTCATGGTGCCTCGGTTCGAGCCAAAACGGGTGCTTCAGACGATTGTCGAACAAAACGTCGGTGTGGTGGCAGGCGTTCCGACGATGCTCATTCACCTTTCCCGCATGCAGCAAAAGTTGCGGATGGATACCTCGTCGCTCTACCAGATTGTTTCAGGAGGAGCGTCCCTGGCGGTGGATACGTTCCATGAACTGCAATCAACCTTTCCATCTGCCGGGATTTACGAAGGTTACGGCCTTTCGGAAACGAGTCCTCTGGCAACCTGCAATCTACCGGGACGTCCTGTGAAGCCAGGCTCCATCGGGACGGAGATTCCCGGATGTCAGGTACGGGTACTGCGTAACGACCACAGTTTTGCGGAAGTTGGGGAGGTTGGTGAAATTGCCATTCGGGGGCACAATGTGATGAAAGGTTATCACAAAAACCCTCTGGCAACACGGCAAACGTTTGTCCACTCCTGGTTTTTGACGGGAGATATGGGCTATTGCGACGCGGAAGGTTATTTTTTCCTGGTCGATCGGAAAAAAGACATCATCATTCGCGCCGGCATGAACATTTACCCACGGGAAATCGAAGAAGTTCTGTACGCCCATCCCGCTATTCTTCACGCCGCTGTTTTGGGGAATCCACACCCGATTCATGGCGAGGATGTCATTGCTTTCGTGACGCTGGCAGATGGTTCGGAAATGGAGGAGTTGGAACTGCACCGTTACTGTCGGCTTCGGTTGGCAGCGTACAAATGCCCACAAAAAATCATTCTTTTGGAGACCATGCCGAAAGGATCTACCGGAAAAATTTTGAAACGGGAGTTGCGAAAAAGGCTTTCTGAAGAGACGGTGAAAGAAATTCCCTGAAAAAGAATCTTTTGCTATTGCCCTCCCTGGATTTATAGGGTATATTCCATTTCCTGACATTTTTTCAGGAGGAATCGACAAGAATTCCTGCCTTCGAACCCACAGCCTGTTTTAAGGAGAAACTCAATGCAGCGATTTTATCTGGGAATCTGTTTCCTGATTTGCCTGGCCGGAATGACGCTCACTGGCTGCAAAACGTTCAGACCTAAAGAGGAACCTCCTCAAACCGTGGAAAGTTTTCTCAGCCAACCACGTCCCGGAGAAAATTTACGGATGAAATAATTTTTTTGCAACCTATCCGACGAGGTGCCTCATGCCATTACGGAATATTCCCACGTTATCGGAGATTCTGGAAAATCCGACGTTAAAAAGTCTGCTGACGAAATTGGGGCGTGGGGAGATTGTCTCCACAGCCTTGAACGTCCTGGATGAATTGCGAAATCGTGCCAACATCGTCGTGACGGAACGGACACTCCCCACCGTTTCCGAGTTGGCGGACGTGATTGCCCGTCGCATTACGCATGGCGACCCGTCGCAGATTGGCCCCGTTATCAATGCCACGGGGGAATTGTTTCCCGAAACGTTGAGTTCCTTTCCACTGGTAGCCGAAGCGCAAGACGCGGTAAACGCACTTTTGGCCGATTATTCCGGGATGGGCAATCCCCTTTCCGTGTGGGATGGAACCCGGCAGGAACTGGCTATTGAAACGTATTTTCAACGTCTGACCGGAGTCGAATCCGCATTGATTCTGAACAGTCCGGCGTCGGGACTGCTCCTGCTTTTTTCCACGTTTGCCAAAGAGCGAACGTTGATTCTTTCCCGTGGTCATCTGTACGAAAGCCGTCGGCGTCGGTATCGTCTGACCGATTTGCTCGATTCCGCATCCATTCCACGTGTCGAAATCGGCACCACCAACCGAACGCTCATCACCGACTACCAGCAGGCGTTGGAATCGTGTCCGGGAAACGCGCTGATTTTTTACGCGTATCCGGGACATTACAACGTGGTTGGTTCTGCGGAAATGCCGCCGGTGGAAGATATTCTGAAATTGGCTCACGCGGCCAAAACACCGGTTGTGGTGGAAACGGGCGTGGGGGGAATTGGGGATATGGACACCCTTTTTGGCAGTCACATTCCCAGTGCCCGAAAACTGATTCACGCCGGAGCCGATATGCTTTTAATGACCGGGGATTACCTTCTCAACGGCCCCAATTGCGGGATTCTGATGGGAAAACACGATTGGATTCAGCCCTGCCGGGAACATCCTTTTACCCCTGCCCTGCTCCCCAATCCGATGGTGCAGACCGCCCTGGAAGCGACGCTGGAAAAGTACGCTCAATCGCAGAGTATCGAAATGGCTCTCCCCATCCTCCAACTCCTTCAGGCCTCCATGGAAAATCTTCGGTACCGCGCTCAACGGATTGCCCGACGGTTGGAAGCGCTCAGTTCGATCGAGAGCGTGCGGATTCGGACGGCAGAATCGTTCGTTTTCGGAGGGCATCCCAATACGCCGCAGTTGGAAACTGTCCAACTTTGCGTCCATCCCTTCGTCCCCGAAGGAAGCAGCG
Source organism: Planctomycetia bacterium (assembly GCA_030527185.1). Classification (GTDB taxonomy): domain Bacteria; phylum Planctomycetota; class Planctomycetia; order Pirellulales; family Thermoguttaceae; genus RGIG3701. Next base: position 154,042 of record JAUNBF010000001.1, on the reverse strand, counting down.
TCCGAGCCGAATTAGCCAAAATAACCCGTCGCCTGACCGCCAACCGTCCCGCCGTGTGGGGCAACGTCGAAAGCAACACACTCGTTCTGGACCTGCGTTCCGTCTTCTCCCGCCAGGATTCGCAGCTTGTCGAAGCGTTTGAAAACATGCGCGGTGTGGAAGTCCTCGAAACGTGAGTTTTTACTGTCACTCTCCTTTTTGGAAATTTCTCCCAACATCGGGACGATAAACTATACTCCTTCCACTTTGAATTTCAGGAAAACGAAAAGAAAGCCCCTACCTTTGGGAGGGGTACGCCCGATAGGGCGGGGGGTGGGTGAAATGGCAGAACAACGTTCTATTGGGCAAATTACGATAGAACGCTCCTTTGTTATTCCACCCTGCCCACCCCGGTAGCCTAACGGCTACCACCCCTCCCCAAGGGAGGGGCTTTCGTGCGGAATACCGGAAATTTCAAGGAACACTGGTATATAAAAACGATACCTTACGATGCCAATACCCCTTATTTGACCAGATTTTATTAGGGAAAATATTGTGAGAGATGAAAATCTTGAATTTAAGGCAGGGATTATGGAACCACTTGTTCGCGACCAAAGAGGTGTTCACAAACCTGTTTATGTTCACATTTACCAAAAGGAGCCGTCCAATGTCGAAAATTGATTCTCGGGCTATGCTGAAAGCTATTGAAGATGGTCAAACGTATACCTATACAAAACGAACTATTCACCAAATTCTTCAAAATTTTTGCAAGGAACTGGAACCTATTTTACAGAAACAATTTCCAGACCTTTCCATTCATGTAAAAGCTGGCTCCTGGGAGAAAAAACCATCAAGGGAACAAGTACTCCTATTAGGAGGTCTGGCCCAGACAATGGCAAAGAGTAAAATCATTCGTAATAACGGTATCGTGGTGAGTGTTAAGGGAAATCCTGACCCCTTTTGTATTTTGGAATACGAAATCAATGACGTGAAAGGTTATCCTGTCGTAGTGACTTATGGGCATTCCAAAATTTATTGCGAATCGGAAGACGCTCTGGCCACGGCACTGTTGGATGCTTTGACCTATCAGGCAACGGGGATATTGGAATTTTTGGGGAGCGTTTCACCCCATTCCGCAACCCCCGATTCTTGATTTCCAGGGATGGTAGGACGAATTCCGCTCACATTGGAAATGTTTCGCCCTGTCGTCCGACGTTGATGTCGAAGATTTTTTCACGGCGGACACGTCGAACAAGGAAGTCCCAGCCCTGGAACGTGAATTTCTTGCCGGGAGCGGGGAGAGTGCCGAATTGCCGCAGGAGCCAGGAGGAAATGCTCTCATTTTCATCTTCGGTCGGGGCAATTTCCAGTCCCAGATGGTCGAAAACGGTTTTCAGTTTGGCTCCCCCACCAAAGAGGAAGGTGTCCTTTCCCATCGGCTGGATGTACGTTGGGAGATGGTGGTCGAATTCATCTTCCAGTTCGCCGACGAGTTCCTCCACAATATCTTCCATCGTGATCAGCCCCACGGTATGAGCCTGGTCATTCTGAACGATGGCGATATGGGCATGGTGGTTGACAAAGAGTTTCAAAACATCGGACAATTTTTCCGAATCCCTGACAAAATGCACATTTCGGGCAATTCCTGCCACGGTCGGATTATGGGGATTGGTTCGCATGATGGCGACGAGTTCTTTGAAATTGACGTAGCCCACAATCTGGTTCACATCGGATTTTTCCATCAGGGGAAATCGCGTATGCGGGTCTAAATGGGCGGCAATCACCGCGTCCGGCACACTCTGGTCGGTGGAGAGAAACGTAATCTGCTCGACGGGAATCATCACTTCGCGAGCGGTTCGTTTTCGGAGTTTGCTGGCCTCTTCGAGGATTCGCACCTGATTTTTATCGATCAGATTGGAAATCCCCGCCAGTCGAACCAGGGCACTCAATTCGTCCAACGTGGAAACGCTGGAGCCACCTTTGGATTCAAAGGGTCGATTGACCAGATGAACGAACCAGATGACAGGACGCAAAATGAGAATCAGGGTTTTCAGGACACCAGTAAAATATTGTGCCACGACACGATTGTACCGGACACCCAACGTTTTGGGGAGGATTTCCGTGTACTGGAGCATCAGATACGTAAAGAGGATGGAGAACAGCGTCACGTACAGATTGTTTTTTCCGCAGATTTCCGCAAACTGAGAGCCGGCAATGGTCGCACCGATGGTGTGAGCCGAGGTATTAAGAATCAGAATGACAGAAATCGGTTCTTCAATATCTTCTTTGAACTTTCTCCAGATTCTCGCCCGTCGTGGGCTTTTTTCTTTCATTTCTTCGATTTGTCCAGGCGTCAAACTCAACAGAGCCGCCTCGCAGAGAGAGCAGATTGCCGACACAATCAGTGCCAGAGCCATACTGCCGATAAAAATGGTCCACATAGCTTTCCTTTAGCGTGGTTAAAGTAAATGGGTTCCTTCTATTAGGGGTGAAAGGGATAAAACAAACAATTTTCTTCAATATAAGGGAATTCCCACTTCGCAACAAGGGGAGGGGGAATATTTTTGTCAAAAAAAGCGTGGAAGTCTCCTCCCACGCCGAAAAAATGCGTTTCAAACAATCCATTCTCAGAAGGTGAACTGCAACCCACCATCGATGAAGTGGGACTGCAAATCGCCGTTGAAATACCCATCGTAGGTCACGTACAGGAGTGTTCGTTTGCCAGGGCCGAGGGTAAACTGTCCGGTCAGCCCCAGATTCCAGTAATCATCTCCCGGATCGGTTCCGACGAAGGAGAGGGAGTAGTTCGTGGAGTCGAAGATTCCCTCCACCCGAGAACCACGAGTACCATCGATCTGCAAAGCATAGAAGGCTTTTCCTTTCAGCACAAAACGTTCCATTGATGCCAAATCCAATGTGGCACCGAATCGTGCATACGTCCAGGCTCCGTCGGAATCACCGTAGTAGAGAGAATAAATTCCCGCTCCACTTTCCATGGCACTTTTCTGCCAGACCGCTTCCGTATCCACCGCAACCATAGGCCGCAGCACCATCATCGGGAAGAAAATCGGACGAGCCAGTTCGATACTGGCCGTCACCGCATCTCCTTTGTAGGAAGCGGTCGAAAGGTAATTTTCCCCGAAGAAAAAGTGCATATTCCGCTGCAGATCGTAATCCGAGAACGTGTAGGCCGCCATTCCTTTCAATTCCAGTCCCCATCCCATTTTGTATCCGAGATAGAGACCGAAGGAGTAGTTGCTGGCCTCTACACTATCCAGTTCCTGTTCCAACGTCGGATTGCTGTAGGAGAAGAAAAGTCCGCCTGCCAGATAGGATTCAAAAACCCGATCCATTCCAACCATCACGTTAAAACCGTCGATGTCGTAACCCGGCAGCCCACCATTTCCATCCAGCGAACGGTACCGATACCCGGCCTGGAACCAGAGGGAGGTGTATTCCTGCGTGTGGGAAAATGGATTCTGCGGGCCGAGGTAAGCCTGATTGGCTTGATCCCAGGAAATACGATCTCCCACCGGAACCCAAAGCGACTGCCGCGCCAACTGCATACTGTTGGCACGGGCACTTCCGGTCAATTGGCGCACCGCTCCGAGCAATTGTTCATCCGTACCATTGGCCAGATTCAACAACGCCGAGTACCACGAATCCGGGAACGAGTCGAGAAAACGAATCACTTCCTGTTCATTGGGATTACCTCCGGGAAGACGATCCTGAAAATAATGGTTATTCAACTCTGCCGAAACCGTCCCGCCATCCTGTGTGAAGGAGTAGAACGGAAGAGGGCTGGAAATGTCCCATTCCCCGATAATGCCATACGTTTCATCAATTTCCATCACCGTCCATTCCATCGTTTGGAGGAATCCCTGATCGGCAAAGTAGAGGTTCAGTTTGGCTCCGTCAGTGATGGTAATATTCCCATCGTGAACGGTCAGTTTTTCGCTGGAACCGTCCGTTCCCAACGCCACTTCGTAGGTACTGGTTCCGTCAAACGTGATATTTCCCGTGACAATCGGATTCCCGGCAAGGATGGAGCCATTTTCGATGCGGACCGTATTCCCCTGCCCGACCGAGAGATAGGAGTTTTTGGTTGTCGTCGTTTCGCCACTCGTTTCGGTGGAGGTGGCAAAATAGAGGTAGGAATTGTCAAAAGTGGCATTGCCGTTGAGGTAAATTCCCGCTCCCGCGTTGACATAAACCCCCGACCAGTTTCCCTCTCCCGTGGTATTGATCAAATCTTTCACTTCTAATGTGCCCGTTCCCGCAATGGTGGGCGTTTCAAAGGCCTGTTCGGTAATGTACCACTGGCTTCCACTGCCGGAAATGATCAGTTCGGAAACAGGTTCTTCCTCACCATCTGCCACGTCGACCCGATTTTGACCAATGATGACACCGGCACTCTGCAAAATGCTGTTCTCCAACGTCATCGTTCCAACACCACTCTCCCCGACGACCAGTTTTCCTGCCGCGTTGACCAAAGCGCCGTCGGAAACGTTCAGCGTCGCGGTTCCGCTTTTGCCGAGAACCAAATCACCGCTGCTGGTAGTGCTTTCACTCTGAAATATCTCCAGAAAAGAGTCTTTTCCCGACAACGTGATCGTCGTTTCACCAGAACCATCCGACGCGAGCAATTCCCCTGCCGAGATCGCTCCGCCATCCGTCAGCGTCATGTCGATCGTCCCATCTCCTCCCAGCGAAATGGTGCCACTGGAAGCGAGGTAGGAGGGAACGGTTTTTCCATCCGCGTCTTGGGTTCCCGCAATCTCAACCGTCCATTGGGCATTATCGGCAGCCGTCAGTGTTACATCGCTGGTACCGTAAACCTGCCCACCATTGGTGATGTCCAGGAAAGAGGCTCCGTACGTGTTCAATGCCAGCGTCTCGGCGGAAATTTGCGAAGGAACAGTCGTCGTCTCCTCGCCGTCGTCACCGGTCGTCGTCTTCTGAATCGTGCCATCCACGGTAATCGCGTTGCCATCCTGCAAATGAAGCGTCATGGCATTGCCTGCCACAAAAGAGCTTCCTTCGGTCAGGGAAATATTCACATCCCCGCCATCCGCCGCTCCGAGCGTCACATTTCCCGTCCAACTGGTATTGGTACTATCGAGATACGCACCGAGCGTGGAACCTTGGGAAACCTGGATTGTGGCCGCACTTCCCGTCGCCTGCGCACCGGTGATTTCCCCTACCTGCACCGCTTTTCCGTCCGTCACGGTAAACGTCACATCGGAATCCGCCGCTTCCGCCAGTTGAAGTTTTGTCGCGGAAATTTCATTGACCGGGCTGTTCGTCCCCTCGGCAACCGTCAATTCATTCATATTCACCGTCAGCGTACCGTTCGTCACCACGATTCGCCCGCCATCCATGGTTTCTCCCGAATCATCTTGGGCATTTTCCAACACCAGTCCGTCATTCAAGGTCAGATTGACTTCTACCAAACCGGAGTCGCCATAATTCTGTGCCAGGAGCATACTCAACCCGCTCTCTTCTCCGGCACCGCCCAAAACAATTTTTACCCCTTCTCCCAACGTGTTGTCTTCCAGCAAATTCAAAACACCGCCGTTGCGAATGACAAATTCCGTCGTGCCCTCGGTATTGGCAGCCAGCTTCCCGACGACCAGTGCCGAAGGAAGTACCATGGATTCCGTGTCCGAAATGCGGGATTCCCCCTCCCCGTCGATGAACCACGACAGCGTCTCACCCGCCGCCGCACCGGTGGAAAGTGTCCCTTCAATACGAACCAAAGCACCGTTCAAAATATCGATCTGATTGCTTCCTTCGACCGCCTGAATGGTGGCATCGTTGGAAACCGCAACGTTATATTGGGTGGTATTGTAACGCGTTCCTGAAACCACCATGGAATCGTTTTCCCGCAGGTAGATTTCCAAATTCCCGCCAACGACATTCCCATCTTCATCTTCATAACCCAGAATTTGCCAGCCGCCACCATCTTCAATACGAATCTGGAGATTTCCCCCAGTTGCGTCCTTCCTTCCGAGAACGACCTTTCCAGGGTCTCCGGTTGCGGAAGCGTAAACACCGAGAAGCGAATCCACGCCCGTCACCAGCAAATCGACATTTCCCGTCGTCGTAGCGTCGAGTTCTCCCACCGTCACCACTTTTCCATCTGTCACGTGAAATTCCAGATTATCGTCGCCTGTAAAAGAAAAGGCGTCCAAGACCAGTTTTCCCGCGGAAAGCCCCGCCAGTGGCAAAACATTGGTCTCCGCTCCGCCCACCGTCAAACTCTGTTGCAAAGTCAACGTTCCTCCCACCAACAGCCCGCCACCCGACGTGGCATTTTCCACCGTCTCCAGCAGAATCGTCTGCCCATCCAGCGTCACATCTCCACCCGTCTGGAAAGTCCCGCCGTTGCCCAGTTTCAGCGTCGTCGTCACGCCATCTTCCAGTACCAGCGAACCAACCGTCATTTTGGATGCATCCACCAAAATCGTGCCGCCCGTTCCCACCGTCAAAGCATCTTTGGCCCAAAACGTGGAACTCTGGACAAGTTCCAGATCACCCTTCAGCAACACATTTCCCTTGTAGTCAGGATATACCGTCCCATCCTCGTCTTCTCCCCCTTCCTGGCCTGCCGTTATCCCACTCCCCTCGACCCGCAGCAAAATGTCTTCGATAATCAAGGTGTATCCGCCCCAATTTTCGTCCATCATGGTGAAAAGCTCCACACCATCTTTCAGAACCAGTGTGGAAGACGAACCTGCCGTAGCACTGCCGAAGAATGCAAGCTCTCCAAAAGATTCTATCGCTCCCTTGAAAACGTCCTCCTGGGATTCGTCTGCGGAAGAAGTCACCGTCAGAGTAATCGTGCCATCGGAAAATTTCAGTGCCGTTTGGGTCAGATTTTCCTCATTGCCGAAATTCAGGTCGAACTCTTTCAAATCCAGCGTATTACTGCCACCGATCGTCAATTCGCCCTGCCCGGAAATTTCTCCACTAAGCGAGATACCGTCGATCTGTTCTGTACGGAGAGCGTCCTGCAAACCATCAAAAGAGTTGACTTCCACACCCGCAACCGGGGAACAGAGACCTGCCAACAATGGGAACAGAACTCCCAACCTTTTCCAACGACAACCCCCCTCAGAGATGCGACTGGATTTCATCCGAAAACCTCCTGAAATGTCTCTTGTTTTGACAATGATTCCATCACAAACCTGAAAAGTTTTTTTCCGACTTGCCCCGGATGCAGGAAATTCTTTTCAGCGTTTTTTACAATCTTCCGCCCCCCCTTCTCTTTTTCTCAAGAGGGAAAACAGAACCCATTTGAATACTGGTTCTTTGTCTATAGAAAGTTTTTCCACTTTGGTCAAGAGGAAAATTCCCTTATTTTCCAGAAAAACCGCGACTTCCAGAGAAAAAGAGCCTTTTGAGAAGATTTTTTCAGAGAAACGATTACGCTTGCGTCATGGGGAAGCCAGTCCCCTGCCCTTACTTCTGGGAGGGGCTTGGAGGTGAAAATCTGTTTTCCTCATTAATCATGAATCATTCTCCGATGGCCGAAACGGATTTGGTAATACCGTTCCACCAGAGGATGGTATTCGTCGGTACATAGCTTTTTTTCCACTTCGCTGATAAATTCCCGTGCGGTCTGCGAATCGGCTCGCCGAAACCCCTGCGCCGCCAGCGTTTTCTCCAATTGTTGGTAAAATGCCACGGAATGTTCTCGCAAATTCCTCGATTTCCGGTCACTTCTTCCAGAGCGACCACAGTGCCCTGTCATCCTCCGTCGGAGGTAGATTAGCACGCCCAACGTAAACAGAATCAGAAAGGTAAACAGTGCCTGCCGAAAAACTTTCTGCCGTATTTGAGCCAAATCAGGCGATTCGGGGGCATTTCCGAGAAAATACGCCTGCCACTTGGCCAACGTCGATTGCGTGGAGAGCGAAAACCAGGAGTCCTGCACCGCACTTTGCAAAGGATCGTAAATGGTCTCTTCCTGACGAGGGCGGTTGAAACGGACGACATACGTATTCCACAGCGACTCCATCCAATCGACGAAACTTCCCACCCGATCCACCATTGCGCTAACCCCCTGATTCCCTTCCGTCGCGGCAGGGGTGGGGTCGAGCCGCAGCCAACCGCCATATTTCCAGTCTGCAGCTTTCCACGGCGAATTTTCCTTCACATGTTCAGGAATCATCTCCGGGGTAATCCAGACTTCCGTCCAGCTATGCGCATGGGAATGCCGTACCACAAAAAAATCTCCTGGCTTCATGAATTCATCCGTCGCAAAACCTACCACCACACGTGTCGGAATGCCGATACTGCGCAACATTAGCGCAAGCGCACTGGAAAAATACTCACAATGCCCGGTCGGATGGTTTTTGACGAAATCGTCGATCGGGTCGAGTTTCGCGTCACGCGGCTGCGGTTTGAGACTGTATTGGAACTCCTGCGAAAAGACGAATTTTCGATGGAAAATCTTGGCCACCTGATACGGCGTCGGATTCTCGTTCACTTCCAACAACTCATCGAGCCAAAGTTTCGCTTTTTCCTGCACGTTGCGAATCTCCTCTTCGGGCGGAAGTTGCAAAAACTGCCGCACACGAACCCGATTCATGCAGGGAACCAATTCGGCCTGCTCGTGTCGGGAAATGGCCTGCGTCAGGAGGACGTACTCCAACTCTCCACGGGAAGGACGTCGCCGCAACAACCGTTGGTAAGCAGGATCGAAACGAATTTGCTGATTCGTCTCCTCCGCAACGCCATAGAACGGCCAGACGGTAAAAATATCCCGTCCCAGAGCGTCGTCGCCAACAAAATCGAGCCACGTCAGCGTTTCCGGCAACACATCCCTCGGCGGCGGATAAATCCACGACCAGTCCGGCCGTCGGCTTTTGACCTGCCGGTCTCCCAAAGAGGGATTTCCCTCACCCCGATATTGGGAATAGCTCCAACTGCCATTTTGGTAGTAGTTCAAAATCGCTCCCCGCAAATAGAGTTGGCTGGGCGTTTCATGCACTTTATAAGGCCGGCCACGGGTTTTTCCATCGGTGGCGTACAATTTTACACGCAAAATTTCCTGATGGTCCTGAATCATCTCTCCCAACTCCCCCAGACGGATCGTTTCCGAAAAACCGACTCGCGAAACCATCTCCTGAGGTGGGCTGCGGAACGAGGCAGCACTGCTTCGCGGCAAAAAGAAGAAAAAAATCGTTCCCAAAATGAAAGAGCCGCTCGCAAAGAGAAAAACGCTCCAAAACCAACGCCGTGGCAGGAAAAATACCGAGTCCTGAAAGTCCGAAACCCAACCCTTGCATGGCGGACGTTTGGCCGATGCCAGCGACCATTGAGGATATTCGTACCGCAACATTTCCTGCTGACGGCGAAAGACTGCCAGCAAATAGATCGTCACCATGGTCGAGAAAAAATAACACAACAGCATCAGACCAAAACTCATCGACTGCGGATAGGCCGCGGAAACAGCCACTTGCTGGAAACTCATCAAAATCAGAATCCAGTAATTGTAAAGCGTTTTTCGTCGAAAGAGAATGATCAGCTCCAGAAAAACCAACAGATGCGAAATGGCCACCAACCGATCCGATCCCGCCGGCGCACCGAGAAAATCGAAAAGAATCCATACCACCGCCAGACAGGTAAGGAGATTGGAATATCGTTGATTCAGATAAAACTTCCCCGAAAAATCGGTCAATAAAAGAGAACCAAAAGCTCCGGTAATGATCATCAACGGGTAAAAACTCTCCCGTTCCCCCATTCCCAGCAAACAAGCCCCCAGAGAAACCGTCACGGTGATGGCGACTTGCAACAAACGTTCTGTAAACATACCTTTTCCCTGATTCATGAACCTGGAAATTACCGTGGAACAGGAGACCCACTCCATTGTACAAAAGAACAGAAAAAAAACAAGGTACTTCCCCAAAAAACCCGCGTTCCCAAAGATACCGGGAATTTCACCCCCAATTTTTATAAAATTCAGTAGAAAATTAGGGGAATATCTACAAAAAAAGTCCCCCTCTGCTTGACACGAAACATTGATTATGGCAAAATGTAACAAAAAGAGTTGAAAACATTTCAAAAAATCCCGTCAAAAGCACGAAAAACGAACTGAATCGAGGTGAACCATGAAAACGAAGCGATTTTTCTCCACACTTTTCCCGACACGACGTTCCCAAACCCGTAAACTTCCCACTCATGCCCGTAATTTGCTGCGGTTCGAGTCGCTGGAAGAACGTACACTACTATCCATCTCTCCATTCCAGTACGATGCTATCCAAAGCAAGTATTCCGACTTCAACCTTCCTGAATCCATGGAGGATATCAACATCATCGAAATCACCAATCAAGATCTAACCGCAGAAAAACTGCAAAAAGAAATTTACAATGCCGCATACGATACCTCCGGGCCCGACCTCATTGTCCTCCGCACCACCTCCGACCGCAACACCATCACCTACGCCACCTGGTCCGACAAAATCAACATCTCCATTGATTCCACCAAATACGGCTCCCTCACCATCGTTTCCCTCGGTTTCGACAACGACGGCAAATCCATCCCCCTCACCATCGACGCTGCCCAGCAATCCCATGTCATGTCCATCTACACCACAGCCACCGTCAATCTTGGTGGCCTCACCCTCACTGGTGGAACAATAGATTCCTCTGGCGGGGCGATTCACAACCAAGGCACGCTGACGGTCATGAATTCGACGATTGAGGGTAATTCGGCTTCCACCGGTGGCGGAATTTACAACCTAGGCACGCTGACGGTCATAAATTCAACGATTGCGGGAAATTCGGCTTCCTTTGGTGGCGGAATTTACAACAGTAACGGTGGTACGATGACGGTCAAGAATTCGACGATTGCGGGAAATTCGGCGGAATTCAACGGCGGCGGGATTTACGATAGTGGTAATGGCATTCTGATTGTCACTAAGTGGGTGATTGCGGGAAATTCGGCGTAATACGAAGGAGGCGGGTTTTTCTACGATAAACCCCAGATGTTTTATTTCTACGAGATTTATGAAGTGAATTATGAAGAGAATGGCAAACTGATTATCAAGAATAGTACGATTTCAGGGAATTCGGCAGACTACGGCGGTGGAATTTACGACAAAAACAACGTGTTGCAACTTTATAACAGCATTGTCAGTCTGAACTATACCAAAGACATCGGGAGGAACATTGTTTCCTCGTCGTATTCAGGGAAGAATAATATTGTCGGTGGGAACCCCTATTTTGTTAATCCACCCGATTATGTAGAGGGTAAATTGTGGAATGCAGCGACTCTGGATTTGCATTTACGAAGTGACTCGGCAGCCATTGACGAAGGAGACAACGATCTTGTTGAGGGATCATTCGACAGGGACGGGAAATCTCGTATTTATAAAGATACAGTGGATATTGGAGCTTATGAGTATGACGGAGTGAGGGATATACTTAATGAATCCTTTCCATTTATTATTGAATCGGGTGCTTTTGTGGTAACTACGCTGGATAGCAGTGAGTTTAATTTGGCGGACAAGAATTGGTCACTTCAGGAATTGGTCTATTGCGCACCAGAGAATGCACGGATTACCTTTGCGGAAGATTTGGAAGGAACGATCGAGTTATATGAAACACTCATTCTTGATAGATCACTAACCATAGACGGCGATGGGAGAATTACGCTGGATGTGAAACGACGGGGTCGTGCCATCCTAGTAGAGACAGGAACGAAAGAGCAACATGTGGTTCTCAAAGGCTTGTCAATCACGGGAGGTTATGTCGATACCAATACGGGATTTTATGCCAATGCCGATGGTGGCGGAATTTTCAACAATTACGGAACGTTGACCGTTGAAAATTCACAAATTTACCGCAATCACGCTCAGTATGGAGGAGGAATCGCAAGTCTGGGTAGTTTAACTCTCATCAATTCGGCTATTTGGGAAAACTATGCCTCTTACGGTGGGGGTATTTGGGGGGAAGGGGATGTGGTTATTACCAATGCCACCATTACCGGAAATACGGGTTGGTTAGCGGGAGGGGGAATTATTTCCGACGATACTCTGGTGGAAATTGACAATAGTATTATAACTATGAATTATTCCGATTATGGAAAGAGTAATATAGAAGCGGTATATGAGGGAAGTAATAATTTCTTCGATTATAATCCCATGTTCGTTTCCGGTCCGGTAGTGTATCCTGGTCTTTATGAAGGTTACGATGATGATTACTGGTATTATTATCCGCAAGACTATTACGATTCTTACGATCCGTATGAGACAACCCGTTCACCTCTGGATTTACGTTTGCGCAGTGATTCCCCCATAGTTGATGAGAATGGAAACGTTACTATTGGAGCTTATAATGAGACTGTCCCCTCTTCTTCCTTTTCTTATTCTTCTGTGGTAGATACGCTAAACGACAGTTTTGATTTGACGGATGGTGAATGGTCACTACGAGAAGCATTATTTTGGGCGACAGAGTATACCACCATTACTTTTGCGGATGGATTGGAAGGTTCCATTCTTCTTCGGGGATCACTCCTCATTGATAAGACTTTGAGTATTGATGGAAAGAATAAAATTACCCTGGATGCCAACAAGCGAAGTGGCGTGATAAAAGTCTCCGCGGGAACGGAAGAAACGCCTGTTATCCTTAAAGGACTGACCTTTACGAATGGAACGTATGAAGGCGGAATTACCAATTTCGGTGTATTGACTGTAGAGGATTCCACCGTTACCCAAAATTCATCTTATGACATATATCGTCCTGGTGGCGGAATTTACAATAGCGGAACCATGACCATCAAAAATACGTTGATTACGTACAATTTCAGTGGAACTGATGGTGGCGGAATTTATAATTGTGGAACCATGACCATTATCAATTCCCAAATTTCCGGTAATACTTCCGAACCCGATGAGAGTATTCTCAATCCCGATGGTTCTACTCCTGATTATGGTTATGGCGGGGGAATTGCTTCTTACGGTTACGGCCAATTAACCATTACAAACTCCCTTATTTCCGACAACTCCAGCAAGTATGGCGGGGGAATTGATTATTACAGCTATTCTTACGGTATGGATGGCGGATTAATGATCACCAACTGTACGATTGCAGGAAATCGTGCCGATTCTGGCGGCGGAATTAGTGCAGGTTATAGCTATTATGGTGACGATAGCGGATTGGCTATTTATAATTCAATCATTGCCTGTAATGTTGCTGAGGATGGGAATAATGACGTTTTTCTTATTCAAGAGATAATGGAGGGGGAGCTTCCTAAATACTTCATGAAAGGTTGTAACAACCTCTCCTCTTATACGGAATGGGATGCCGAAAGTAGTGCCAATAATTACGAATACGATCCCCGATTGCCATTGTTTATTACCAAGAAAGATTACCAATTATCCGAAAATTCCCAAGCGTTTAACAAAGGAGCCAATCGGTATGCTTATGCCGCTGGAATGGATAAGAGTTGGTTGGATTTAGCAGGAAAGAACCGTATTATCGGTAGGATTGATCTCGGTGCCTATGAATATCAATATGAACCCTCCAGCACAATTTCATCAATAATGGTTTTGCAGAAGGATTCAAATGATTACACCCAGGAAAATGCGACGAATGAGATACCAACTTCGATAGAGACGATTTCGGACTGGGATTCGTTTTACGGCGAAATCTGGTCGGAGGGGATGAATGAGCATGAACCTGGAAGTTCGGTGAGCGTGGAAGTGACGTATAATCCGAAGTTGTTTACAATCGAGGGGTTACGGAACGTGCCGGAGGGGATTGAGGGGACGATAACGGGAACGGATGGGAGCATAATGGTGGAGTTTGCGGTGGGAGAAAATCTTTTCATGGCCAATGGGGCAAACACGTTCTGGGGTTCGATCTACTTTACGCCAACTCAAACGGAAGGGTCGGGGGTTTCGGATTTGACAAAACCGGAATCGGTAGGGATTTCGGTCAATAATCAGGATGTGTTGGAAACAAAGGTGGAAGCACTGCCGTACGACATGAATCAGGATCATAGCATTGACATCGACGATTTGATTGCGTTTGCGAGGTTGTTTGGAAATTCGACGGAGAAAGATAAGGATTCGGTTCTCGCGGACTACAACAAAGATGGACAGGTGGACATTGACGATCTGATTCTCTTCGCCCAAAATTTCGGTCGGACGAAAGGGACAACGGGAATCGTGATGCCGGAAACGCGGAACAATAAATTGGCGCAAGTCCAGGAAATAGGAGGAGGTGAACCGTTGGCAGTGACAGAAATTCCTGTTGCGACACAGCCTGTAACATTGGTGACAGAGCCAACCCGCGTATCCGTTGTACCTACAGTAGTTTCGCTGGAACCGAGCCATCTCAAGGAGGAGGGAATTACGGTTACTTTTCTGGATCACATGCTGGAATCCTTTGCCTCTTCACCCATGACAACATCGGTAGTAGATGAAGTTTTCACAGAAGAAGAGGGGGTTCTTTCCCTCTTTACTCCTTCGGCCACAGATCCCACCGCCACGCTCTTCAGTAACGACCCATGGGAATGGAAGAAATTGCGAATCTACTAAAAGCGTCTATTTTGCCGTAAATGTGTTGTTCCGAAAGTCCAGGAAGGGAGACCGCAACCGCTTCCTTCCTGAATTACATAAGCACAATAACGGCATGATTAAAATTACAGCCAATCCCCCCCATACGGTTTGGATGGTTTTTGAGAAGAGGAACTTCTCATCGTGGGGAGGTGGAGAAAGAAAGAGTGGAGGGAGAAGTATCTTTCAAATTTATTCCAGGAGCTTTTTAATATTCCCCGGAGATAATGTCCCGTTGATTGTAAGTGAAAAGGGAGAAAAACGCTTCCGGGTCGATCGTGACGGGATGAAAACGGACAGAGGCATCGCCGTAGAGGAAGAAACAACCGGTGGGATGGAAACTGTAAATTTCGTTGCTATTTTGAGCATTGATAAACTGCATTCCGACCGGCTCGTCGGTCACAAAGGCCGCGTCGTAACTGGCCCACTCGGAACCGGAAAGATTCGTTCGGCCATTGGAGACAAAACCGGTATAACCGTTTGGCCGTCCGCCATCCTCAAAGAAAAGCATACTGTTCGACATGCCATCCACCACTTGTGCCACGGTAATCGGGCCGGAGTCGAGGTAAACCAGCATGTTGTGCCACTTGTTTCGTCGCGTTGCCATTCCCGCGTTGATGAAAATATCGTAAACGGGTGCATAAATTTTCTCATCCGCCGCGTAATCGGAAATGAATTCCCGATCTGCCGGTGCCGAGGGACAGCGAAAAAGAGGAATCGAATGTTGGGACGCGGCCAGATTACTCCCCTCGTCCCAACTGATTTCCAGATCAAATTGGAGGTAGATGTTTTCCTGTTCCAAATACGGTAAAAGTTGTGTCAAAACGTTATGGCCGCGGTAATGGTTCCCCTTTTTCGGCAATTTGGTATGGCAGGGCGGGATATAGCCATGAATCGCTTCAAAATTCAAGAATCCCAAGCCGATCTGGCGGAGGTGGTTGGCACACTGGATTCCACGAGCCGCTTCCCGTGCCGATTGAACTGCCGGAAGCAGCAGGCCAATCAGAATGCCGATGATGGCAACCACCACCAGCAATTCGACCAGCGTAAATCCATTTTTCCTGTTCCACTCATTCCCTGCCATACATCACCCGCCTACCGTTTCTCAAGGTGCAGTTTCCACTCATAAACCCCACCCGCCCATTGTGGTTGCGACTGAATTTCCACGCGAATCGCGTCGGTTTCCACGGGCTGAAACGTCACGTCATTAAATCCCCACGGAGCCACTCCATAAACCGAGGCTTCAGCGACCGGTTTCCACGTTTCGCCTTCCCGATAGAGGACTTTCCAGGACTGCGGAACACGGCATTCCCCACGTCCAGTATCGTCAAACCACCAGATCGACGTTCCCCGCACCCATTTTTTGCAGGGAAACTCGCATTGCAACCACTGCTGCGAACCTTTGGCCGGCCACCAATGCAGACGGGGATGATTCCATTCTTTTTCATCTTTCGGAACGGAACCGTCCATCAGCAGGCTCGCGTCCCCCCGAGATGCACTCCATCGGCACTTGTTCCAAAAAGTCAACGGTTCGACCACATCCCACTGACGCGGAATCCAGACCGTCATCTGACGAGCCTCCCGGTGTGCCCACGCATAGTACGGAATGGCGGTAAAGGGAACTTCTCCCTGCGACTCTTTTCCTTCGCCAAGGACACTCCATGTTCCGCGAATCACCTGAATCCCACCCAGCATTTCTGGCTCAAAAGCGGTCGTCAACGGCGTTTCATCCTTCAGCAAAACCGATTGCAACGATGCCACGGAGGTGTCCTGCTGTTCGACACAATAAACAATTGGGCCACGCTGCAACGCGACTCGACCGCGATCCGCTTCCACTTTCTCGTGAGCCACCACTCGCAAAATCTCCATCGGGAAATCCAGTTCCACCGTTTCGCCCGCTTTCCAGTTTCGCGTCAACGTCAGATAACCGTCCTGCGTCGCGTCGTATTTCTGGAAATGCCCACCCAGGAAAGTGTACAATTTTTCCTCTCCGGGAATCGCCTCACCACGTGCCCAGCCTGGAACACGGCATTTCAACGTATATTCCCCAGGTGTATGAACGGTGATCTGGATTTTTCCATCCCACGGATAGTTCGTTTTTTGCTCCAGAACCACGTCCCCCTGAGAGGTTTTGACGGTTGCTTTGGAATCGCTATACAAATTTACATAAATCGTTTTCCCCTTGACCGCGTAAAGATACCCCGGCATGGAAGCGAGAAAACGGCAGACGTTGCTCGGACAACACGAACAGCCAAACCACGGACTTCGCTCTTTTTTCTCCTGTTTCACGCACAAAACGTTTGGATAGAAAAACCGGTCGCCCGACATGCTCACCCCGGAAAGCATCGCGTTGTAGAGGATTTTCTCCAGAACGTCGATGTACTTGCTTTCGCCCGAATCGAGAAAGAGACGGTGATTCCAGTAAATCCCCGCAATCGCCGCACACGTCTCGCAATAGGCCGTGTCGTTGGGAAGTTCATACGCGGCTCCAAAGGCTTCCCCCTTGGGAATCGCTCCCAAACCACCCGTCACGTAGATTTTCCGCTCGACAACATCCTTCCAGATTTCGTGAATCGCCTCGTTATACGCTTTATCTCCCGTCAACGCGGCAATATCCGCCATCCCGGAATACAGATACAACGCCCGAACCGCATGTCCCACCGCTTCTTTCTGCTCGACGACGGGGAGGTGTTCCTGATTGTACGTGGTTTTCACGTTGAACTTTCGTCCCTCCTGCGGACCGCGAACATCCAGAAAATATTTGGCCTGCTCCAGATATTTTTTCTCCCCCGTCAGACGGTACAATTTCGCCAGACCAATTTCAATCTCCTCATGTCCCGGTGCCCAGTTTTCCGCCTTGTCAAAACCGAACGTCTCGCAAATCAAATCCGCCGACTTGAGCGCAACATCCAACAAATTCCGCTTTCCCGTCGCCTGATAATGTGCCACCGCAGCCTCATACAAATGCCCGACGCAGTAGAGTTCGTGGCCGCCGTAGCTCGTCCAACGATCATTCCCACCCGGAGGAACGTATTGCCCCTCTTTATTTTCCGCTTTTTGGTAAATCGTTCGGGAAGTGTACAAATAACCGTCCGGTTCCTGTGCTGCCGCAATTTTCGCAATCACTCCGTCCAGATATTTGTCCAGTGCCTCATCTTTCCGCAATGCCAGAACATAGGCCGCCCCTTCGATCACTTTGTACAGGTCGGAGTCGTCGAAATAAATTCCCTGGAACTTCCCTTCCTCCAATCCGCCCGCCTTGGCAAAGTTGCTGATTCGCCCCGTTTCCTCACATTTCTTGAAGGAGAACGGAATCGTCACTTCCCGACACGCATCCAATCGTGGCTTCCAGAATCCTGTCGGAACTTCCACCGACGTAAACAACACAGGCGAGATGGAATATTCCTGGGAAGTCTGTCCCATTAGAACATTTCCCAATCCCAACATTCCCAATAGAACCCAACCCAAAACTCTCACGTCTCTCTCCTTAAAACAAAAACCTCTTTTACACGGAAAATGATACTATCTTTCCAGTATAAAAGAGGGGAACATTTCTGTCAAGGTTGAGGAAAAATTTTCCCAGATTAATCTTCTATTTCGACGTTGGATTCGCCGCCGTTGCGGGTGCCGAGATTTTTATAGACTTTCATATCAATCCGACTGGAAACAAAAGAGGCACTTCCATCCCCTCGCGCAAAATGGGCACCACCCGTATGATGGCTCCCGAAAGGAAGGTGGTTGAAGGGATGCGCACCCCCTGAGGTACGAACGACTTCTTTGTCACATAAGGGGTTATCCGCGGTGATGACTTTGAAAGAAAACGCGGCTCGATTATTATAGCCACCATACAACCAGGGACGTACATTCCCCGGAAAACCTCCGTCGGGATCGCGATGGACGAACTCTCCAATCATCAGTGTGTTGCTCATTCCATCTTTTACCGCACCAATCCGCACCGCTTTCCCGTACTCAAAAATCCCATTGCGCGGCACGTTACCAAATTCTCCTGAATCGTTCACACACAAATCAGACGTCTGTGTTTGAGGATAATAGTCCCCGGAACCATCCTCTTTTTTATCCGATTCGTGGTTGGCACGGATCACTCCCCCCACTCCCTGGTAGAGGCAAAGTCCCTGATCTCTGTCATTTTCCCACTTCGTTTCATCCGGCCAACTGGGACAAATATACGTGTTAATGACCGTTTCCGCAATCCCCTCACCTTCATCGCTGTCCATCAAATTATAATAGGAAACATAATCACTTCCCTCTCCAAAATCATTGGTGATTTCCGAAATCCGCTCATAAAGAGAGGCTTGCTCAATATACGGAAGCAGGAAGGTAAACAGACCAAAGGGATCGCTTCCATTCTTCAGAACTCCAATAGGGAATTTCTCGTTGTTCGCCGAAATATACGTATGAACCGCAACTCCCATTTGTTTCTGGTTGTTACTGCATTGCATCTTTCTCGCCGCCTCACGCGCCATCTGCACGGCTGGCAACAAAAGACCAACCAACATCCCGATGATGGCAATCACCACCAGCAACTCGACCAGCGTAAATCCTCGTTTCATAACAACCTCTCAACCTCATTCTACTTTTGTTTTCCGTATCGTAACCACTCCGACACCATTTCGAAAAATTTTTTGAAACTACTATAAGTACGCCACCGATCGCGTTTTAGACCACCCAATTTTGTTATTATAGTATAAAAATTGCCATTCGTCAAGTTATTTGGTGTTATTTTTGGGAATATTTTTTATCGCCACCAGGGCTTTGGGGCCACCCGCGTTCAATCCTTCCTCTCCACTATCCAGACTTGGTTCTCCAGGACAAGAAACGATGCAGCGACCGCAACCTGTACACAAATCGTCGTCAATCGTGGGAATTTGAGAATACTCTTCTTCCGACCAGACCATGGAAATCGCTCCGTAAGGACATTCCTGTTCGCAAAGGTTACATTCTCGCTGGTAGTAAAGGCGACATCGCGTGAAATCGAGTTGAATCGAGGCCATTTTCACACGCGGTTTATCCATCAGCAACATCGGAAGAAGGGCTTGTGTAGGACAGACTTGCGTACAGACCACACAATCCGCCTGACAAAAAACCGTGTTGGAAATCCCCACTTCGTTCAACCGTGCCTGCGGTGTGTGCCATGCTTCTCCCAACGTCTCCACGGGTTGCAAAAATTGAGTGGGACAAACCTTTACACAATTTCCACAACGACTGCAACGCGATAAAAATAACCCTTCTTCCACCGCCCCCGGAGGGCGAAAAAAAGCCTGCACACACGTTATGGAGCGGGAAACATAACTCCCTACGCCTGCCAGGATAAAAAAAACAGTCCCTTTTAAAAATTGCCGTCGGGAATCAATTCCCGCCATTTCTCCTCTCTTTTTTTGCCAAAATCGAGGTATTTTCCACAAAATATCCTGCATGCCACCGCAGGGACAAACCGTGAAACACCAGAAAAAGGGGAAAATCAACGCCAAAATCAGGATGCCTGCCAACAACCAACCAACATTCAGCCCATTTCCCGTTCCTGCCAGCAGTACCATCGGGTCGAGCCACAAAAAACCGACTCCTCCCCACAACGTTCCCAGCGTCAGCAGTGCCAGAAACATCCCGACAGGCCTATATCGTCCACCATTTTTTCCGCGAATTGCCAAACGTACCTGCCGCACGCCATCTTGCAACAATCCCAACGGACAGACCCATTGACAAAAGAACCGCCGTTTCCAAAGAGACACCGCCACCAGAATGCCGCTTAAAAGCGAGAAACTGCCAGTCAACAGAGCCACCAGACCAACCCAGGGACTGGCTTCCAGAAAAATTTTTCGTCCCTTCTCGCCACCTTCCAGAAAGAGCCAAACCAGAAAAACCGAGATCAGAATCCGAACGAGCCAACGATAGAATGTTTTCTTTTTCACGAAACCTTCCTATCCTCACTTCTCTCCAGCGCTAATCCCCATTGGGAACTATCCGCCGAGAAAAAAGTGAGAATGGAAATATCTGCGTCTTCTGCGGATAAATAATAACGTGGGAAGTGGTGAAACTTCTAAATATGGGGTCACAATTCCTCTTCCGAACGTGCAGGTTGGAAAATCAAACACTATTTGAAAAAGTCTATCGGCCAGGTGTAGCGCGGCTTGCGGCAAGCCGATAGCCGCTTTCCCGTCAAGACGGAGCCGTCGTGGAGAGGAAACCTTTCTGTAGAAAGAGTTATCCTCTCCAGACCTCTCTTTCCAAAGACTTTTGTCCGCGGCTACGCCGCTATTATTTTTGATTGTTTTGATTATTTGTGCCGCTTGTGCGATTTTTTATTCATTTTTACTTCATTAACAAAGCACTAGCCCAAATAAGCCTTCTGTTCCAGGAGCAGTTTCCGCACGTTTTCGATATTCACATCTCGTGACGTGCAATTCTCCTTCACCGCCACCGCTGCCGCACAACCTGCCGAGTGCCCCGTCACCCAGCAATTCGGAATGACGCGAACCAAATCGGACATATCGGGAGCGGCAAAGACACTTCGTCCTGCTGTGAGGATATTTTCCACATTCTTGGAAATCAACGAACCGTAAGGGACTTCCCAACCGATATGGTCGCCACCCCACGCCCCGCCGACGCCGACGCAATCCTTGTACGTCTTGCCGCCACGGGCATTTTCCAACGTCAATTCCTCCGTCCCTTCCAAAACACGTGTAATCCGAACGCCCATCTGCGGTGCGGTTTCCATCAGATAGACCTCCTCATAACCCGGCGTATTGCGGATTTCCATGTACTGTTTCCAAATCTGCTTCCGGTGATTGAGTTCCAGTTTCGACAACGTTTTCACATCCACACCGTCCGCGTCCGGCCCACCCATGTTCACCCAGCGAACGCCGTTAATCGGGGTAATGTCGCCCAAAAATCGAGGACGTTTCACCCCCTCCTGCGGCTTCACGCGATCCAAATTCCCCAACCGGCACGGCAAGCCGATATGGTACATCCGCCGATCGTAGGCCGCTCCGCACGTGGCAAAAATGTCACCATCGCCCGTCGTGTCGATAATCTGCTTCGCCAGGATCGCCTGCGGCCCCGTTTTCGTCTGAATCACGACCCCTTTCACCACCGGATTGCCGGTTTTCGCGTCCGGGGAATCGTCCACAATGGCATCCAAAGCCCACGAATGGAGGAAAACATCGATATTTTCCGCCGTAATCATCTCCACCAGGAGGTATTTGTAAACTTCCGCGTCGATCGTCGGATTCGCGCCCGGTTTGCGGTTCACAATCCCGTTGGGAAGCCCTTCCAGACGTGCCATCATCTCTTCGCCGATTCCCTGCAAAACCTGGACTTTTTTGTCACCCTGTTTCGTCCAGTGTCCCAGAATAATCAGCACCAGTCCGCCTGTCGCCAGCCCGCCAAAATGGTTGTATCGCTCCACCAGCGTCACTTTCACCCCTGCCCGTGCTGCCGCAATCGCCGCCACGCACCCGGCCGGACCACCGCCGACGACCAGAACGTCCGTCTCGTTGATTTTCGGCACTTCCATGGCCGGACGCAGCACTTTTCCATCCGCGAACTGGCAGGGAACCGCTTCGGAACCATCATAAACCACGCCCCGTTTGGCATTTTTCTTCGTCACAAAATCGGCCTGAGCCTCCAACGATGCCAGAGACGAAAGTCCCACGGTTCCAACGCCCAAACCGACGCTTTTTATCCAATCCCGGCGAGATAATTCACTGAATTTCATAATATTCTCCTGTTGAATCTTTCAATCTATTCTTCCGAATCTTCGGATTCCTCCGTCGGTTCCTCCATCGCTTCCTGAGTCGCTTCCGCGGCGTCTTCTCCCGCCACGCAAACGATTCGGAAACCGTCGTAATAATGGCCGTAATTGTAATTCGCGTTCAGGAAATTCCGGCTGGCACTACGGCAATAATACGACACCGTACTCCAATTTCCGCCACGCAAAACGTGACTTCCACTTCCCCCTTCCGGGCCGGTCGGGTCGGTCGCGGGGGAATTGTTGTAATATTCCGCGTCGTAAATGTCGCTGCACCACTCGCTGACATTTCCCATCATGTCACACAAACGCCATGGATTTTCGCCAAATGAGCCGACTTTTTCCGTGCGATCCAGATTTCCCTCTTTTCCCGGCAGATTGTAATTCGCGTCCGAACGTTTGACTTCGCTCCCGGTATAATAAGGAGTCGTCGTCCCTGCCCGACACGCATATTCCCATTGTGCTTCGGTGGGAAGTGTAAAGGTGGCACCTGCCTGCTCGGAAAAGGTTTCGCAAAAGACTTGCGCATCGTTCCAGGAAACACGCTCAACCGGAAAATCTTTCGTGTCCATCGGTTTACCATCCTGACGAACGGAATTCCGCCCGAAACCTTCCGGGGAGAAGTAACTCGGATTTTTTCCCATCAGACTTTGGTACATTCCCTGCGTCACTTCCGTTTTCAGCATCCAGAAACCTTTGGAAATCGTGACTTCATGCTGTTTTTCCGCATTGGTATGTCCCGGTTCATCTTCGGGACTTCCCATCTGAAACTTCCCGGCCGGACACCAGCAAAACGTGTATTTCACCTTATTGACCGTAATCGTTTCCTGTTCCCCCGCCTCGGTTCCTGGATTCACCAGTTTACAACGTCGCCCACGCCGTGGCGTTTCGGAAACGGCCTCTTCCGTACTCTCTTCCGCCATTTCCTCCGGGGCAGTCTCTTCCGCAACCTCCTCCGGCGTTTCCACCGTCGTCAACGTCTCTTCCGCCGCTTCTTCCATCTCTTCGGTAGGGGCATCCGCAACTTCCTGCTCGGCCTCTTCCATCAACGTTTCTTCCTCAGCCGCTTCCTGGGCTGCCGCGTCATCCTTTTTCACCGCTTTGCGAGACGCTCTTTTCGGTTTCGCCGCTTCCTCTTCCTCATCGGCATCCGCCTTTTTCTTTGTACTCTTTTTTTTCGTCGTCTTTTTCCTGGTCGTTTTCTTTTTCGCTGCCGGAGTATCCTCTTTTTCAGCCGCCGGCGCTTCGTTTTCCTGTGCCAGTACCGACCACTCTCCATTTCCCGCCAACACCCAGGACAACAGCCCCACCATCAGACATAAAAAGTACCTGTTCATTATGATTCCGACCCATTCCTGCTTGTTTTCACTTCTTTGACCATTTTCGTCGATAAAACCTTTCTCCTCAAGGCTCTATTCTTTCAGTATGCTCCAAAGCCCACGGAAAAACAAGGGGGGGATTGCCAGGACAAACAAAATTTTTGCGTATTCAGGGCGGTCGTATTCAGGGCGATGTTGAAAAAGTAAATGTGATCGAGATATTCATTCCCCTCCCCTCGTTTTCGTGAGTTTCCTTTTCCAAAATGCCGTGAATAATTTTCACACAACACAATGCCCCTCTCATTTCTCCCATTCCCCGCCATTGCTAAAATTCACGCAGTCTGTTTTTTGATTTTTTTGAAAATCCTTGGGAAAATACGCGGTTTTTGCCTCTTTCTTTCACTCCCTGGGGGAGGTTGGGAAACGTCGTGAAAAAATTTTCCCGCCCCGGTTGGAATTTCCTGAAAAGTCTGTTATTATAGAAGAGGGTGTTGGCAATGCCCCATCCCCTACTAGTGAAAACAGAACCAAACCCTTTTGATGGGAAAAACCATGTCACATATTGATGAAGACGATCTTTTCAAAGAGAGTACCATGTCCTTTGGAGAGCATCTGGAAGAATTGCGAACCTGCCTTTTCCGAGCCATCTTGGGCCTGGTGGTGGGATTTTTAATCGGGCTGATTTTGGGCGGCAAGGTGGTGGAGGTGATTCAATCACCGCTGCGAGGTGCGCTGACGCAGTATTATCAGGGACGTGCCCACACGGCCATTCAGAAAAACAAGGACGATTTCCAGACGCGAGGTTACGGAACCGATGTTGAACGGCTTCCGCAACAGTACCACCTGACGGCGGAAAAACTCCTCGTCAATCCGGTGGAATTGGCGAAAGTGCTGGGGCTGGATCCCACGACGTTGCCGAAGGAGTCTCCTTTTTTAGACCAGCTCGCTTCGCCGGAAGAGGAAGTGACCGCGGCGTCGGAAGAGGAGAAGGCCTGGAGTGTGGCGGATTACTTTTCGTTCGAGAAGTGGGGAACGTGGATTAGCGAATCGCTTTCGGAAAAAGGGGTGGACGTGACGGAAAACGTGGCGGTCACGGCTCAGGAAACGGCGGAAAATGCCGTGGAAAACGCGGGACCGACCGAACTGATTTCGCTTTACGTCTGGCGTCCCTCGGAGAGCGACCCGCGAACGCAGGTGAAAAACTTTGCCGTGCAGGAAACGTTCATGATTTACATCAAGGCATCGCTTCTGGCAGGCGTGATTCTCTCCAGTCCATGGGTTTTCTGGCAAATCTGGAGCTTCATCGCGGCGGGTCTCTATCCGCATGAACGAAAATACGTACACATTTTCCTCCCGTTCAGTCTGGGGCTTTTCCTCGGCGGGGCGTTTTTGGCCTTTTTCTTCGTCTTCCAGCCGGTTTTGGAATTTTTGTTCAGTTTCAATAGTTGGATGGGAATCGAGCCGGACCCGCGAATCAGTGAGTGGCTGAATTTCTTCCTGATTTTGCCGATCGGGTTTGGAATCAGTTTCCAGTTGCCGTTGGTCATGCTTTTCCTGGAGCGAATCGGGATTTTCAGCGTCCACATGTACACCAGCTACTGGCGAATTTCGATTCTGGGCATCTTTTTCATCTCCATGATCCTCACCCCCGCCGACCCAACCAGCATGGTTTTGATGGCCATCCCCCTGTCGTTTTTGTATGTTGGCGGGATTTTCTTGTGCAAAATGATGCCACGCCGGAAAAATCCCTACGCCTTTGAACCAAAAAGCTGAACTATTAACAATTATCAACCCTTTTTCGTTGTTGTGAGTATGGTCATGCGTATTCTCCGTTTTTTGGGTTCCATGCGATTTGCGGTCGTCATTTTGCTGGTGCTGGGAGTGGTTCTGGCTTGGGCGACGGTGGTGGACAGCCAGTATGGGAGTGCCGCGTCATCGTTTGCGATTTACCATTCGTGGTGGTTTTTGTGCCTGTGCGGACTTTTGGGGGTGAGCGTTTTGACCAGTGCGTTGGTACGCTATCCCTGGCGGAAGGAGCAGAGTGGGTTTCTGTTGACGCACCTGGGGATTCTGGTGCTGATGGCGGGGTGTGCCACGACGCTGTGGTACGGCCAGGACGCCACGCTCGGCATTTTTGAAGGGACGAGCAATGGGATTGCCACGGCTGATTCGCTCCATTTTCAGTTGAAGATTCAGCCATTGGACGAGTCGAAAAAGGGTGAGGAACGGGCGGTTTCTTTCCAACCGGGACCGTTTTCGTGGGAATTTTATCAGGGCGGGCCGTTTTTTGCGATTGGCGTGGGGGAAAGACTGCCGCAATTTCCGTGGCGTTGGATTCCTTCCTCCCGAACGCGGCCTGTTTTGTACGACGAAGGGGGGATTCGGCTGGAAGTGCTGGACTATCGGACGCGGGTGGAGATGGTGCCAGTTTCGCGGCAGCGGCAGATCGAGATTGTGCAGGATGGTCAACGGGAAACTTTCTTTTTGAGCCATGCCCGAATGGATCAGCGTCCACGAACGGCGTCGGGAGAGGCGATTGTCTATAAAAAAGCCGCCAACGCGGAGGAAGTTTCCGCATTTTTGCAGTGCAGGCCGGAGTTTGGTTTGCTGAAAAATCCCGCGAAGGAGGGATTGGTAACGTTGTGGCTGGAGGGGAAGGTCTATTTCGTACCGTTGAATCAATTGCCATTGGGAAAAATTTGGCAGTTGCCAGCGACGCAGTGGCAGCTTACCCTTCTGCGGGTGGAGCCGGAAATCAACATGGCCAAACTGGTGGTGGAAAAGGGGGAGACGCGGGCGGAGTTGACGCTCGTGGCCGATTCACCGGAAATGAGTACGCAGGGTTACGCGGAGAAAATCTACGGTTACCTCTGGACGCAGGCGGAAGTTTTGGAGTACACTTCCCCGGATGGGCAGACGCTCCCGGTTTCGGAGGAGGAGCGGTCGATGAAGCCGATGATGGAGCGAATGCGGAAGCTGATCGACTGCCCACGGCTGGAAATTCTGGAATCTCCCGATGGAAAGTGGTATGCTCGTACGTGGAAACGTCCCGACTGGGTGCCGATCGCGACGCCGGAACAGGAATTGCGGGAAAATCAGTCCGTGGAAGTTTTTCCCAGGACACCCAACGCCATGACGGTAAAAATCCTCCCGATTCCGCAAGAGGATATTCCGGGATATGGTATCGTTTCGGTGCCGTTGAAAGATTGGCGGTTGAGCGGGATGGAGAAAAAGGGACTCGATTTGAAATTTGTCAAAATTGCGTTGGAAGTCGATGGAAACCGTTACGAAGGGTGGATTCGGGCACAACTTCCCGACCCCACGTTCCCCGAACCCTCGGCGGCAGAGTGGGAGCTGATTTCGCTTCCGGGAAAAGAGCGAACGGTGACGGTTTCGCTCGCTCCTGACCAGGTGGACCTCGGTTTTCGGCTCTTTCTGAACCGTTTTCATCGGCGGCTGGACCCGGGCACGTCGATGGCGGCACATTATTCGAGTGAAGTCTCTCTCCTTGATCGCGAATCGGAGGACGTGCGGCAGAAAAACATCCGAATCCACCTGAATCAGCCCGTCGATTTTGCCGACCCGCAGACGCACCGTATCTGGCGGGTGTACCAATCGTCGTTTCGCGGTCCGATTTTGCCCAACGACCCGCTTTTCCAGAAAGTGGTTTCGGCAGGGGACTTGCGGGAACAACTTTACATCTCGTGGTTTACGGTCAATCACGCACCGGGACGGGGGTTGTTGTATCTGGGTTGTCTCCTGATGGTGTTGGGGATGACGCTGCTGGGAATGCGGAAGATTCAGGGGAAAAAGGCGGGGAAGGAAGGGTGATGACGATGCGAAAAAATGTGGGAATAGCCTTTTTTCTTCTGATGAGTTTTCTGGTGGGAACGGCGGAAACGCTGGCGGCGGAATCGGCGAAAACGAAGTCGTGGGACTGGTCGCACTGGGAAACGCTTCCCGTTTTCCATCAGGGACGGATCATGCCGCTCGACGCGCTGGCACGGCTGGAAGTTTTGCAGATTTGCGGACGGGAAAAGCCACGGCTGGTTTTTCAGGGGGAGAAACGTTCTTTTCGCTCCAGTGAGATTTTTTTCTCCTGGCTGGTGGAGCCGGAACTGTGGGAAGATGTGCCGTTTTTGCCGTTGGAAAAGGAAGTTTTGCGAACGCGGATGGGGCTGCCGCTCCATGATGAGGCGGGTGTGCGGCTTTCCAAAGTTTCTCCTGCCGAGACGATTCGGTTTTATACTTCCCCCGAATACGAACATCTGGTAGCAGAACTGGAAGCGGCCAAAAAAACGTCTCCGGACGGGAATTATCCTCCGGCAGAAAAGGAGTTGTTCGACGCACTGACGCAGTTGGAGCGACAAATCATGGCGTATCGGGCGCTGACGTTCCATCCTCAAACGGCAGGAACGCTTCGGACGGAGTTTATGGAACGGCTCGTTTCCGTTATGCAGACCTGGAGCATGGGATTGCAGCCGGGAATTTCCAAAATGCCACTCGCCAACAAAGGTCTGGCGGAGAAGATTTCCGCGCATTTGCAGACGCTGGGACAGCTTTTCTGGAAGGATGGCAAAGAGCAGAATACGCAATCCGTTTCGCTGGAGGCACTGGCGGTTCCCACCGGAGCACTCGTTCGGGACTCGGAAACGCTCGCGAAAGAGGTGGAGACGTACATTCTTCAATTGTTGCAAACGCCCGCCCCGGAGGGGATTTCGCCGCCGCAGTGGCAGTACGTCCAGTCGCAGTCCCGAACGCACTGGGTGCAGATGAAACGACTGGCAATTCAGTACAATGAGTTGCAGTACGCTCTGTATGACGATGGAATGCCGTTGAACATTTTGCCTTCGCTCGACGCGGCACCGCTGGATGCGTGGCGGGATGAGTCGGTTCAGATGCACCCCTGGTTGAGTCTTCATGCTCTTTTGTATGGAAGCCGGGAGGGAATTTTGCGGCAATTTCCCGAAAAAGCGCACCCCACCATCGATGCCATTCGACAGGCTTTTTCCGGGATGGTTCAGGCGTGGAAAGCCAAGCGGGGAGCGGATTTTACGCAAGCGTCGGAACAATTTGCCGAACAAATTCAAGAGTTGGCACAAGAAACGGCCTCGATTCGGGAAAATCTCCTTCCGAAAGAGCGGCGGGACGACGAAATTCTGCACGCTACCGTGTATCCAACCGATCCGACCAACCTGCGGCGGGAAGTTTTCTACTACCACCTCACCCCGTTCCTCTGGGGCTGGGTATTTCCCTTTGTGGCGTTTTTGCTGTTGGGACTGGCGGGGATTTTTTCGCTGGTTTTGGCGCAATCGAAAGATTCGGGGGGAATTTTCCCGAAAATTCGCTCCATTTTGTGGATTCTGGGACTCGTTTTCCTGGTGGTGGGGGTTGGATTCACGACTTGGGGACTGGCACTGCGTTCGTGGATTATGGGACGGGCACCGGTCACGAATATGTTTGAAACGATCGTGTTTGTGTCGTGGACGGCAGGCGTGATGGGAATCTGGCTTTCGCTGCGGCAAATTCTGGAACCCGCGTTTTCATTCGGTTGGCAGGCGACCTCGCCGGGAGGGGAAAAAGAGACGGTCGCTCGAAAAATCGCCTGGGGCTTGTTCCCCGTTCGTCTGTTTCTGATGGGGGGGATTGTCTGGCTGCTGACCTGTGCCGGTTTCGGATTGGGGGATGGATACAACGTCATCAGCCTCACCCCCCGGCTTGCCATCGGAGCGACGTTCCCCTCCCTTTCGGATCAGGTGGTCTGGCTGACGGGGATTTTGACGCTCGGTGTGTTGGTCTGGTGGATTCCCCGGATGGTATTGACACCGGTGGGGGCCGCTTATTGGCTCTGGAAAGAACGCGGTTCGTGGAACGTGGCGGGAGACCAGAAAATCTGGTTTGCGTTGGCAACTTCGCTGATTGTCTTCCTGATTTCGTACATCGCGTATTCCTGCACGTCGCTTTTCAACGCCAATTTGCGGAATCTGATGCCGATTTTGCGGGACAACTACTGGCTTTCCGTACACGTTATCACGATTGTGGCCAGCTACGGTGCCGGGATGCTGGCGTGGGCTTTGGGGAATTTATCGCTCCTGATTTACGCCTTGGGAAAATATCCCGAAATGGATGGGAAGCGGACGGAACCGGCCATTTGCCAGACGCTTTCGGAACTGATTTACCGCTGTATGCAGGCGGCTGTTTTGCTGTTGGTCATCGGCACGATTTTGGGCGGCCTCTGGGCGGACGTTTCGTGGGGACGGTTCTGGAGTTGGGATCGGAAGGAAGTCTGGGCGTTGATTTCCCTGCTCGTCTATCTTCTGATTCTCCATGGACGGTATGTCCGACTGCTGGGGGAAATGACGCTCCCGATCGGCTCCGTTTTGGGTGCCATGGCAATTATCATGGCCTGGTACGGTGTGAACTACATCCTCGGAAGTGCCCTGCATGGCTATGGCGCGGGGGTCGGGTCGCTGAAGATATTTTTCCTCGTGGCGGGGGGAAATGCTCTCCTGATTTTGATGGCCGTGGGACGTTATTGGGGAATGTTGGGTGCCACGGAATGGAGAAAAGAGAAAAAATTTTGAAAAAATGGCTTGTTTTCTCAAATTTTAGTTGACACCGCATTTTTTTCTGGTATAATATTTTTATCGTTTTGATGAGAAATTCATGCCTTGTTCCCGAATCGCCTGGCGAAAAGGGAGGAAGGCTTCCAGTTACATTTACAGAAAACGGAGGTCTTGGATGCGCAAGTTCATTCAGAGCAATGGGTTGGTCACCTGCATGTTAAAGTCGGGGGGGGGGGCAGAATAGGCATTTTTGAGAGATGGCAACGGTTCTTTTCTCAGATTTCCTTTTTTCTCCTTTTGGTAATTCTCACTTCGACTCTTTCGGCAGCGACGGTTTATGATAACAGTACCGATCCGGTCGAAAATCTGACGCTCTCCACTGGCGACTACGAATTTGCCCGCACGGATAGCCAGTATGTCGTCAACCATCTGACGATTTCAGGAGCCAACGTGAAAATTACGGGCACCGGCGGAAACCAGGTTGGCGAGAGTCTGGTCGTCACCGGTGGACAATTCGACTTGAACGGTCACAACGAATCGTTGGGAACCATCGAACAATCGACAGCCAGTGGTGAGGGGGTATACATTACGAATTCGACAAAAGACAGCAGCAAGGCAACGCTCACACTGAAGCCGACGGGGATGGCGAATAACACCTTCAACGGCGGGATTCAGTACACGACGCTCGTGGTCGATTATGGCGAAGGGTCGTTGACTTTGGGAGGAACTGCCAACAACGAAGCGACGACGATTCGGATGAAAAGCGGAACGTTGAACCTGAACAAATCGACCGGCTTGAATTCCGCCCACTTTCTGATATTGGAAGGGGGGACGGTGCGTCTGACCGGGACGGGGGGAAACCAACTCAGCAGTAGCCGTGTTCAGACCATCAACGGTGGCATTTTCGACCTGAATGGAAAAAATGAGGGGATCGGTCAACTTCAGCAAACAACCCAAAATAAGAATGCGGTCATTACGAATAGCCAGACGACGAAATCGCAATTATCGCTCGGAGGGAGTACCGGGCAGACGAATCCGTATTTTGGCAAAATTACCGGGAATCTGGAATTGGTTCTCAACGGCGGGCATAGCATGGAAGGTGCCCACTTGCTTCTCAACGGCGAGAATACCTACACGGCCGGGACGGTGATTCAGGGGAGCTGGGCCAGGTTTAACAGTAGTGGGATGCTGGACGCGGACGGAAATATCGTTTCGGGCTGCTTCGGAACCGGCACGATTACGCTGAATAATGGCGGCATTTCCAACAACGGTGGAACTCGTATCGGTGGAGTGGACGCGGTGCTGCACCTGTACAACGACATCCGGCTTGCCAGTGGTGGAGGAAAAATTGAAGTTGGCTGGGGACACAATGAAAATACCTTCGCCAATGCGGTTCAGTATGCGATGGACCATGCTGGCGAACGCGCTGATATTGGGTATTTGGTGCTGGATGGAAAAATTTCCGATGTCAATTCTGCCAATCCGGGAAATTTGACGATTTGTTGGAATGGCGGTTGGGCAGTTTTGACGAATCCTGAAAACGACTATTCCGGCACCACCATCCTGGGCGCGGCGGGAAATGCGACTTACGCGGCCACGGCACGGTTGGCACTGATGGCCGATAACGCACTTTCCCCCCACAGCGTGATTCAGTTTGTGAAAGACAATGGTCATGTGGAGTCGCTGCTCGATTTGTACGGTCATTCCGCCACGGTCGCGGGACTTACCGGAAATTTTGGATCGATTCTCAATTCGGGAAGTGCGGCCTCGACGCTGACGATTGCCACCCGCGCGGGGGAAAGTCATTCGTGGAACGGAACGGTAAAAAATGCGATCGGTCTGACGAAAACCGGTGCGGGAACGCAAACGCTCACCGGAACGCTCTCGTACACCGGAGAGACGTTGGTGGAAAGTGGGACGCTGGTTTTGGAGACCACCCTGGCAAGTTCCGAAGTCGTCCTGGCTGGCGGAAAATTTTCGCTCGGCACCAACGGCAACTACACCACGACCGATACGGTTCGCGTCGTGGCAGGTTCGGATGATTCGCGGGTCTCGTCGCTGGATGAGGATGTTCCGTTCTCTCTGCAAGTGGAGACCGGCGGCATTTTTTCACCGGGCGACCAGTCGAATCCCTATGGAAACACACTGTTTGCGGCTGGAAAGAAGTTGACTGTCCAGGATGGCGGACAGTTGCAACTCGATATTTTGGACGCGAATACATACGATACGCTTGCGGTTGAGACGTTGGAAATGGCGGCGGGGGGATTGTTGCTGAACATCGATTCGGACGCGGATTGGAGTTCCCTGGATGGATTGGCGGTGGGAACGATTGGCAACCTGGCCAGTCTGGATGTTTCGACCTGGCTTTCGGGCTGGCAGGAGCATTATTTCAACCTCTGGGGTGAGGGAACGCAACTTTATTTGGGCGTGGATCGTGCCGCCGTGCCGGAACCTGGGAGTTGGTTGTTGCTGGCGTTGGGATTGGTGGCTTTGGGCTGTTGGCGACGTGGAAAACAGGCTTTTTAAGGAAGAAAGGGGGTATTCCATGTTGTCGAGATACGCCTTTTTTCCTGAATTCAGGCAACGTGCCGGTTTTACATTAGTCGAGTTGCTGGTGGTGATTGCGATTATCGGGATGTTGGTGGGGTTACTCCTGCCAGCCGTCCAGCAGGCACGGGAAGCGGCTCGCCAGATGCAGTGTAACAATCACCTGCGGCAAATGGCGTTGGCATGTCTGAATTTGGAGACTGCGCAAAAAAATCTCCCGTCGGGAGGTTGGTACTATTCGTGGTGCGGCGACCCCGATCGCGGCTTTTCGTATGCGCAGCCGGGAGCGTGGACGTTTTCCATTTTGCCGTTTTTGGAACAGAACGCCCTTTTTCAGATGGGTTCGGACGGGCAGCCCGACACGATTACTTCGGAACAGAAAAAAGGGAGCGAAACGGTCATCACCACGCCGATTCCCGTTTTTTTCTGCCCTTCGCGTCGGACGTGCCAGGCTTCGTACACGAAATTTTCGAGTGCGACGTTCCAAAATGTGCAACTTCCGTCGGGCGAACAGAATGTCATGAAAACGGACTACGCAGGAAATTGCGGCTCCACCCATCCCGGCCATATCACCGAAGTGAAGGATATGAACGACGCGATGGAGATTCTGCGCAAGAATCAGTGGAAACCAGTCGGAACGGGCGTGATTTACCATGGAAGCCAGATCACACTGTCGGAAATTCGTGACGGAACGAGCAACACCTACCTTTGCGGGGAGAAATACATGGCGTCGGATCGCTACATCGGCACGGCGGCATTACTCTGCGGTGGAGACGACGCGACAGGTTATTCCGGCGGCGACGGTGACACCCTGCGATCCACCTCGCAAAGTCATTATCCCGTCCAGGATCGTCCGCAGTACGACACCGCTCCCAGCCGATTTGGCTCCGCTCACGCCGGGTCTTTCGGGATGGCCATGTGCGACGGCTCCGTCCAACGGATTTCGTACAGCATAGAGCCGGAAACACACGAGAATTTAGGGATTCGCAACGATGGTCAGGTGGCTACCTGGACCCCTTGATCGTTTCGCCATTTTACTTCCATTTTTAAGGAGAATTTTTATGCTTTCCAGACGATTGGTTTGGGTTTGTCTGCCGATGATGTTTGGCTGGACGTTGGCCGTGATGGCTCAGGATGCTCCCCACTGTTTGACCGCGAACGACCTGTCGATTGCGACCGGGCAACCATCGCTGGTGATGATGTCCAGCGGCTCGACGCACGTTCCTGTCTGGTCGCTTTCGGGCGGTACGGTCGGACAGTCGGTGGCAGGCGTCGTGCCTGGTTTTTCGGAGGAATACGGCGGTGTGAAGGTCGAAATCGTCGTGACGACAAACGAATCGGAAACCAACCCTTCGCTGGAAGATGTCTATCGGGTTCACCTTTCCCAGATGCCGGAAAACGACGTTTTCACCTCCCGTTCGGTTCTCGGAACGCCCGTGCGGACGGCTCTTTGCGAAAAACCTTTCCAGACACGGACGATTGTGCTGGAATCGTTCTACGCGATCGAGCCAAACGTGCCACTGACGGTGCGGATTCAGCGTGAGCCGGGAGACCCTGCCGACACGTTTACCCGTCCTGTCGGGCTGGTCATGGTCAAGGTGACACCTCAGAAAGCTCCCGCCCCGGCACATGTCGTGCAGGATGTGAGCGGATACAACTCCTGGCCGGTGATTCAGGCTCTCGGAGACAAGTTGGTCTGCGTGTACAGTCGTGGCACGGCTCATACCATCGGGGAAGATGCCCGAGCGGTTTATGCCCGCACATCGACGGATGGAGGGAAAACGTGGTCGCCGGAAACGGTCGTTGCCAACACGCCCGGCGACGGGGAAGTGACGATCGGCAAAGGGCTCGATTCCACCGGTGCCATGCTCCTCTGGGTGCGGCGAATTGGAAAAGAGTGGAATCACGACCTCTACCGCACAACCGACGGTATCACGTTCACCCATCTCGCCACGCCCAAGTTCGACGTGATTCCGATTCAGATCACCGACGTTTTCGCCGTCCCCGAAGTCGGCCTGATGGCACTCTGGTTTGCGGGAAATTATGGCGACGAAGGCCCGTGCCACTCGTGGGGAACGTTGACCAGCGGCGACGATGGGAAAACCTGGACGCAGCACGTCGTGGAATCGGAACTGCCCAAATCGGAATGGCCGACCGAGCCGTCCGCAGTCTATCTCGGCAACGGAAGAATTCTGGCTGTGGCACGCTCGGAAATGGGCGGAAATACCACGGTACGCTCGCAATTCCAGATGACTTCGCTCGATGGCGGTAAGACGTGGAAACGTTCGCGTACCAACATCGGCGACGTTCTCGCCTCCACACCAAGTCTGATTTTCGATCCTGACAGTGGCCTCCTGAGCAACTATTACTACCACCGTGGCCGAGGCGTTCTCCGCCGCAGTGTCGTCTCTCCCGACAGTATTTTCGACCAACCTCTCCACTGGCCGGCATCCGAAGCGGTCGCTTTGGGGAGTGCGGTTACGTTCGACGCAGGCAACGTCAACGCCACCTTTATCCAGAAAACCCATTTCCTCGCTTATTATTCCGGCCAGGGGTCCGACACCTCCGTCGTCGTTGCCGTGGCTGCCGCACCGGAAAATTCGGAGCAAAATAATAAATAGGATTCAGGAGCATTTCTGGAACTCATTTTCCACATTTATACTCCATCTATACTCCTTCCATTTTGAATTTCAGGAAAACAAAAAGAAAGCCCCTACCTTTGGGGAGTGAATCCGAAAAACTCAAGTGGATGGAGTATAAATAAATCGGTTGAGCCGTTGGCAGTATAGGAGACTTTCCACAGAGGATGGAGATGGAAGTAAAATCATCTGCGTCTTCTGCGTCATCTGCGGACAAAAAAAGGAAATGCGGAAAAACTTATTTTTTAGAGAGATTTTTGGATAAATCCAGCAATTTCAACTACTTCCAACGTTAAGAATTATCCGCAGATTACGCAGAAGACGCAGATATTTCCATTCCCACGATTCTCTCGGCGGATACTTGAAATCGGGATTGTCGCCGAGATAACAAGATGAATTCAGGGAAAAATAAAAATGAAAAAATGTTTTTAGACGTACTCTAATGGGTAAATCCTTGCGGCACGCGGTATTCATTGCGGGTGAGATTGGGACGGTCGTTCAATTCGCGGATGGAGGCCTGTAAATCGTCGAGCAAATGCTCGGCCATGGGAAGTGTCAAATCGGCACGGCAAACGTAGCGGTGAATGAGAATCTCCTGCAAATTCTCCGGCAAAGGGTACGTCGGAACCTGCCACCCACGCATACGCAAGTGGTCGGAAAGATCGTACAGATTCCACGAAACGTCCACGTCCTCACGAAAGCCATAACAGACCAACGGCAAATGGTCGGCATGGTGGTAGAGTTGGAAATAGCCCATTTTTTCGACTTCACTCGCCAGGTACTGGGCAATTCGCTGCGTATTTCGATGGATTCTCTCGTAACCACTTCTTCCGAATCGAACAAAATTGTAGTATTGCCCGATAATTTGTCCGGCAGAACGGGAAAAGTTGATGGCCATGGTGGGAACGGTGCCGCCAAGATAACTCACCTGAAAAATCAACTCTTCCGGCAGAAATTCCTTCTCTTTCCAGAGTACCCAGCCAATTCCCGGATAGACGAGGCCATATTTGTGCCCGGAGGTATTGATGGAAACGACGTTTTTCAGGCGGAAATCCCAAACCAGTTCCGGTTGGACAAACGGTGCGTACAATCCCCCAGAAGCGGCATCGATATGGATGGAAATCGGGTTGGTGGCGTGTTGATTGTACGTTTCGACAACTTTATCCAAAGCTCGAATATCGTCGTACATTCCGGTGTAGGTGATTCCCAAAATTCCCACCACACCGATCGTCCCTTCGTCACACGCCAGAATGGCCTTTTCCGCGTCGAGGCAGAAATGGGATGCGTCCATCGGAATCGCCCGCAGTTCCACATCCCAATAACGGCAGAATTTCTCCCAACAGACCTGAAAACCACTCGAAATCACCAGGTTCGGCTTTTGCGACGTTTTCATCCGCTTGCGCCAGCGAAATTTCATGGCAAGGGCACTGAGCATGCACGCTTCACTGGAACCGACCGTCGATGTTCCGATAAACTCCGCACCGGCAGGAACGTTCCACAAATCGGCCAGAATCTGCACACACCGATTTTCCAATTCGGCCGTCCGGGGATACTCCGATTTATCGATACTGTTCTTTTTCAGCGTTTCGGAAATGAGCCGAACGGCTTCCTCTTCCATGAACGTCTGGCAAAACGTCGCCAAATTCTGACGTGCGTTCCCTTCGTCGATCAACTCATCCCGCACCAGGTGATACGCCTGCCGTGGTGAGAGGGATTCGGGCGACATCTGGTACCGTGGAATTTGGGCAATCGCGTTTTCCACCTCCAGAAACGTGTCCACAAACGGCGTTTTCCGCTCCCTGTTGGTATGCAACATGGTTCCCTACTCCCTCTTTTCATGGAATTTTTCTCAACAAAACGACTTCTGTTTCATTGTACTTCCGCGTTCAAGGAAAAACCATGCCACTTTCCTACTCCAACTGGCGGATTATTTCCATCTCCTCCCGAGCAAAATGAACTCGTTTTTGCTGGAAGTAATCGTACTGAGCCTTTTCCGCATCCGTCCAGGTGTTGTGCTGGGCATAGGAACCGGCAAAAGGAACACATAAATCAATCCAACACGCCACTTTCCGCTTTTCAACATCCGATACCGCAACGCCATAGTGGGAGGGTTCCAGGTAATCCATCAGCGAACTCTTTACCGAACCGCGAAAATAAGGGGGAATCATGTCCGACTGGCTTCGGGACGGAATCCAAGAAACCCATCGACTTCCATTGTGGTTACCGTTGTCGGTCAATTCCAGATATGAGCGGGCATAATTCCGTTTATGCTCATCCACATTCTTCCGCAAAACACGTTCTTTCGTCTCGATAAACTCTCCCGTCAAGGCAAGTGAAGAGGCTTTTTGGGGATCGGGATGATGAATATTTCCCCGATGGCACTCGACACAATGTTTTTCCCAAATCGGTTGAATTTCCTGCATGTAACTGAAACCATCCACCGGAGCATCCGGGTCCAAATCACACGGCTGCTGGATTCCCAGAAACATTTCGAGCGAATCAAGATAATTTTCCGTCTCCAGCCGTTTCATCCAAGGATGCTTCTCCCCCAACGGACGCAATTTCTGAATCGGTTTACTCATGGCTATCGTGGGTTTCCTCTGCGAAACCAGTCCAACGTCGTTCTTGTTTTCATGACAACCCAGGCAAGCAAACTGTTCTCCCGGCTGTAATGTTGCCCAACTGCGCATCGTCTGCACACAGCGTCCCTTCTCATCCAGCAACTGGAAATAAACGGGGGTCCGGGCTGGAACTTCAAAAAATGCACTTCCGTCCGCTTCCACATCGACTTCTCCCAAAACATGCTTCACGTCCCAACTGCCACTGTTAAATGAGATCGGCGTAAAGACATTTCCCCAACCACCAACGCCACGATTACTTCCCATCCCCACCATAGCGGCACGGTATTCCAGTCCCACCACACGCAGACGACGGATCGTCCCTTCAGGAATTCCCTTCAAACCCGGCCCCAAATAGACGTTCTGAACATAGAAGCAACCGGTATTGGAAGTCCTATCTTTCGACGAAATTCTCTGAACCGGCACCGAACGTTCCATCACAGGAATTGCCTGACAACACGAAATCGACCAGTCGAACGCCAGTAATTCCCGACGGCCTTCCGCATCCATGAAATAAACGCCAAACGGTGGGTAACACCACGGATATTGGCAAAAATAACCTTCCGGGTTGAAACCGACCAGGTAATGCTCTTCGTCAAACGCATAGGGGTACTGAAACTGCGGACCATCGTGGCCGTAAACGTCAATTTCAAACACTTCCCGGTCAATTTTCGGGGCTTGGGAAGGTTGACGGCCTGGCTGGTTGTCCGGGGAAGAACCTGCCACAAACTCAATCCCGTCATTCTCCTGCGTTCCTTTGTTTCGGTCAATCAGAACCAGTTTTCCTTTGTGTAAAACATGGTGCCCCGAAACCAGCGCAATCGCCTTGTGACTTCCCGGCACCCCACGGGCATGGATAATGGAGGTCGGATACCACGAATTGTTTCCGTAATACTCCGTCTGGGCGGTACCGTCGGGATTCATCACCATCAACGGCTGTACAAACGTCGCGTTTCGGTCGTTGTACTCCCACCGCGTGAATGTAATTCGGCCATCTTCCTGAACTTGCGGATAAAGCGTGTGCAACTGATCAAAGCCCAGACGGACGATGTTTTTTCCATCCATGTCACAGGTATACAAATTAGAACAACGCATCGGCCAGCAAATATCCATCAACCCGCCCCGCGTGGACTGGAAGAGAATCTTCCCCTCCGGCGTAATGCACGGCTCCGTGTCACTGCAATAGACCGGTTTTCCTTCCTTTTCAGAATCGAATGTAATCTGCTCCACTTTCCGGGATACCATATCCATCTTGTAGAGATGGAAATTTTCCGTCTGGAAATTATCCCGCATGGAAAAAATCAGCGTTTTCGCATCGTAACTCAACGCCGGATCACGAATCAGGCCGTTGGGTTTGTGAATCAGGACTTCGTGCTGAATCGACCCATCCGGCAAAATCGTCGCCAGGCAGAGCTGCGAACCGGGACGAAATTCTTTCGTCTTATCTCCATACGGTGGCATTTGGCGATCTATCTGGTACTCCGTATATTCGATAATCACTCCACCACCAAAGACAAAATGCTTGACATACAAAAACTGCTTCGTTTTTCCCAACAGGTATTGCAATCGCGTAATCCGTCGTTGTTCGCACGCCTTTCGATAGAGTTCCTTCCACCGGGAATCCTTTCCAGGAATGCGTTCCTGCACAAGCCACTCCTTTTCCGAAATGAGTTTTGTACAATCGACATTTTTTTCATGCAATTCCGCCAGAACTTTTTCCACCAGTCCTTTTTCCAACGCCGCATTTTGCGAAGAATGGAAGCAGAGGCTCACATCCAGACCATAGTCCTGATAAAGCCAGTCGCGAAACAACCGTTCGGGAGCAATCGCCACATCCGGCGGATTCGGTGCCCGCCGGTCAGCCGGTTCTTCCAGATAACAACTCACTTCCGCAAACTGAGCCAGAAAACGATCTCCCAAACCACTCACCGGCATTCCTTTTTGACGATAGACAGCCCGAATATTGATCCAGCCATCTTCCGAATTGAGCGGCAGCTTCTCTTCCCAGGAAGCATTCACCCGCACACCAACATAACGCCCTTCCACCACTTTCCCAAAATCGAGAAACGCAGCGTAATTGTTCCTGGTGGAAATCAGACCTGCATTTTCAACAAGTGTCCGCATACCTCTTTTTCCCTCCGCGTCCTCGCAGAGAAAAATCGTCACACGGGATGCCATCAATGGTGCGTTGTAGCCAGGAGCCACAAATTTCATTCCCTTGAATTTCTGCATACTCCCCAAATCCAGCACAAACAGACACGTTGTTGGATTCGCTCCATAGGGTGGAATCGTTTTCTCACTTTTTCCCGTCCGGCTCTCATCCAGAAGTGCGGCGTAAGTCGCCAAATCCCCGTCGATCATGTTTTTTGCCGAAAATTCCGGTCCCAAGACATCTGCCGAAGTCCAAACTGCCACCGGGCGAATTTCCGCTCCCACCAACATTCCTGAAAACCATAACCCACCAATAAAAAATATCCATTTCATTGCTGATTTCCCTCTACTTCAATTTCGATCAATCTTCCTCCACATTCAGCGTCGATTCTTTGCCATTCCGGGTACACAACGCAGAATAGACCATGTACGAAACCCGGTCCGCGACAAACGAAACGCTCCCATCCGCGCGGGCAAAATTCGCGCCGCCCGTATGCGAACTCCCCATCGGCAGCCACGCAAACGGAACGCCATCCGCACGATCGACCCGTTGATTGATTCGTCCGTAGTCGCGCGTCACCACTTTGAAACTAAACGGCGAATGATGACCAGAAGGCTCATCGTTCGCACCGTAAAGTGCCGGACGAACATTTCCCGGATGGGTATAAAACGACGAATTGGCATCCTCGTCCCGATGGACATATTCGCCCACCATCAGCGTATTGCTCAACCCGTCCGACACACTTCCCACCCGAACCACCTTGCACCACTCAAACATCCCATTCCGAGGCATATTCCCATTCCCGGAACTCTCCACCGTGGCAATGGGGTAGGCATTTCCCTGGGGATCACGTTCGTCCGAATTCCGAATCACCCCTCCCACTCCCATGTACGTCCGCAGCGAACCGTAAATATGGTACGCCGTTTTCTCCACCGTGGAATCTTCGCTCCAACTCGGGCAAAGGTACGACGAAATCACCGTCATCAGCAAACTCCGACCATCGATCGTCGTTCCGCCCGGCGTTTGGTACGACGTGTTGTTATGGTACAACGACGTAATTTTCCGCTCCAAATCGATCTGCTCATAAATCGTTGCCTGCTCGATATAAGGCAAAATCAGCGTAAAAACACCTGCCATCCCCCGTCCTTCGTAACTGCCATCGGTTCCCTGTTGCTTGATGACTCCTTCGGGAAACTTCTCACTGTTGGAAGACATATAGTTATGGCAAGCCAGGCCAATTTGACGTAATTGATTGGAACACTGCGACATCCGGGCTGCTTCCCGAGCCTGCTGGATGGCGGGCAGAAGCAACCCGACGAGCATTCCGATAATCGCAATGACCACCAGAAGCTCCACCAACGTAAAACCCTTTTTCTTCATGAAATTCACCCCTCTTTATGATTTTCGTTTTCGGCTCCAGAAAAGTCCCATCAACCCCAATCCCAACAGAAACCACGTCGCAGGCTCAGGAACCGCCATTGCCGTGACCGATCCCACCGCCACCTCTCCGCCCATCAGAGCGTTGAAATCCGCAAAATCCCATGCCAGAAAATTCGTCTCCCCCGACATCAACGACAACCCGGACAACAACAGATGATTGACGCCGTCCGATTCCACATTTCCCTCTCCATTTTCCTCCATCCACGCCAACACCGCTTCCAACGTCGAAGTCTCATCCAAACCGACCAGTTCCAACGAAATCATATAATTTTGCAGCGAATCGGTATTGTTCGTAAACTCAATCCAGCCATATTCCCGACTCTCCTCCAACCGAAGCGTCTCGTAAGTATTGGCCGCGATTTCCAACTCCCCACTTTTCGCGGCTGGGTCCAGCCATGCGCTGATTTTGAAATTGGTCAAATCACCGTTATCTTCCACAGAGTCCCAGGTTTTATCCATTTTCCAGACATGAGAGTCCGTCACGATGACATTACTTGCCGATGCCCCGGTATTATCCTGTTCCTTGATCGCCGAAAACAACGTCCAGCCACTCTCCTTCATCAAAGCTACGCCGCCCCCCACTTTGGCCGTATGGGTACCCGCAAACGCATCCGATAAACCTGAAGTCGTGGGATCATTCGTCGCACTGACAATCGTCGGAAAGCCTGCCGAGGTTGCGTACCAGTTGATTTTCGTCGTTTCGGCATTGGCCTGAACAAATGCCACACGGCCTACATGAAGCTTCACATCCCCCACCAAATTCAAGGTCGTCGCAAGCCCACTACTCACCGATCTCAACTGTCCAACCGAATGCTCTCCCCCGGAAAATTGCACCGTTGTGCCCGCTATATCGAATTGCCCGGTCACGTTCAACTTTCCACCAGAGACATCCACATTCCGGCTACCATTATCTCGATGGGCATAGTTCCCCACGATATTCAAAACTCCATCCCCCGAAACCGTCAACTGATTCACTCCACGATTGAGGGATTGAACCGTCAATTCTCCGCCCGAAACATTCAACTCCGAAGCGGAATCAAGACTCCCTCCTACCGTGAGTTTAGGAAGTGTCAGAGAACCGTTTGTAACGTTCAGCGTACCGTCTCCCAACCATGCTCCCAGAATGACCTCTCCCACATTCAGAGTCCCGCCACTATATTCATACGTCCCTTTTCCCCGGGAGTTGTTCAAAGGCGTATATCCTCCAATATAGAGTATTCCCGAACCCGTTCCAAGTGTTAAAGTTCCGCCAGATTGTTTCACTGTTCCCGAACCCATCGTGGCCGTTTGACCATTCTCATACAGCCCAATCACCATATTACCACTAGTAACCGTTACCTCGCCACCTTCCAGAGTGAAAGTCCCTACTCCACCACGACAGCCAACAATGAAATCTTTTGTAGAGACCGTCCCATTCTTCAATAGATACTCTCCGGTTCCATAGGAATTATTCACGAGTGCGGCCCCACCCACTTCCAACGAGCCAACCACGCTCCAATCACCGCCCGTCTGTTCGACATACCCGTAGTTTGTCTCTCGGAAATCATTGGCGAACCCAACATAGAAATTGCCACCTGAATTCACACTTCCGCCTTGAAGATAGAAATATCCTTTGGCCGCATTCCGGCCTACGACCATATTATTGCTCGTCTTGATACTTGCGTTCTCTGTTACATAGATCGTCCCCGATCCTGTTGCACTCGCACTACCCGTCTGGCCTGTCAGAAAAAGACCCACGTTCACATTGTCAGAGCCTTTTAGTGTGAGAGTTTTGTTATCGAAGATAAAGATCGTATCACTTGTGCCCGGAGTACCTTGCGGACTCCACAGCGTGGGAGTATTCCACGCATCGGTTGCGCTACCCTGCCAATAGTAGTCCGTGCCAAAGACTCCTCGTAAATTACCCCCCCCCCGCAAATTAACATTGCCAGAGCCATTTCCAATACCAAATTTTTTCTGTTCATCGTACTCATCCTCTCGTTTTTCAAAGTGTTAGGGAATACCTGTTCTATCCTCAAATTTCTTTCCGCCGTTTGGCCCCAACCGTACCGATGATGGCGGGGGCAAAAATCCTCAAAAAATAGTAAAAATTTTCTCCATGGTTTTCATTATAACACAGTTTTTTACGAATGCAACTAAAAAACCTACCTTTTCGCGACTTTCACCCTACCTTTTTGCGACACCCTTTCCTCCCCTTGCGGAAAAGACTTCTCCAACTATAATAAAGGCTTTCCAAATTCCTCTCATCCCCCGAAATAAACCGATGATAACGCTTGCTCAGGGACTGGCCATCCTCCAGACGCCACCGGAGAAAATACCCGAATTACTCGCTCAAACCCAAGCTCTGCGGCTGGAAAAATTCGGCAACCGCATTGCTCTTTGTGCCATTGCCAACGTGAAAAGTGGGGCGTGCGGCGAAAATTGTGCCTTTTGTGCCCAGTCCGCTCACCATGCCGTGCCGCAAACGTCGGTCTATCCACTTTGCCGTGAAAAAATCCGACAGTTCCCCACCGCCAGCCCGCTACCGCTCCAAAATTTCGGCTGGGTCACCAGTGGTTGCCGGCTGAGTTCCCGCGAAGTGGCGATTCTGGCCGAAGAATTGCAGGCTCTGCGACCCCAAGTGGGGGAAAGGCCATTCTGGTGTGCGTCGTTGGGCTGCCTTCCCCGCGAAGATTTGCTGCGGCTCCAAAATGCCGGGCTGCGACGCTTTCACCACAACCTCGAAACGGCTCGCAGTTTTTTCCCAAACATTTGCACCACGCACACTTACGACGACAGAATCCAAACCGTCCGAAACGCCCGATCGGTCGGGCTGGAAATCTGCTGTGGCGGGATTTTCGGGCTGGGCGAAACGCTGGAACAACGGGTGGAACTGGCTCAGACGCTGGCGGAATTGCGGGTGGAGGAGATTCCGCTCAATTTTCTCGTTCCCATTCCCGGCACACCGTTGGAAAACCGTCCTCCCGTCCCGCCGTTGGACATTCTGCGGACGGTCGCCCTTTTTCGGATTGCCTGCCCCGATTCAGGAATCCGCATTTGTGCCGGACGCTCCGCCATGGGACCTTTGCAATCCCTCCTTTTTTACGCAGGTGCCAAT
Organism: Planctomycetia bacterium; assembly: GCA_030527185.1. Classification (GTDB taxonomy): domain Bacteria; phylum Planctomycetota; class Planctomycetia; order Pirellulales; family Thermoguttaceae; genus RGIG3701. Next base: position 109,350 of record JAUNBF010000001.1, on the reverse strand, counting down.
GGCCTCATGGTTGGCAACCTCCTCACCACCCCCGGCGGAATCCCCTCCTCCGACCTGGCACTACTACACGACCTGGAACTGGACTTTGAGTTAATTGATAATTCGTAAGTTAGGGGATGCAAACGATGAAAGGCATTTTTATTACCGGAACGGATACCGACGCGGGGAAAACGGTCGTCACGCAGGGGATTCTTCACGCGCTGCGACGGCGGGGTGGGAACGCCATGTTGTCCAAACCAGTTCAAACCGGGGTGCGGCAAGGGGTCGCTCCCGATTTCGATACGGTGTTGCAAAATCTCTCGATTTCCCTCCCGGCAGAACATCGGTCGGCGTTGTTGCCGTTCTGCTTTGAGGCCGCGACGTCTCCTCATCTGGCAAGCCGTCTGGAACCACAGCGTCCGGCACCCACCGTCCATGCCATCGTGGAAAACCTCCGGCAGGCGGAAACCTGGTACGACTTTCTCGTTGTGGAAGGGGCTGGCGGGTTGTACGTTCCGCTCAACGACACCGAAACGATGCTCGATTTGGCGGCTGCGCTCGATTTTCCCACGATTCTCGTCGTGCGGAACACGTTGGGCTGCCTGAATCACGCACTGCTTTCGCTGGAGGCAATTCAACGTGCCGGAATTTCCTGTCTCGGCTGGATTCTTTGCGAAACGACACCTCCGCAAGATGGACTTGAGGAGACGATTCGCCGCGACACACGCCCTTCGCTCTCGGCACGCACCACGCTCCCCTGCCTGGCGGAAATTCCCTGGCAAAACGTGTCCGAAACGTTGCCACTCTGGGAGGATGTTCCCGAAACACTTCTGGAAATGTTGACACCAATTCCACCTACTCCGCCAGAAGACCTCCTGCCGTTTGACCGCCAGCACCTCTTCCATCCCTATACCTCCATCACCGCTCCGCTTCCGGTGTATGCCGTTTCGTCTGCCCGAAAAACAACGTTGCAAACGGTTGATGGGCAAGCGCTGACCGACGGCATGGCCTCCTGGTGGTGTGCCATCCATGGTTATTCCCATCCCCACCTCGTTTCTGCCATCCAACAACAGGCGGCGAAAATGGCTCACGTCATGTTCGGCGGAATCACCCATCCACCTGCCGTGGCGTTGGGGCAAAAGCTGCTGGAAATGCTCGAACAGCACTTGGAGCGTTCGCCGTTTGAGCATATTTTCTTCGCGGACAGCGGTTCGATTGCGGTGGAAGTTGCCCTGAAAATGGCGTTTCAATACTGGAGAAAACAGGGTGTGGAAAATCGGACAAAACTGCTCACGTTGCGTGGTGGCTACCATGGCGACACGTTCGGTGCCATGTCGGTTTGCGACCCGGTGACAGGAATGCACTCTCTGTTTCAGGGAATCCTGCCGCGGCATTATTTCGCCCCTCGTCCGCAGTGCCGTTTTCACGACCCCTGGCAGGAAGCCGATTTTCACCCCTTTCGCCAACTTGTGGAAGAGTACCACGCCGAAATCGCCGCCGTCATTTTAGAGCCGATTGTTCAGGGGGCGGGCGGAATGTGGTTCTACCATCCGCAGTACCTCCGGGAAGTCCGTACCCTCTGCAACCAGTACGGGATTCTCCTGATTTTCGACGAAATTGCCACCGGTTTTGGACGCACGGGAAAGATGTTTGCCATGCAACATGCCGAAGTTATACCGGATATTCTCTGCCTGGGAAAAGCGCTCACGGGAGGAATGCTTTCGCTGGCCGCTGTCCTGGCTCAGCCGAAAGTGACCGAAAACGTCGGAACCCTCATGCACGGCCCCACCTTCATGGCCAATCCGCTTGCCTGCGCGGTGGCGTGTGCCAGTCTGGAACTCCTCCAAACCACTCCCTGGCAGGCTCAGGTTCAAAAAATCGAGACGATTCTCCAAGAAGAATGGACTCCCCTCGCACAACTCTCCGGCGTTCGCGAGGTTCGCGTCCTGGGAGCCATCGGCGTGGTGGAATGTGCCGACGACGTTCCTGTCGCCGCGTTCCAGCAATTCTGCGTCCGTTGCGGCGGCTGGATTCGTCCTTTCGGGAAGCTGATTTACCTCATGCCTCCCTACGTCATCCAGGAATCGGAGTTACGGGACCTCTGCCAAATCGTCCGTTCCTGGTGCGAAAATCTCTGACCGAAAGAGCTTTACTCCTCGTCCTCCCACATCATTTCCCCGCCGTTTCGAGTCGCCAGATTACGATAAAGGTGATAATCGATCCGCTGCGACATGAACGCCACGCTGGCATCTGCCCGCGAGAACTGCGCACCTCCGCTATGATGGCTGCCGAAAGCCTGATAGTTGAACTGGCTGTTGGAAGTCGATTCGTTCAGCTTCCGTTCGCAGACTTTGGAAGAATAGAACCCTTTGTTCGCGCCCGCATTCGCCCCTACCAACCACGCTCTTGCATAGTAGGGATAGGAACTCCACGCATTGTTCACTTTTTCAATATCAGGAGCGGGAATTTCACCAATCATCAGCGTATTCGTCGTCCCGTCCGAAATGGATCGCAATTTAACGCTTTTTCCCCAATAAAAACAGCCGTTATCGGGAATATCCCCTTCCTGGCAGACAAATTTCTGGTTACTCGGTGTCGGTTTGTATGTGTTTTTATCCTTATCCGGTCTGGAATTGTTGTCACTATCTGTCCGCAACGCCCCCGCCACGCCGTTGTAGAGCGTCAAGGCACCGTATAAATAAGGGTTGTTGGGATCAGCCTCCGTACTGATCGGGTCGCCTGTAAAACTGGGACAGATGTACGTCGAAATGACCGTCTCACAAATCGGGTTGTCGTCCATCATCTTTTGATGTTCCGTTGCCGAAATATCGAAATCGATCTCGTCGTATAGCGATGCCTGCTCAATGTACGGGAGGATGAAGGTGAAAATCCCGTATCCGCCAGACCCCGGCATGCCTGCCTGGTACGTTTTCTTCTCCACACCCGGCGGCAGGGAATCGTTGTTGGACGACATGTAATTATGACATGCCAGCGCAATTTGCCGCATGTTGTTGGAACATTGCGACCGTCGGGCAGCCTCTCGTGCCATCTGAACCGCAGGCAAAAGAAGCCCTACCAACATTCCGATGATCGCAATGACGACCAGCAATTCGACCAGCGTAAAACCTTTTTTCCATTTCATTTTATTTCCCCACAATTTTTAAAAAATACAGGTACTATTTACCAATGTTGGCAGAACGGAGTGTCGATTTCCGTAGTCCCCACTTCCACAATCCCAATATTCCCAGTAATAACATTCCCCACGTCGTCGGTTCTGGAACGCTGGGCTGACCTGCAAAACCTGCCGGATTGTCGGGATGAAGCAGATTAAACGCTCCAAAATTGAAGGCAAACAAATCTATCGCCTCCGCAAATTGCAGCAACACGCTTCCCAATTCTCCGCTCGTGGCCGACGTCACATCATCGGAACTCTCCACCAACCAGTCGGTAAACGCATCCATCGTTGTGGGATCGAAAATATCGGAGTAGAACAACAAGGAATCGCTCGCTTCCGTCAACTGAAGCACCCCTTCTGTTACCGACGTTTCCGGCAAGTCGGTGAAATAATTCTGCAAGGTTGCCACCACTTTGGTGCCATCCAGAGAAACATCCCAATAACGGGAATCAACCAAATTCACTCCGTTATTGGTCCATGTTCCACTGGCAGTCACCAATTCAAACGTCTTCGATTTCAGTGCCTGAATTCCCTCCACTTCCATAGCTGTCGAAATGGTGGCATTTTCAGAAAGCGTTACGTCCCTGGAAGCGATCGTGGAAAAACCACCGTTGCCGAAAATGAAATTCAGATCAGACCGGTAGACCATACTGAAAGTGTTCGTCTTCCAGGTGGATTGATCCCCCACAATGGTCAACGACGAATTCTTCCCCGCTGCTCCCTGAATGTACAGGTTGTTAATATCGAAACTTCCTCCCGAAACGGTTCCGCTACCGGTACTATTCAAACCAACGCGGAAATTCGCTCCCACGGTTATATCTCCATCAGAAATATCAAAAACACCAGAACTCCCTGACGCAAATCCCACGCAAAGATAGTCTGTTGAAAGAGTTCCCCCTGTCATATTCCACGTTCCTGCCCCAGTGTGTCCCACGTAGAGATTATACAATTCCAGTTCCCCATTCGACATGTTAAACGATCCTGTAGAACCTGCCGCATACCCCAGATAAAGATGAGTCGCATTTCCATATCCGCCCGACATTTCCATTAACCCTGTCGAATTTCCTCCGACTCGAATTTCCTGGGCTTTGAGATACGTTCGGTCATTTCCTTCCGACGCTCCGCTGATTTTCAACGTCCCTTTTCCAGCCTGTCCTACGATGACAATCCCTCGTGATGTGAGAGTTGCGCCATCTGCATTTGTGGTCGTCACTGTGGAAATGGTCGTACTGCCGCCGGAAAGTTCGACAACTCCCTGGGAATTCGCACTTTCTCCAATAGAAATACCATTGGCGTTCAGCGTCCCGCCGGACACTTTCAGCGTTCCTTCTCCAGCATAACCCACAACAATGCTCCCACCCGTACCATCCTGAAGAGCGGAAAAGGCCGCAGTGCCGCCGGAAAGCTCCACCAAACTCCCTTGGGAATTCGCATACCGCCCGATATAAAGGTTCGTGGCACCCAAAGTCCCAGCCGACATGTTCAACGTCCCTTTTCCCGCACCACCCACATAGAGCATCGAGCCAACAGAAACTTCACCACCGGAAAGCGTCATGGAAGAATCGGATTTTGTTCCATCATTCGTTTCACTCGTCGATACTTCATATCCACCGATATAAAAATTCGGAGTGGTGATTTTTCCACCATCCATGACCAAATGAGCCGAGCCGTTTCGCCCCAAACGGATGGAGTCACTAATGGTCACTTCTCCACCATGGACTTCCATTTCTCCCAGATAATCCGCCCCAGAAGACAATTGCAGGTAAACCGCCGACAATTTTCCTCCGTTCACCGTCAACTTGCCATAGGCACGGTTATAGGCCACATAAACTTGGTCTTTGAAACGAGCTTCACCGCTGTTAAGTGTAAAATTCGCATACGAAGAAATATCCGTTTTATCAGTCGGCTTGTCTCCGCCAATGTTAAAAATTCCACTTGCATTCACATGAAAAAGCGTATTTTCTCCCAAAACGGAAATCGAACTGGCTGAGGTTCCAGTTGTACCAAGCGTCACAGTTCCTCCAGTTTGACTAAATACCCCCCCCCCGCTAAACGACCAGTTTTGAATAGTTGCCGTTCCTCCGGTCTGGTTGTAAGTGCCGATACTGCTTATCGTAAGGTTATTGGCGTTGAGCGTTCCACTGTCCTGAAGCGTAAAAGTACCACTTCCTGAAGACATTCCTAACATAATGGTTCCGCCGACGGTCAGACTTGCGGAATCCTTCACTGTCACACTTCCTGTGGCGTTATGGCCGATAAGGAGAGCGTATTGATCCCCCGCATTGTTTTTCAGAGTGGCCTTTGCGGAATCTCCAATCACCACCGCTGCCGTCACGCTCCCAGTCCCGCCATTCTTATTTCCCACGACCAGTCGATCGACGTTGAAAGCAGTACCGTTCCCCACGACATTCAATGTAGCGTTTACATCATTGGTCGTTTGCGTTGCTCCATCCCAGATCACCCCCACACGCATGGAACCGTTTGCCGTTCCGCCACTATGTTGGTAGGTAAACGTTCCGCCGCTGATCGTACTGGTCGTTGTGCCGGAAGTCCCCAGCAGAAAACGTTTTACGTTCAGATCGACCGTTCCACCCGTCATGGTGAGACTCTCTGGCATAACATAGAAAACATCACCTCCGGGGTTATCGGCCACAATCGAGCCACTCGAAAGAGCAACATTTCCGTTATACGTTCCCCCCGTTCCCAAATCGACCTTTCCGCCATTGGCAATCGTCACGGCATCACCCGCAGCAGGCACCTGCGCTGGCGACCAGTTAGACGTGGTTGTCCAAAGTTGTCCACTTGTCGTGGAAGTATTGTTCCACGTTACAATTTCCGAATTCCCCACACTTACCATCCATCCGCAAAACAGCAGGAGGAGTACAGTTTGACGACTTCTTCGCATGACATTCACCTTTGCTAAAAAATTTTTCCAGAAGGTCAGTTCCCACTCACCTTCTTATTATAACTCAAAAGATTTCCTTTTGCAACCATCAAAAATATATAAAAAATGACACTTTTTATATAAAAAAGGTTAAACTCTCTTGTTTTCCTCCCTCCGAAACGGTTTCGACCCTCAAAATCCAGTATAATTCCCCTGATAACCCTTTTCAAGATAGAATTTTTGAAACAGGTAGTATAAAATTGACAACTCTTGCTTTCTGAAACTTATAAATAGGTATATTCCCTTTTCCAGAGGGATGACGACGCAGCCGACAGATGTTTCGGAACTGGAAAACACATTCCACCGCAAACCACCCCACCGCTAAAGCTGCCTCCCTCCGGGGAGGGGAATGATACTCCTCGAATTTCAAGAAAACGAAATGGAAAAAGTATAAATCGGTTGAGTAGTTGGCACTGTAGGAGACTTTCCGCAGAAGACGCAGATATTTCCATTCCCACTTTTTCCTCGGCGGATACTAAAAATCGGGATTGTCGCCGAGATAAATATACCAGTGTTCCTTGAAATTTCTGGTTTTCCTGAAATTCCATAAAAAAAGGGGAAGTTGCCTTCCCCTGAATGAAAAATCGTTATATTTTGAATTTACCCTCGACGTCTCTTCTGGTAACATTGCAGGCAGTACAAACTCACCACACCCGTCAACAACATTCCCCACGTCGCGGGTTCGGGAACCTCATTGGCAGTCCGTTTGCGATAGGCTCGCAATTCGTAAGCACCTATTCCGCCATGAGTGCCCCCCAACGTCACTGATTTCGTCTGATAATACCAATCGGAATCATCCCCTTCCCAAGTATACGTTGTCGAACCTCCAGCATCAACAGACTGCCATCCTTCGGTCACAAACTTTTCTGCTGTCAGCAAAACAACGTATTCCGTAACAATACCATCTTCAATCGACTCAATGGTTACTGGCACGCTTCCCTCAACACGAATCGTCATTTTCGCGTTGCTCATCGTCATATTGCCCAAAACCAAAATATCATCTCTTCTGTCAGCATTCAAATCTAGAAGAATGGTTCCTTCCGTGATACTGTAATTACCGTAAATCTGGGTACTTCCATACTCGTCATAAGCAACGGCATTTCCATTGCCATCCAGATAATAACCCTTTCTTTCCATTAACACCGGGTCTAATATCGAATTAGCTGTCGTCTGATTCAAATTCAACTTTGCCTCCTGAGTTCCCATCTGGCCGACACTTAACGTTCCGCCACTGAACTGAATGGTACCCGATTGGAGCGTGGAAGTCTCTGAATCATAAGTATTGAAAATGCGTCCGATAGACGTTACACCGTCCTTAATTTCTAATGAAAACGTATTGGTTCCCGTTCGACTGACTTCCGTAAATTGGAACAATTTCCCAGCAATAACAGAATTCGTTGTTCCCTGTAAATCAAGATACGTCCCATTGATAACACCGTTGCATGAGGTTTAATTGCCGTTAACTTCGCGTCAAAGTTACAAACGCCGTTCCCGGACACAGAAAATACAGTCTTTCGAGCAACAGTCAACCCTTCTGGAGCAGAGGCACCCGGCTTGACCGTGATTTCCCCTCCTTCTTCCGTTCCTTGATTAATCACCAAATCATTAGTACCGTCACTATTTCCATACCAGCTTTCCGTGGTTGGATAGTCCCCTTCATAGTTATCCCACGTATTGGTGCTACTGTTTAATTTTTGCCATCCTCCTTTGCCTTCTCCATCTCGGTTATAGTTCCACCGAATCGTCGATGTTGAAACACCATCCGCCATCACAATGTCCATATAATTCTGGAGATCGGCATTCATCACCGCGGTTCCATTGACATCCAACGTTCCGCCCGTAATTTCCACCAATGCGTTTCCTCGGGTTTCCAGGACAGGATCGGAGTTCGGCACATTGTTGTCTCCGAAAATGACATGTCCCCCTTCCTGTACTTTCAGATATGCGGTTCCAACTTCAATCCGGTTAATCGTACTTCCTCCCTCGGAAGAACCCGTGATTCTTGTATCCCCGGCCTGCAAAATCTGGCTTCCTGTCACTTCCACGGTAGAAGTCCCTGTTCCACCACCGACAACCATCTCCAGTCGATTCGCCAGTGTAACGTTTCCGTCAAATTTTAACGTTCCACCATCCGTCACCTTAAAATCGTAATATCCACCTAATTCCAGATGTTCATCACGATTCACATTTCCAGTGACCGTAAACGTTCCGCCATTCTTGACCGTCAGATTCATACGGGCATACATTTGAATTGTATCGGTCTGCGAGGCCGCACCGAGACTTCCTCCCGTATGTCCGGGGGCGGGAGTTTGAGCGGTTTCACCTTTTTCAATCTTTACCGTACCACCATCCACGGTGAAATCCACGTTATCATAAAACCGAACACCATTCTTGACCGTCAGCGATCCACCGTTCATATTGATCGTGGAATAGCCTATCAAGTTCAAATTTTCCGAATTGCCCGTATAGAGACTATCAACAGTAACCTCCGAGCTACCGCCAAATTCCAACGTTCCCCGCGTCCATTTTGTGCTGTCACTCGATATATTAGAGGCTTCCTTATATCCCATTTGAAGCACATTTGCCGTCACATTCGCGTTATTCCCCAGCTTTACAACCCCGACACTCCCCCCTTGTCGTTTGAGGTTAGAACCCTCAATTCCCGTACCTTCTGGCTGTTCCAACTTCATCCCAATGAGGAACTTCTCCAATGTCATCTTAACACTACTGGCATTGGCCAAATCCAACATTCCATACGAAACGTTGTTCGTGGAACAGGTCGAATATCCTACCATTAAATTGGCAGTAGAAGTATTATTCCCTTGCAATTCAAACGTTCCATTGTCACGAATCGAAACAATATTGCCAGGAACTCTGTTCCCTTCACCATCTGTGGTATAGGATTCCGCTTTCCAATAGCCGATAACCACATTATCCACTTTCAGAACATTCTCTCCTCCCCCCAATTCCAGCAGGTTCGAGGAACTCTGGACGGTCTGATACGAACTACTCACCACCAATTGTGAAGCGGTAATGTAATTATTGATTCCCATCTTAACTTCCGTCATGGGACGAAAACATCCGGTTGTTATGGCGGGTACTGCATTTATTTTATCAAAACCCAGATTCGATGCGACCTCAGCTCCAATCAGAAAACGATTCACATTAATGGTTACATCTTTGGCCTCGGAAAAATCAACCTGAATCGGATCACCAGGAGCATTCGTAAAATAATCAGATTTGTCAGATGTTATCACCTGTTTCCCAACGATAAAATCTTTTGATGTACCTATTGTTGGACTAATATTAACCATAACATCACTATTATCGGCAGGTTTCAGCACCGTTAATTTGGCAGAACCATCCACCCCTACACGAACTTCCCCGGTCGCTGTCAGATTACCCACAACCGTTATCTCCCCTTTGTAGAGAGATTTGGCCTGTACTGAAGTCTCTGTAAAAGTAGGCTCATTCCCCATATGGACACCGACATGTAAAAAACGAACATCCAAATTTCCATAAACGACTAATTTCCCTGTACTCGGATTGATCGTAGAGTGTCCGTTATAAGCGTCTTCGTGATACCCGACAAAAAGAGCTTGGCTAACGGTCAGATTTCCGTTATGCGTAACGGTCGCGCCGTTGCCGATGAAAGCTCTATTGCTAGTATTACCCCAAATTCCATCCCAAACACCCCAGGTTTTAGTAGAATCGTCATAGGCTTGCCAGGCACTCGTCGTGCTACTCCATTCTCCAGATACGTCGTTCCACGCAATGTCAACAGCCGAGGCTTCCCAACCTGCCAGGAGCCAGAGAACTACAAAGATTTTTCCAATTTTCATAAAAACCTCTTTAAGAAATGGATAGCTCACACCTACCAAAATGCCCATTCTGGGTAATCCTGAACAAGCCGGGGGGGGGGGGGTAATATAGGGAAATTTTTCATTAAAGCAACCTCCAGCCTTACACAAACACTTCCATTATTCGACCAAATCCAACCATAGAATTTAGACATTATACTAAAACTTTTTTTATTTGTCAAGGGATTCTGATAAAAAGTATAAAAAAATTTCATTGTCAGAAAAAAGTACTTGCCTGATACTTAAAAAATACTTATTTTAAAGATTTTTTATCTGTTAAAAAAACAGTGGGCATTTTGGCATAAATCACCAATGTCGACTTTATGATTCTGAAATATACATTTATACTTTGTATTGTACGCAAGTTCTCTTTCAATAGTTCAAAGAATTTATGAAAAAAATTAAAAAATTTCTATTTGGGAAGATATCCGCTGCTTTTTTAGGATTCCAAAAAAAGTGGTCGGATTTTCTTTTCCCCGCCCTAGACGTAAATCGTGAAATATTTTATAATGATAGTTATGGTATTGTAACATTTCTTTTTCTATTCCTGCTCGGGAAAGCCCAAAGGCCGTTTTTAAGAATCAACTTCCCGATACCCGAAAAGAAGGAAAAAGAAGCTTTGGTCGATCTGATGAAACAGAGAAACGAATCCTTGGGGGAAAATGGATGTTGGATTCCAACTTTGAACAATGTGCTTTGATTAGCGGACTGATTACGGAAGCGCAATTGGAGTCTGCCTGGAAAGAACTCCGTGGAGTGGGAATTCCGCAAAAAGAAGAAATTCCAGGGCGGCTGGCCGAGATATTTGTCAATCGGAGCATCCTCAATCGTTGGCAGTCGCAACAATTGCTGGCAGGCAGAACCCGTTTTACGCTGGGAAGTTACAAGATTTACGACTCCCTCGGCCATGGTGGAATGGGACAGGTTTTCAAGGCTCGGCACATCGTTCTGGATCGGATTGTGGCGGTCAAGGTTTTGCCGTTGGAAAAATCGACCCCCCAGGCAATCGAGAATTTCCAGAACGAAATTCAATCTCTCGCCAGTCTGAATCACCCCAATCTGGTGCAGGCCATCGACGCGGGGATGGATGGGAATGTCTATTATCTGGTGACGGAATATATTGCCGGGCCGGATTTGCGGAAACTGGTGCGTAATCGTGGTCCTCTGACGCAGGAATCGGCGGCCAGTATCATCGTCCAGGCGGCGGCGGGCTTGCACCATGCTCATGAAGCGGGTCTGGTTCACCGGGATGTCAAACCTGGCAACATTCTGGTGATGATGAATGGCATTGCCAAACTTTCCGACTTGGGACTGGCCAGTTCCATGGAAAATGGTCACGGAAACAGGCAGAGTAAAGTAGTTGGAACGGCCGACTATCTTTCGCCCGACCAGGTAAAATCTCCCGGTTCCCCCAAACCTGTCTGGGATATTTATTCGCTTGGCTGCACGCTTTATTACATTGTCACGGGAAAAGTCCCTTACCCCGGCGGCACTCCGTCGGAAAAAGTGAAGGCTCACCTGGACGAAAATATCCAGCCGTTGGATCCGTGCCGTCTCAATCCTCTTTTGAGCCGCGATTTTGTCGATGTTATCGGCGACATGATGGCAAAAAATCCCGAAGAGCGGATTCCCAACTGTCTGGAGGTTATGGAACAGTTGAGTCCCTGGTCGGACGGAACGCCACGTGCCATTGAAATTGTGGATACGGACAGCAGTCTTTCCCTCTCCTTTCAGAAGATGGAGCCGGTCGAGAATTTTATCCCGGTCATGAGTTCTCCTCCAAAACCGGAACCGGCACTTCCCCCTATCCTGGAACCGGCCCTCCCTCCCACGCTTCATCTGGAAAAGCACCCGGAAAAACTCAAATTTCAGGGGCAGTTGAAACGTGCCATTGCTTTACCGGACACGGAACCGATAAAATCGGAAGCGGTGGTTTTGAAAAGATCGGTAACGCCCCCCCCACCGCCTGCGGAAATTCCGGGAAAATCGGTGACCAAGTGGAACAGCCACACGACGGAACCGCCCCATATCCCCGATTCCGGCGAAGAGGCCGGGGATTTGGAGTCGGCCTTTTCGTGGCGGACACTTCCTGCCCTCTGCTGGCGGAGCAAGCGGTGTTGGGCGGGAGGTCTGCTCGCGGGATTAGGCATTCTGCTTTGGATATGGCTTTGCCGGTAAATTTCTCTCCTTTTTGTACACACTCCCGATCTTTTCTATTTTACTATCGGGATACAATAGAGCATAACGATGGTTTGGCCTGGAAGTGGTCTGTTCGACTTCCGGGACGATTCTGCAAAATTTTCGTATCGACAGAAGGAGGTCGCAATGGATTATTTATGGTGGTACGTTCCCTGGATCACCTCTCCGATGCTGATTGCGCTGATTGCCACGGTGCATGTTTTCGTGTCGCATTACGCCGTTGGGGGAGGACTTTTTCTGGCCTGGGAAACCGGTTACGCCTACAAAACCGGCAACGTAGATTACGAAACCTACTTGCGACATCACACGAAATTTTTCGTTCCGCTGACGGTTGTTTTCGGGGCGATTACGGGAGTGGGAATCTGGTGGACGATTGGGCTGGCCTCCCCGCACGCGACGGAAATCCTGATTCGGACGTTCGTTTTCGGCTGGGCTACGGAGTGGGTTCTCTTCCTGGTTGAGATTGTCGCCGCGTTTCTGTTCCTCTATCGCTGGGGTCAAATCCCGAAAAAAACGCACCTGGCGATCGGCTGGATTTACGCTCTGGCGGCATGGGGAAGTCTGGTGCTGATTACCGGAATCACCGCGTTCATGCTCCATTCGGGCGATTGGGTGGCTGCCACGCACGCAGGAACCGGGGAACCCCATTTCTGGCTCGGCTTTTTCAATCCGCAATTTTTGCCGCAAACCGTGGCGCGGACAGGGGCGTCGCTGGTACTGGCGGTGACGTACGTTTTGCTCCATGCCGCGTTTTTTCTCCGGGAAAATCAGACAGAACTGCGAAAATTGGTGATTCGACGCACCAGTGGCTTTACGCTGGCAGGACTTTTGCTGACCGCGGTGGGCGTTTTCTGGAGTGGATGGAATTTGCCGCCAATGGCTCAGGCAACGCTCCAACGAGCCGCGGCGCTAAATCTGCTGATCGGTGTCGGAACGATTGCCGCAGGGCTTTTGACGCTTTTTCTCCTTCTGGCCTGGTACCGTCCGCAATGGCTCACGCCGTTGGGAGGACTGGCGATTTTTGTGTTGGCTCTGGGGACGCTGGCTACGGGAGAATTCGTCCGGGAAGCGGTTCGCAAACCTTACATCATCCACCAGGTCCTTCTTGGCAATCAGATTCACGTCTCTAAAATCTCGGAATTGCGAAAAAACGGACTTCTGCAAAGCGGCATCTGGACACGACGTTATGTGGAAAAGCACTTTCCCTATCTCGTCACACCGGAAGGGAATCTCGACTTGCGCGGAGCCAAAGCGGAAGACCGTTATGCGTTGGGGGAGATGGTTTTCATGCACCACTGCAACGACTGCCATGCCCGAACGTTCGGTTATTCCGGGCTGGGGGCGTTGGCGACAACCCGTTCGCGGGAGGAATTGCTGGCATTTCTCCAAAATCTGGACGGGATGATTTACTACATGCCGCCCTGGTGTGGCAATGATGCCGAGGCCGAGTTATTAGCCGATTATTTACGAAACACCGCGTACGATTATCCGAGAAAGGAGTTCCCCCATGCCGTGGATTGACACAACCACCCTTCCTCCCCTCCCCGCTCCGGTTTGGTTCATCCTTTTCTGGAAGGTGGCGGGATTTGTTTTGCATACGGTTTTCATGCACTTGTGGCTGGTCGCGTTTCCCATCGCCATGATCCTGCACTGGAAAGGGTGTTCGCAGGGGCAACAGTGGGCTGGCCGCCTGATTCGTCCCATGCCGATTTACATTGCGTTGGGGGTCAATCTGGGAATCGTGCCGCTCCTTTTCATCCAACTCCTTTACCCACGGGCGTTTTACCCCGCCACCATCCTCATGGCCTGGCACTGGCTTTTGATCATTCCACTGCTGATTCCCGCGTATTTTGGTGTGTATCGGTATGCTTTTGCACTGCCCAAAGAAACGCCCATTCCTCCCGGAACACGGGCATGGGGCTGGGGAAGTGCCCTGTTTTTCCTCCTGATTGGATTCCTGTTTGTGAATGGGCTGATACTCACCGCCCGCCCGGAAGTGTGGGAAGAAATCTGGCTGGACAAAGAAATTGCTGCGGCTGCCACAGGCTTTGGCTCTGCCATTCGGGAAGCGACGCTTTTCCCACGATGGATGTTGATGTTGGCATTAGGGCTGGGAACGACCGCCGTCTGGACACTCTGGGATCGGGTTTGGCTCTGGAAAAATCCGCCGGAAGAATACGTCCGCTGGAGCAACCGCTTTATTTCATGGGCCGCCGTCTTTGGTTCCTTCCTTTTCCTGCTGGCGGGAAGTCACTACCTTTTCATGGCACTCCCCGACGAAACCTGTTCCGCCATGCTCCGGTGGCCGCTTCTCCCCTTCACACTGGCCGCAGCCATTGGCCCTCCACTTTGCGCAGGAGCCGTTTTATACGTCGTTCGCCGGAACTCCGCCCCCACCCCATTCCAGACTCTCCTCCCCATCGGCCTCCAACTTTTTTCCCTGTCCACCAATGCCATTTCCCGCCAGGCACTCCAAAGTTGGGAACTCGGCTCCTTCTATCCCCTTTCCGCCATGTCGGTTCAGACAGAAATATCCCCGTTACTCCTCTTTTTAGGAACACTCACCCTCGGTATCCTCGTTTTGGTGTGGATGCTCTACCGAAGCCTTCCCAATTCCACCTGAAAACCCTTCCCCTAAAAAAATTCCCCTCTACTCTCAGAGGGGAATCCCACTAATCATTAATCATTCACTCTTCACCATCATTTCACCACAATTTCTTTCGTCTGGATTTTTCCTTCCGAATCAGTCCAGGTAATCCGGTATTTTCCCTTGAAACCACGGAACTTGAGATCGACTTGCGAGTTTTCCGCTTTTTGTGTAAACTTCGTCTTCCACTCCTCGTGGATGAGTTTATTCAACGCGAAATAGGACGGTTTCGGCTCCATATTTCGGGTGAAAAGCCCTGATGTCGTCGGTTCGCCCGGAGCGCCGCAGTCATCCACCACGTTCCACCAGGTGATTCCCATCATTTTCGGGATACTGAACCACATCCGATAGAGATTTTTGGCCACAATCGCCTGAATCGCCCGTCCGTTGGCATCGTCGTTGGGAGCGGTAATCGTGATTTCGCTCAAATGAATCGGCAGATCGGCCTGGGAGAGAATTTCCATCGTCTTCCAGATGATCTCCGGCGTTTGGATATGTTTTCCAGCCGCAATATCCAGTGTCTGTTTGGGATTGAACAGGTGCATCTGCGACCCCAGAATGTCGATTTTGCACCCTTCCGCCAGCAGGTCTTTCACCTGATTCACATAGTTCTGATTGTTGGCATAGTCATTGATGTTGAGCAACACCTCTTTCGGAAAGACTTTTTGGGCAATCTGGAACGAGCGGTACGTGTAATCGCCCGGCATCGTATGACCGTATCGGCTTTTCGTTACTTTATCGCCCGTGTTCGCTTTTCCATGATAATCAACGGCACTTTCGTTCACAATATCCCAACTGTGCAACCGTCCGCCGTAATGTTTGGCAAGTTCCTCGATCCGATTCCAGTAAAGCTGGTTCATCTTGTCAAAGTAATTCGGAGCCAGCTTGTAAATCTCCGCCGGCGTCATCTTTTTACGCTTTTCCTCCGTTTCCTTCAACACTTTTTTCTCTTCCGGGAACTGGTCGGCAACATGTTCCCACAGCCAGTCGGGTCGCTGCCAGGTGGTATTTCCCCAGATGATCGTGTGACCGTGCATACGAATCCCCTTCGATTCGCAGAACTCCACCACCGGGTCCGACGCGGGACGACGCCAGTGAGTCTCGCTTTTCGGGTCTTTGCACTGGTTCCAGTACTCCGCCGTATCGCGATATTCCGCCTTGAAACGTGGTTTTCCCGGCTCCAGCTCAAATTTCTTCCAGTAAAACGCAATCGTCGCGGAATTGAAGAACGTTCCGTACAATTCCTTGTACTTTGCGTTTCGTTCGTCCGTTCCGAGTTGGTCGAAATTGAAAATGTGGGCACCAAAAATGAATTCGTGGGAAATCTGCTCCACGTTCACATCCGTTCCCACCTTCACATTCTCCAACGTCACGGCCGCGTCCGCCTTACGATATTTTTCAATCCGAGCGTCGATTCCCTTCTGGACGTCGTCGTTCCAGATCGCGTAATAGGCATCGCTCATGACCGGGTCTTTTTCCGCCCCTGTCACACCATTCGTCAGCATTCCCACGCAGGCCAATGCCAGAATCATCATCCATTTTCGCATGTTTTCATCTCCTTATTTCCAATCGTTTTAACCTTCCCCCACTCCTTCCACATTATTTCCATTCTAACAAATCCCCCCCCTTTTTTCAAGAGGCTTTTTTATATAACATCCGCCAAAAAAACTATACAAAAGGAAACCCTTCCATACCCCCTTCGCCCCCCAGGACGTTTCGCGTTGGAAAAAATCTTTCCACTTCCCAGATTCTCCGCCAATTCCCCTCCGAGGAGAGAACGGGGGTGGAAAACTCGCACTACTTCCCGAACACTCCAGGCTTGCGTCCGACGTTCATGACTTGTGGAAGACACCTTCCTTCGATTTCCCGTACCCCCCATCCTAGGCAACCTTGGCAAGATGTTGTACAATAGAGAGATTGATTGTTTTGTTGTCTGAGCCTGAAACTCTTTGCCATACGGCGGGGAACTTTTCAGTCTCCTTGTCTGACCCATTCCATGAGTCCCAAACACCATGACTGAACCAGAAAAAAAAGATAATATTCCGTCCGACGAAAAAAAACAGGAAGAAACCGGTACGTCCAAACGTCGCGGAAACACTCCCCCGGAAGAGAATCCACAGCCGGGGATGTTTCGCGTGTTGATGTTTACGCTCCTGATTGGTCTGCTCCTCTGGTACTTTATCGGCCTGTCCAACGCCAACATGGCGGAAATCAATTTTGGCTTTTTCCGACAACAACTGGCGGCTGATAACGTTGCCAGCGTCATTATCCAAAATGGCACACGGCTGACGGGAGAATTCAAAGTTCCGCCAGACGACCCTTCTTCCCAGGAAAAGGAAACCAAAGGAAAATCGGACGTTGCGAAAACGGCCAAACCCCAGGAACCACCTAAAAAACTGCCGGAAAAATTTTATACGATTCTCCCCTCCCCGATTGAGGCGGGAGGAGAGCTGGAACGGGAAATTTCCCAAAAAGTCGGCGACAAATTCCACATCGACGAACCGGTCGATACGGTTGGCTATTTGATGATTCTTTCCATCATCATTACCGTCGTCCTGTTGGGGAGTATCTGGATGCAGTTTCGCCGTACCCGCGACCAGCTTGGCGGCGGTCCGATGTTCGGTTTCAGCCGAAGTCCGGCCAAACGCTTCCAGTCGAACGAAGATGCCGTCACATTCAAGGATGTTGCCGGATTGGAAAGTGTCAAGGAAGATTTGGCGGAAATCGTCGATTTTCTCAAACATCCCGGCAAATTTGAACGTCTGGGAGCGCGAATTCCCAAAGGCGTCCTGATGTGTGGCCCGCCTGGAACCGGAAAAACGTTGTTGGCCAGAGCGATTGCGGGAGAAGCGGATGTGCCGTTTTTCTCGATCAACGCGTCCGAGTTCATCCAGATGTTCGTCGGTGTCGGTGCCAGCCGTGTGCGGGATATGTTCGACGTGGCTCGTGGCAGTGCCCCCTCCATTTTGTTCATCGACGAAATCGACGCGGTGGGACGCCTGCGTGGAACGGGTATCGGCGGTGGAAATGACGAACGGGAACAGACGCTGAACCAGATATTGAGCGAAATGGACGGTTTTGCGACCAACGATATTGTCATTGTGATTGCCGCCACCAACCGACCCGACGTTTTGGACCCGGCACTGTTGCGTCCCGGGCGCTTCGACCGCCACGTCACCGTTTCCAAACCGGCACAGAAAGGGCGAGTGCAACTTTTTGAAGTCCACACGAAAAAAGTCCCTCTGGCGGAAGATGTCGATGTCCAGCGGCTGGCTGCCATGACGACCGGCTTGACAGGAGCGGATATCCGCAACATCGTCAACGAAGCGGCTTTGTGGGCGTGTCGGAACAATGAGGAAAAAGTCCAAATGGCCGATTTCTACTATGCGATTGACAAGATTCTCATGGGTGCCAAACGTGAGGAAGTGATCAGCGAAGAGGAAAAACGGATGACCGCCTACCATGAAGCGGGTCATACGCTCATGGCATGGCTCAACCCCGGACGCGACCGAATCAGCAAAGTCTCGATCATTCCGCGCGGCCATGCGTTGGGTGTCACGCAGTTGATTCCCGAAGAGGATCGCGTCAGTATCAGCCAACGGGAAATCGAGGTGAAACTTCTCATTTCGCTCGGTGGCCGGGAAGCGGAAAAGCTGGTTTTCGATGAATTGACCGCGGGTGCCGAAGGGGATTTGCAGTATGTCACGCAGTTGGCACAAAAAATGGTCACGGCGTGGGGAATGAGTTCCCGAATTGGTCCTGCCGCCTTCCGTCTTGGGGATGAGCATCCGTTCCTGGGCAAAGAAATGTCCACGTCGCGAAATTTCAGCGACCATACCGCGCAGGTGATCGATGAGGAAATCATGCGAATCCTCAACAACGCTTCCGAAAAAGCTGCCGCCATGTTGCGGGAAAATCGGAACAAACTCGACGCGCTGGCGCAGGCACTGGAAATTCGTGAGGAACTCGACGAATCGCAGATCGAACAGATTCTCGGCCCCCCCGCCTATCGCGAAAACGAGCCGGAGAAAGAAGAGGGATGATATGAATAGAAATGTTCCTCACATTATTCAATATCAGGGGTCAAAACGAAAATTAGCGTCCCAAATTCTACAATATATGCCGAATCAATTTCACAGACTTGTAGAACCTTTTTCGGGAATGGCGGCCATAACGGTTGCGGCAGCCTACAACAATCGTGCTGAATTTTATTATGTAAACGATATTAACGCTCCGTTGATTGCTATGTTGAGGGAAGCAATTGAAAACCCTGGACAACTTATAAAAGATTATTCCGTTGTTTGGAAGGAGCAATTTGAGTTTTATGAGAATCATATTCAGCACTTTTATGTTGTTCGCGACCGTTTCAACAATGGCGCAGAAACTCCCGCGAATATGCTTTACCTATTGGCAAGATGTGTGAAGGGAGCCGTACGTTACGGGAAAGATGGAAAATTTAATCAGTCACCCGATAAAAGGCGACACGGAACAAACCCGCGGACATTAGAAAAAAATGTGTACGCTATTTCCAATTTACTGAAAGGGAGAACGAAGTTTTCGGCTTTGGATTATCATGAAATATTAGAAAACGTTAAGGCTGGTGACGTCGTTTATATGGATCCCCCCTATCAAGGAGTTACGAACGTCAAAGATCATCGTTATGTTGCAGGAGTTCCGTTTGAGGAATTTTCAAAATCGATTGAAATTTTGAACCAAAAAGGGGTTGATTATATCATAAGCTATGACGGCCAATGTGGAGACAAGGAATACGGAGAAAATTTACCTGCAAGTTTGGGATGCAAAAAAATACTGCTTGATGCGGGACTGTCCAGTCAAGCCTTGTTTCTGGGAAAAAAATCGACGACATTGGAATCACTTTACATTAGCAAATCATTGTTGCCTTTATTATATACAGTGCCCAAACAAATGTCATTCATTGAGGAATTCGTATGAAGAACTATTCTCAGGAATTCCTTGATTTATTGGAATCGGTAACTGCCAAGCGTCCACGAACGGTCATTCAGCATATACTTAAACATGACTATATTACCTCTGAAGAAATCAAAAATGTCTATGGCTACAATCATCCACCTCGTGCGATAAGAGATGTTCGCGAACATGGCATACCGCTTGTTACGTATAGGGTTATGGGAAATGATGGGCGGAAAATTGCTGCTTATAAATTTGGCGACAACCAGGAACTGAAAAAAACTCTTTCTAAATCTGCGGGGCGAACGGTTTTGTCGAAAAACGTGAAGCAAGCATTGATTAAAAAGTATGGTGCAAAGTGTTTTGTTTATCTTGAAACGATGGAAGAATCCATTTTGCAGGTAGACCACCGAATTCCTTACGAAATCTATGGTGAATATGATGAGAAGAGCGTCGATCACTTCATGCTTTTAAGCCCTTCCGCCAATCGTGCAAAATCATGGATTTGCGAACATTGTGAGAACTGGAAGAAAAAAGAGGTCCGCTTTTGTTCACGTTGCTTTTGGGCGTTTCCAGAAGATTATGACCACGTTGCGGGTAAGTATGAGAAGAGAATTTCTGTACTCTTCACTGGTAATGAAATAGAAGATTATTATCAACTTATTGAATTTGCTGGTGAAGAAACGGCCCAGGCAACCATCAAGAAAATCATTCATGAATATTTCTTAAAATAGCGATATGGAAAGTCTCCTTCCCATATCGCTTCGTTGTTGTTAATCCAAAGAAATCGGGTTTTCTACGTCGAAAACGCCGAACGTCCATCGGGTGAAGAGGGAAATCTGAACGTCGTTTTCTCCGTTTTGGAAGGTCGGAACGTCGCCTGAAACGGTGAGTTTTCCGACTTCTTCACCACGGGGATGGAGTACCGAAATCTCCTTTTCCCCAAGATTCCACTGAGCATAACATCCTGCGGGAATTTTGCCAGCAAACGTGACGCTCTGCCCGTTGATGGTCAACGTGGGATTTTCCCGCTCCGCTTCGATGGCGGGAATCGCTTTCAGGGTGCGGAAACGGAGATTTTTCGTCTCGCCCAACACCATGACGTGAACCTGGCTGATTTGGTTGTAGAAAACTTTTTGGCGAAACTCGGTGTACAGTCCGTTACGTCCGGCAGGCCAGCGCAGTTGGGGATGTTCGCCATTGGTATTTTCAAGGAACGAAAGGTACTTCCAGCCCGTAAAATCCAGCTTCACCACATGGTCGGCAAAACCGGAGGTGAGGTGGTACGGACTTTCGACACGCACGTTGAGCCACTGCCCACCGCCGTCGCCGTAAACCCACATTCCCATGGCAAGGTGTTGGGAAAGGTTGAGCGGTTCCTCAAACGTTTTCGTGATCGTTTTTTCGACAGGGGCATTTTCGTCGAACGCTGCCAGTTCGATATTCCCAGAATCATCGTATTCTCCGACGGAAAGGCGACTCTCGATACGGATAAACGGCTTCTGATTCGCATAAGGATTGCACACCGAACCTCCCTGCTGGAGCGAAACGTACTGTGCGGGGAGGAGTTTCCCGTCGGCCAGATGGAAGTGTTTGCCAGGCGTCTTGAGGAGTTCCCGGTCGGCATCCGAAATTTTGGCGGTACTGCGGAGTCCATCGAACGTCTTCAAAATCAACCCGTTACGATACGCGGCAGGCACCAATTGGCCGAGCGAAATATCGAGATACGACATCCCATGATTCCACGCCAGCGACTTCACGCCGAGATATTCGAGGTCTTCTCGGAAAAGCGTCTGGCTGCTGAAATTGGCGGAGACATTTTCCCCTTTGGTCGGGCAGACGGCAAACCACCCCATCTGTCCCGGCAAATAACGGGCGACGGCAGTCTGGGCATTCGACGCGAAATGCTTGTCAAAAAAGGCCACATATCCCCGCGACGGACTGTCCCACGCCCCCATCCGACTACGGGCAGCCCAGAGACTGGCGTGCATGGTACTATACTCCAGAAGTGGCGGTTCGGTGGTGATGTTGTCCAGAATTTCCCGCACAAAGAGAGCATCGTAGTACCAGACCAGCCGTTTATCCTCCCCGACCAACAGCGAGTTGGTGCCATCCAGAGCGTCGAGATAAATCATGCTGAATCCCCCCGCGTCGTAGGTTTTCGCGGTATTGCGGGCAATTTCCAGGAACAACGCACTTCCCGGTCGAGGGGCGAATCCATGAAAATATTGCGTCAGATGAGCCACTTTCGCACCTTTCCGATGAGCCACCGCTTTCGTTCCCATCGCGCCACGTTCGATTTTTGGAAAACCGTTCGTACCGACTTCCCGATAGACCACGATTTCGTCGTCAATCCACAAATAGAGACTGTTCCGCACACCAAAACCGGTCACGGTCGAGACGTTTTCCGTACTCTCCAAAACCGCCAGTGCCGTGGCCTTTTCGTCCATATCTTCCGCCAGCGTAAACGTTTCCATCACGTCCAAATCCTGGTGCGGAACAGGCGTGAGGTACTTGTTTCCCTGGCGATAGACGAATTGGGAATACGTGTGCAGTCCCGCGATCATGCCATGTTTTTTCAATTCGTCGGTCATCCGGCGGAAGTCGGAAATGCCGTTGGGATAGGCGGTTTCGTTGAAGTGAAAATCCCCCTGTCGGAACGGGACTCCCTGATGGAAATCGATCTGCGAGACACCGAATTGGGCCAGATGTTCCGCCCACGAAGCCACTTCTTCCGCCTTGATGGGAATGGAGGTGATGATGTAGGAGCCGTAATTTTTCGGAATGTCCATGGCGTAACCACCGCCAGCACGACTAACGGGAGGGGCGATTTTGCGATATTCGGGGTCGGCCTCCTTTTGGGCCAGAATTTTTTCGGTGAAAGCCTTCATCTCTGCCCGCATTTCCTTTTCCGGCAAGGCAAGCGACGCGGTTTTCGCCTTTAGAATCCCGATTTTCCCATAGCACATCCCTCCCAATCGGCGAGCTTTTCCCGGCATGTCGAAAACATTCGTGTGAATCGTGAGAATCAACGGGGAAATTCCCAGCGCATCCGGCCTGGTGTAGTCCGTCTCCGTCCAGATTCTTCCAAATTCCAAGAGATACGGCTCTTTGTCCGCACCTTCCAGTGAAACCACTTCCAACGTAAACCAGTGGTCTGCCGACACATACTCCAGCCCCAACACCACGCCGTTGCGGAACGTCACACGAATGACATTTCCCTCCTTCTTCACCGACGTTATTGGCTGCAATCCTTCGCCATAATTCATCGTCAGACGGCAAAAATTGGCATCGTAAGTCCGATTCAACAGATTTTCACCAGACCGCTTGTCAATAGCCGACACCACTTGTCCCGCCTCGGACACTTCCGCCGCGAAATACTTCGTTTCCAGCCGCACGTTTTCCGCCAAAACGGCACCACACACCCAAAGACACCAACAACACACAAAGAATCTCATAAAAACCTCCCTGAATTTGGAACTACCACGACCGCTATCTCTATCTTAAAAGGTTTCCCCAGGAAAACAAGTGGGGGAAGTTTCAGCGCGTGTTCCAACATAAAGCGTCACAATTCCCAAGGTGAGGGAAAAAGTCTCAACCTGAACCAGTCCGGCGGCTTCCATTCGTGCGACCATTTCCTTCCCCTGAGGAAATTCGAGGACACTTTGCGGGAGGTAATGATACGCTTCGGAGTGGTTTTGGGCAATTTTCTGGCCGATTTTGGGGAGGATGTGCCGGAAATAGAAGGTGTAAATCCATCGAAAGGGCGGGAACGTCGGCATGGAGAATTCCAAAATGGCGACTTTTCCACCTTTCTGGCAAACGCGAACCATTTCGGATAGTCCAAGTTGGGTATTTTCCACATTCCGCAGCCCAAAAGCGACGGAAACGATCTGAAACGCCTCGTCCTCAAAAGGGAGTTGGCAGGCATCCCCTTCGAGAAGCTGGATTTTCGCGTCGCCACTGCCCAGTCGCTCTACCTTTCGACGTCCGATTTCGAGCATCGGAGGACAAAAATCGACGCCGACAACAGGAATGCGGTATTTTTTCCAAAACGCAATCGCCAAATCGGCTGTTCCGGTGCAGACATCCAGAATCGGAGCGGTGGAATTGGGAAGCGGTTTCAGATGACGTGCGGTAAAACGTCGCCAGTACCAGTCCATCCCGCCGGAAAGAAAATGGTTCAGGAAATCGTATCGTCGGGCAATTTCCGCAAACATCTTTTGAACGCGACTTCCGCGACGGTCAACTTTCGAGGATTCCATCGTTTTCTCCTTTTTTGACACGCAAGAAAAATCCCCAAACCAGGAACCAGAAAAGGAGCATGGCGGCACCAATCAGCCAAACCCAGCCCCCTCCCACCAGCACCACCAACGGAACTGCCAGCGACGTCCAAAGTCCTCCTCCCATGAACGGTTCGTGGAAGAGTTGTTTGTAGCCAAACATCGATGCGGCACAGGTTTCCGAATCGGGATCAACGGTTCGCAACAGGAGAAGTCCGGTCGCGGTCACCCCCATAGATTGGCCGAATTCTGCCAACGAACGTTCAAACCATGCCTCTTTGAAAATTCGCGGACCGAGAAAAAGGACGCAGAAAAGGTTCCAGAGCGTCCCTGCCAGAATGAGCAACGTCAGCGGAAGCCAGTACGCGGCCACAAACGCAAGCTGCATGGAGGCAATCGCGGAAACGACGAGAAAATCGAGCGACGCACCAGCAATTCGCTGCATTTGCCCATGATCGACGAAGATATGAATGTCGCTGTATTGCAAAAAAACCTGAATCAACAACCCGCCAATCATGCAGAATGGGAAAAGCGGAAAACTTTCCAGCAAACGCATTTCCTGAGCCGATTGCGGCAGAAAATGGTTCCCCCACTGGAGTCCCTGTTGCAACAGATAGCCGACACCCACCGCCAGCCCAATCAACGCAATGTGAATCGCCAGCGAATCGACCGAATCGGAAAAAACGGTCTGCTTTCCCGCAGGAGGTTGCTGGTCGGGGGGGTAAAAACCTCTTTTTTCCAGAGGTGTCTGGTCGTGGAACGTGCGGATTCGCGAGACGTAACCTCGCCGGATACCCCAATTAATCAGTGCCATCCCCACCACAATCCCCAAAACCATCCCGGCCGTTGCCACTGCCAACCCCAGGTCTTTTCCCTCCTGCCAGCCGACTTTCTGAAACGTTTCCGTCAGACCACCAACCGTTCCGTGCCCCCCCTCAAAGCCAATTTCGAGCAAATTCCCAAAGAGCATCGGAACGCCAAAAAACGGAAGCAACAGAACCGCCGTCAATCCCAATCCGACGGTGTACTGCCCCCACGCGACGATCTGGCCGAAGCAGACCTGGGGAGCAATTTTCGCTCCCATACCCCGGAGTTTCGGGAGGGGAGAGCCTAAAAAAAGCGACGCGAAAACGATGTTGATCAAAAAACCGGGCAATTTTTCCCAACCTGCCGTCCACTCCGTGGGGATCCACCCACCGCCAAACGTCAGCAAAAGCAACCCGATCGTTCCGCCAATCACCGACGCGGGGAGGTACAATTTTTGCAACATCGGCGTTGCCACACGCAGCATCTTCCCCACCAGCAGCAACAGGGAGAGTCCACAAAATGAAATCACGGCCGTCATATCCGCTCCTTTTTTTGGGTGAAGATTTTTCTGTATAGAGAATACCGCTTTTCACCCCTTTTGTCAAGCGGCAGGCAGATTATTTCGATTTCACCATGCGCAGAAGGTGATTCACGGCGGCAATCATTCCCAGAATCAGTCCGATCGAGAAAAAGAGGAGGATGGTGGAGCATTGCTGATCCAACCAAACCCCCAACAAAGCGGGCAAAATAGCTTCCAGGGCAATACTCGAAATTTCGGAGGCCTTGGCAAATCCCACCGCCCACGAAGCTCGAATATCTTCCGTATCCCCTTCCGGTCGCTCTTCCCGATATTTGTTCATCATCCCAATTCCACCGTTTTTCTTTGGCAACGGGGTGGGGGCGAACCCCCTTTAATCATTATTTCATGAATCCTTATTATTCTACGTTTTGGGGCAAATCGAGCGTCTGGCTTTCCAGTCCCATTTTTGCCAGGAGGGCGTAGAGGAGGAAGCCAACGAAGAAGGCCAAAAGGGGTGGACAGGGCATGTCGAACCCGCCACGCATATCTGCGGGGAGGAAGTTGAACGCGCCGACGATGAAGCCGAAGAACCAGGAAATCCATCCCGGCAGGTTGAAGCCCGCACGTGGTCCGTTCCAGCGACAACCGGAAAGGAGATAATCGGCAACCATGGCACCGCAAATCGGCCCGAACGAAGCTCCGATGACGGAGAAGACGCCTGCCGCTTTCCCTGCCAGCGTGGTGACGATCAGGATGATGGCACACGAAACGCCGATTCCGCAAGTGACGAACGGATTGACTTTCGGCAACGTCGTTTTGAAACTGTTCGCTGCAATCATGGCACAGAAACAGGCGGAGGGGAAGGCCGCGACTGCCAGAAGTGTCATGAGTGTTCCGGCAATTGCCTTGCTCCCCATGATCGCTTCCATCAGATTGGGGGTTGCTCCGACATTTTGTGTGTAAGGAATCATTCCGGCGCCATAAGCCCCTGCGTAAACCAGCAGAGAACAGACTCCCGCAAAGACTGTTGAGCCAAAAACGCCGAACAATCCGCCCAACTGCACGTCTCGATTATCCCGATTCCCCGCTCCCATATCGCAACCTGCCGCCCCTGCCGTGGCAAAGAAGCCGATGATGTAGATTCCCAGCAGGTTGAAAATGCCATAGGTTCCCAGGGCGGGCAAAACACCTTCCTGCGACTGTACGCCCTGAACCAGGGTCTGCGGCTCGAAACTCCCCAGGCCTCCTGCCGTTTTCACCACCAGCAGTACCAGAATGACCAACGGAATCAAAGGCAAAAAGGTCGCGATTGGGGCGACGTACTGAATCCCTTTCAAACCGATGAAGGCTGCCACGAGCGCCCACACAATCGAAATTCCCATGTGTACCGGGGAATTAAACTCCATTCCCATGGCACCGGAGAGCAACGCCCCGGAGAAATAGGCATTGACCGCCAACCACCCGAATTGCAAGACACCCATGAGAAAACCGGGCATCAGGAATCCGCCGTTCACGCCATACGTGCTGGTTCCAACAATGTACAACGGCAAGCCGGTCTTCATCCCCAGTTTTCCAGGAACGAGATAAAACAGCAGATGGCACAAAAACGCCGCCAACACCACGGCCGCGATGGCTACCGGAAGCCCACACGCCAACATGCCACCCGCGGCGTTCGTTCCGCCGTTGGGGATGTCCTGCCAAAAAACAAACCAGAGCATGATACCCGCATACGTCTGGGCGGTACTTTTCCACCACGAAACACGATTGGCCATCGGGTTTGGTTTGGCCATTGCAACATAATCAGGGAGATTTGCCATAAAAATTCCTCAAGGTGAGTTAAAAAGGGAAAAAACAACATTCACACGAAACCCATTCCGAAAAATGGAAAACGATTTATCTCCTTCCATTATAATCAATCCGGGGCACTTCGCAAGTGAAGCAGCCCGTTTTTTTCCCTTTCCCAGGAAAATTTACGGGAATTTTTCCTCCAAGACAGGCGTTCCTGCTACAAAATGAGAGGAAACAAGAGGAAATAATCTGAACATCCTTGCTCCTCGCTCTTTCCTGAGGCATTGCCTGAAGATTATTCTCCGGCATGGAGTATTCCGAGTAAATCGAGTTCTTTCTGCGACAGGCCGATTCCTCGGAGCATGAGGCGGTTGCCACGGAGTGAGTCGATGGCGTTGATTCCCATCCCTCCCATGATTTCCGTGATTTCGTGCGTCCAGGCGCGAAGCGGATTCGCGGCTCGCTCGGACATGAGGTCGGGATTCAGACGTTGGGTCAAATCTTCCCGTCGGGTGGCGATTCCCCAGCCGCATTTTCCCGTATAGCAATTGCGGCAAAGGTGGCAACCCGGCGAAATCAACGCTGCCGAGGTGATGTAAACAGCGTCCGCGCCCAACGGATACTTCCTGTGGCAATGAGCGAAACGCGATGGCGGATTCCTTCGTCGCGCAGTCGCTGGTCGATGACTGCCAGAGCCAGTACCGTGTTTTCCGCGTACGGCAACAAATCAGCAGGAGCCCCCCCTCGCCGCAATTGAAAACGGTGCCCATTTGGTGCCCATTTCCCTGGCAGCCATGGCGAGCGACTTCCGGGCATTCCGGCTAATCGAGCCAAACGACATGGCGGAGAACATGATCGGCGTTTTCAGCTCCACCTGCGGAGGAAGTTTTTTCACCAGTTGGCTCTGCGGATGGGGGATACCGCACGCGCGGTGTGGCGTCGTCGGGTCGTATACCAGACGTATCTGACCCGGTTCGGGACAGAGGACGCGGATGGCCGACTCCTCACTCGCCGCGTAAACCCGACTTCCATGCTCTGCCGCCACCAGCGAACGGAGTTTCAGCCGATCGTTCAACGCCACCATGCCGCCGTTGAAGCCAAGAATGATGGAAAACGGCCCAGTTACCAACGCTCCGCTGTAAATCGTCCGCAACGCGGTAAATTTCTCCTGTTGCTCCGGTGTCATCCGATCGATTTCCTCCCACAGTGGTGCCGCCAGAACGGTCGAGGCAGTCTCCAAATCAAGACCATCCGGTCGAGCAAGGCAAACGGATGTGCCCCCCTCCCCCGGCTAAAGCCATACTCCTCCGAAGGAGGGGATTTCTCGCCTTTTTTGTTACTGGGGGTTGACTTTTTTGAAAATTGGAGTGTAATAGAATAAGTTTTTTGTGTAAAGAAGGTGGATATTTGCTCCTTTATATGATGGGAATGGCAGGACTGGCCGTAACCTTTTGCGGGACGTGGTACAGTTCGATTGCGGCAGGGCATGGAACCGCCATGTTCCACAGGGAATCTTCTTTCAATGTGGTGCTGGTTTCTGTTGCAATTTTTACCTTTTTCTCAAAACGGGTCTCCCCAATCCCATTTCCCGAATCCATTCAGAAGATTCTCTCTTTTCTTGCCACGCAGGTATTTGGGATTTACCTTGTGCATATATTCTTTTTTCGTCTTCTTGGTTTGCTGGGAATTACCGGAAGAACTTTCCAACCCATGGTATTGGATTCCGTTCCTGGCCGTGGTGATTTTTGGCTGTAGTCTTACCGCCACGCTTTGTCTGCGAAAAATTCCTGGGATTGGAAAATGGATCGTGTAAAAGGTTGGGGAATTTGAAAAATTTGCCGCCGTCACTGGAAAAAATCTTTAGAAATGGTATAATCAGGGGATATGTTTTCAGTATGGTGTCTCCATTTCATCCGGTTCCTCATTTCAGGAGTGACTTATGCGAATCCTGTTGACCAACGACGACGGTATTTTTTCCCCCGGTCTGGCGGCTATTCGTCACGAATTGGAGACGCTGGGCGAGGTTTACGTCGTAGCTCCGGCGGTCGAACAAAGTGGCGTCAGTCAATCGTTGACATTCCGTACCCCGTTGATCGTCAAGGACGTTTTCATCGACGACCAGCGTTGGGGCTGGGGAGTGGAAGGGTCGCCAGCCGACTGCGTGAAAATCGGTGTCAACGCCATTTGTCCGCAAAAACCAGACCTGATTGTCAGCGGGATCAACTGGGGACAGAACTGCGGGACGAACATTCTCTACTCCGGGACGCTGGGAGCCGCTTTCGACGGTGGTGTTTTCGGGATTCCTTCGTTTGCACTTTCGGTGGAAGATACGCCCAATCCCCATTTTGCCCGCGCGGCCACGATTGCGAAAAACCTGATCGTTCAGATTTTGGCCAAAATCGCGGAAAATCCTTCCGGTTTCGATGTTTGCGGCAATCCCGTCGCCGACATATACAATATTAATATGCCGACCGAATCGTTGGAGGTGGAAAATCCGCCGATTTTCATCGCACCGATGGACACCACTCCCTATGGCACGCAGTTGGAATCCCGGATGGACACGTTTGGCAGGCGTTATTACTGGTTCGTGCCGAATCCACGCCCGCGACGCCCGGAATGCCTGACCGACATGAACGTTTTGCGGCAAAACCAGATCGTCGTCACGCCGCTTCATCTCGATCGCACCAATCACCTTCGGTGTGAGGAAATGCGCACGTGGGATCTTCAGGCGGAAACGTCCTATCCTCAAGAAAATGCGGAAAATTCCATTCCCGTCCCTCCTCTGTGGTACATGCGGACGCAACGAGCGGATACATGAAATTGGGATTACCCCATGATGAACGAATGACAAATAAAAATTTTAAAATTCCTATTGACAATTGATTGTTGTCCTGGTACAATAATGATGATTTATCCAGAGGAGTTTGTTATGAATTTTGCAATTTATTTTCACCCTTCCGTGTTAAAATACGGGGGGAGGGCAGATTAGACAGCCTATTATTTCTCAATATTCGGCAGGAATATTTTCGTCAAGCCAAAATTCTGTCTTTCTATACTCTTATATACTCCATCTACTTAAGTTTTTCAGAATCACCCCATAAAGCCCATCCCATTGGGAGAGGTTTTCTTTTGTTTGTTGTCGACCTCTGGAGTTTTTGGCTCCAAGTCATGTCATTTCATCCGGTTAAGATTTGTTTCAAGGAGAATCTAATGAAGAAATTCCGTCCGTCGGAGTTGTTTGGGTGTTGGTGCTGCCTGGCAGTGCCTCGTGTCGTTCGCCCCTCTCGGTAGGAGGTGGTCATGAAGGCTACGTCTGAAAAGATGTCAAGGCCTATTGTTTTAAGGGAATCCCAATTTGGAAGGAGTATCGTTTTTAGAAAAGCTCTAACGAAGCAACCTAAATTTTGCATTTTTTGCGTTTTACACCACAAAATCTGTTTTTTTGAAAAAATCCCTGTTTTTTCTCAAAAAAGATTCAAGATTGACGTTGCCTTGTTTTCAAAAGTCAACTATACTCCCTCAACGATAGTAATTTTTTAACATCATCATCATGGAGGAAACCGATGTCATTCAGAGGAACATTCAATCAGAAACGAAACACCTATCGTTTGTCTTGCTCACGCAACCTGCGACTGGAATCACTGGAACAGAGAAATTTGCTCTCGGTAAACACTTGGTCTACCGAAAATACGGAAGAGGATGCCGTTCCCGCACTCTTCTCGGCGGATACACTCGACAACAGCCCGGCGGAGAAACAAAATATTGCCGACAGTCTGACGACTCCGACCGGCAAAGGGAAGTTGCTTAAAGAGCAATTCATCATTGTCGATACCGCAGACGATACCACCGATGCCGCAGACGGCAAAACGTCTCTGCGAGAAGCGATTGTTCTGGCCAAACAAACGGGGAAAAAGATTCTTCTGGCAGAAGGAATCGGCAAAATAGAGATTGCGAACTCCGAATTGGCGAATAGCATGAAAGAAGTCACCATTCTGGCTTCTGAAAACAGCATTGATTTCAGTAAACTTCAGGAAAGCAACCCTGAATTCGAGACTCCCACCGTCCAAAACGTGATTTGGGTCACGGCGGAAGACGACGCAATCAATGATGACGACACGACCTCTCTGCGGGAAGCGATTGAACTTGCGGAAGAAGGGCAAACGATTCTCTTTGCCGACGAAGTGGATACGATCACGCTGACAGGGATGTTGACAATTGACAAAGGCATTACTATTTCCGGCGAAGTAACGATTGACGATGGAGATAATTTCTATGGTTTCATCCTTACTTCGGAGTCGGAAATGACCATTTCCGGGGTAACGTTGCAGGGATTGTTCGTGGATAATGATGGAATGGTGGAGCTGAGAGAGGTGACTTTCGACGGAACCACGGTAGAAAACTACGAGTCCATGACGATTGCCGACTCGCTCTTTACCGGGGATTATGAAGGGGTCAACGTCCTGGTGGACAACTGGGGAACGCTGGAGATAACGAACAGTGATTTTCACGAAATTACGATGAATTGGGAAGTGGACTCCTACTACGATTCTGATTTTTACTTCAACGGTTCCTCCTTCATTCGCAACAGCAATACGCTGGAGCTTCAGTCCGTGGCATTTGCTCAAAATGAGATTAGCGCAACGTCTGAATATCAGGACAATTTCCTCAATTTCAGTGCCATTGCCAACGGTCTGGGTGTGTCGCTTCGTGCGGATGGACTGATCATTACGGAAAACCATCTGACCGCCAAAACGGACAGTGGAGATTTGATGGCCGTATTTGCGGGAATTTGGGATAATACATTTGTGGAAAGTGGAGTTTCCAACGAAATCACGCTCTACAACGCTCTGATTTACAACAATCAGGCCACGGTGGAAGCGGACGAACTGTTTGCCGATTTGGTGGATAGTGAAACGCACGTTTACAGCCTCCTGACTGGCATTTCCACCTTCAACATCGTCAACGGAACGCTTCTGGACGAAGTTTATGCCGAACGTGGAAGTACGCAGTTGGTCAATGTCAACGTCTCCAACAGCATTCTTTACATCGGCAACAATCTCAAAGAATTTGAAGGCAAAGAAGGGCGTTTCGATGGCAACGGCGGTTACATCCTTCCCGAACGTGGAGTGGTGGTCGATTGCGGAAACAACCTTTTCGTGAAAGATTTGGCCGAACTGGAAGAAATTTTCCCTGCATACGATGCTTCCACCGGAATATTCACGGACTACGATTACCGTATGTATCTCGATTCGACCATTGTCAATGCTGGAAACAATGAACTGGTAGCTGGCATTGAAAAAGATGCCCTCGGCAACGACCGAATCAACCACGGCACGGTGGAAATCGGTGCCATTGAGTCGCAAGCCGTTGCTCTGGCCGCCCCGGAAGTGAGTGCGACGTATGGCGAAAACTCGCTCTCGGAAGTCGTCGTCACCTGGCAACCAGTGGAAGGTGCTAGCGGTTATCAATTACACTACAAAATCGGCGATTCCGAAAATTGGACAACCGTTTCCGAAGAAGGTATGCCCTCGCTTGGCGAAGGTGGTTACACCTTCACGGTAGATGGCCTTGCGGAAGGAACGTCCGTCACCTTTGAAGTCATGGCACTTGGCGACAATCTCGATTACTACAATTCCAATTGGGCTTCCGCCACCGCCAAAACACAGATTCAATTAGCTACCCCTGAAATGGAAGTCACGTACCTTCTTATTTCTCCCCAAACGGCAGATGTCAGTTGGCTCCACGTTCCCAATGCCAATGGTTATACGCTGGAATATCGCGTCAAAGAGGAAGGAACAGATTGGATACCGCTTTCGCTCGGCTCCAGCAATTATAACGAACTTACGAATTATAATTCCTATCGGGATATTGTACTGGAATTGGGCACATCCTATGAATTTCGCCTGAAAGCCAATGGTTCCGAGGAATATAAGGAATCGGGGTATGCCACAACCACCATCACAACACCTTCCCAGTTAGGTGACATTGCACTGGAACCAGGAAAATGTACCGATGATTCGTTGACGGTCACTTGGAACGGTGATTCCCAGACATTGGATACCTTCAAAGGTTATACATTGCGATACAAAGCCACGGACTCGGATAACTGGGACTCCGTTTCTCTGGGGAAAACGACCTCATTCACGTTAAATCAATTGCCGGAAGGTGTGACATACGATTTCCAGATCAAAGTTCTTGGTCAAGACTCCGTTCTGGATTCTGACTGGTCGAATACGGTTACACTGACGACGATGCAACAACTGGCCACCCCAGTAGTTTCGGCAACCGCCACCAGTCCGACGACCGTCACGCTGACAATAGAGACTTTGATCGATGGTGCCGCCGCCTATACCGTTGAGTGTTTTGTGAAAGGTTCAGAAACACCTGCCAATGTCACCATTGAACGGGATACGGAAATCCCAACACAATGGAATATCAGTGGTTTGACACAGGATACGTTTTATGTATTTACCGTAGTTGCCAATCCCGAAACGGGCAGTGAAGAGTTCACCCCCTCCGATGCGGGAACGGCTGAAGAACGAACATGGATACAGCTTTCCGCTCCGGTCGTCACGCTGGGAGAACGGACGACCAACTCCGTTTCCATTTCCTGGGACGCAGTACCCAATTCCAGCGGTTATGAAGTGCAATACAAACTGTCGGAAAATGGCGAATGGGAGGATTTGGGATATAATTCAGAAACGCTGACCGCCACGTTTACGGAAGGGGTGGACATCCCCGAAACTCAAGCCATCTGGTTCAAGGTACGTGCTTTGGGACAGGCAAATGAATCGGCAAATTCTGTTTGGAGTACGGTCGTCGACAGTGGAACGCTCGAACAACTTCTGTCTGTTGGCTTGGCCGCAACGGTTACGGGAACGCAAACCATTGAAATTTCGTGGGATAAGATTGACAATGCGGGCGGCTACACACTCATCATTCAAGGAGAAGATTCGGAACCGATTTCGCAAGAGGTGAGTGCGGATACGCTTTCTCACACGTTTGAAAACCTCACACCCGATACAAGCTACACCATCACCGTCGTTGCCAATGGTGTCGAGGGAGCCAGCGTCTCTTCCAAAGCTACGACAAAGACCGTCAAAACCTGGATTCAACTTCAGGCTCCTGAATGGGAAATCGTAAAACGGACAGATACGGATATTTCCGGTACGATTACGCCGATGGAAAATGTGACCAGTTTCGTGGTGGAATACCAAAAAGTTGGCGAAACAACATGGGAAACGGCCACGCTGGCAGGAAACATCTTCACGATTTCCGACGCAACTCCCGCCACGCAGTATAACATCCGTGTGATGGCGGAGGGAATTACAGACACGTCGGTCGATTCGCCGTGGAATACCGTAACGGTGGCCACGAAAGGCGTTTTGGCAACTCCTGAACCGTTCGTCACGCTCACTGGAATCCGCAAAGTGGATGTGGCCTGGATGCCGATTGACAATGCGGAAAGTTATTTGCTGGAATATCGTATTGCGGAAACCGAAAATTGGTCACAGGTTGTAGTAACGCAAACACTGTCGAATTCTGTGACTCACTTACTGGAAAATCTGGAGTCCAGCAAAACTTACGAAATTCGCGTCACCGCCCTTGCGGCTGCGGATGGCGAGTTTGTCGATTCTTTGGCTTCGGATACAAAAACGGTAACGACAAAAGAGGCCACCGCACTGCCCACACCTACCCTGGACGGTACCGTCAATGGTTCCGAATCGATCACACTGAACTGGGAATCGGTTGAAAATGCGGTCAGCTATACCGTTTTCGTGGTAAATGAAAACGGCGAGCCAACGGAAGTCTGGACAGGTACAGAAACCACCTACACCTACGAAACGCAACCCGGTACTACCGTTAATTTCCAGGTCGTCGCCAATGCCGATCCCGAACAAGAGTTTTTCACCAATTCCACCGCGGCCACACTGGCAGAAACCACGGAAAAAGCTCAACTGGCGGCTCCTCAAATCACGTTTACCTACGATAACGTGGCTGATGGAATTGTAGTCAACTGGAACGCCATTGAGAATGCCAGTGGTTATCTGTTGGAATGGAAAACGGGCGATGGCGATTGGGAAACCGTTTCTGAGGAAGTTGGTACCAGTTGGAGTTCCAAAGAGGAATTGAAAGGGGTTTACACTTTCCGCGTAACCGCACTGGGTGATGATGTTTCCTACACCGATTCCCTGCCGTCCGCCGAAGCCAGCATTACCACCGATGTCAACCTGGTCGGTGTCATTCGTCGTGAACCATCTCCCGAAGGAACAACCTCGATTCCAGAATCGGAAGAGTGGGTCGATGAATGGATGGATGTCTATCTCGAAATCTGGTCGGAAGACCTTTCCGGCTTGATTCCCGGACGCAGTCTCACGATTCTCATCGAAGCTGTGGATGGTGTGAATGGTGGTTATACCGTCAAAACCGACTATTTCCTGGAAGGAATTTTCGCAGAAATTTTGGAAAATGGCTCTGGCACACTTACCGCAACGCAAGGTTTCCAGAATCCTGAAGGTGTCACGCTCGTAGGCCGACTGCTCTTGACTCCGCAAAATGAGAACTTGGTCGATTGGAACAAAACCTTTGTCGAGGATGCGTTTGTGTTCAACCAAGAGAACCTCGGAACGGACATTTATGCCATTCCCGGTGACTTGGATGACAATGGTATCATTGATTTCGATGGTGGTGACAATACTGAGTTCGATAAGGAAATCGGCAAGACAAACAGTTACGCCAACTTCGATGGACTTGGTGAAGCCACTCTGGGCGACCGAGCCTGGATGGCACTGGTCAACGATGGCAAGAGTTTCTACGGCGACAAGAAGGTGGTATATCACGAGAATTTCGTGAAGATTATCCGTGGAGAACTGCCGGTGGAAAAGGATGAAAATGCTCTTTCCGACAATGGTAAAGATAATGCTACCGAAACAGCCCAGATTCGTACCCGGGCAATCGACGCGGTTTTGGAAGAAATGATGGAAGAAAAACTGGAAGCTCTGCTTGCCTAAAGCTGGCTGAGTTCTCGGTATCCTTTTATCCAACGGACGGGGGAATTGTCTCCCGTTCGTTTTTTTGTGTACGCCACTTCCTGTGCCTCTCAATTTCCCTCTTTCACCGGGGGCTGCTGGCAGACAGATGGGGGTATTTCCACACTAAAAACAGACTTACCACTTCCCAATCTCTCCCCAAGGGTGGGAAATGGATGGGTTCCAGCACGAAGAGAAGTTCCCCCCCACAAAAAAGCAGGGGGGTAAAAGAAATCAGGCCAACGTTAATCTTCAATCTCGACGTTGGATTCTCCGCCATTACGGGTTGCGAGATTTTTATAGACTTTCATGTCAATCCGATCGGAAACAAAAGCGACACTTCCATCCGCCCGACCAAAATTGGCTCCGCCGGTATGGTGGCTGCCGAAAGGAAGGTAGTTGAACTTGTAATTTCCGCCATCATTGCGAGTGACCTTGGAATTGAGCTGACTGTAGTCCGTAATCACTTTGTACGGATACGACGCACCATCCCAACCACCGTAAATCCAGGGACGGACGTTCCCCGGAAACTTCGCGTTCCCTTCCGTTCCCGTATGGTCTCGCTGAACGAATTCGGCAAACATGAACGTATTACTCATTCCATCCGATACCGCACCGATTCGGACACTTTTCCCATATTCAAAAATTCCATTCCGGGGCAGGTTTCCATACCCCGAAGTCCGACACCAGGTGGAGGTTTTTTCGTAATAGCCAGAATCATCCTCTTTTTTGTCGTACTCACTGTTGTTACGAACCGCCCCGCCAACTCCCTGATAGAGACTCAACGCTCCAGGATAGCCATTTTCCGTGGTGACAATGAATTCATCCGGCCAACTCGGACAGACATACGTATCGATCAGCGTATCCCGAACCACCTTCCCGGCAGTGGTATTATTGGCAAAAGTCCAGTAAGAATATTGCGAACCTTCCGCAAAATTGTCGGTACCTTCCGAAATCTCTTCGTACAACGTCCCCTGTTCAATGTAGGGGAGCAGAAGCGTGAAAATTCCAAAGGCATCGTCTCCAGCACTCTTTCCATTTTTATTCGGCATGGAACCAAACGGGAATTTTTCATTGTTGGCCGAAATATACGTATGCACTGCCACGCCCAACTGTTTCTGGTGATTGCTGCACTGCATGGTCCTTGCCGCTTCCCGCGCCATCTGCACCGCGGGCAGCAACAGTCCCACCAGCATCCCGATAATGGCAATGACCACCAATAGTTCCACCAATGTAAAACCATGTTTTTTCATCATCGTTATCCCCAAAAGAAGATTAGAAAGACCTGAGACCATATAAGAATCAATTTTATACGACTTTCCCCGCCGTGTCAAGTCTTTTCCCACCCCACTCTCTTAAAAGTAGGGATTATTTAATGAAAAAAATCCATTTCCAGGAGCACTTCGCCACCATTGCGGGTTCCCAGATTGCGATAGAGATAGAAATCCACCGACTCGGAAAGAAACAACACACTTCCATCCCCTCGTGCGAAATTGGCACCTCCGGGATGCTCACTCCCGACTGGCTGGTCGTTGAAAGGTGCTCCGCCAAGATTCTTCGAGGGAACTCCGTTGAGCCGTTCTTGGAGCATTCGAGCATCGTAAAACGCACCTCCATGACGGTTGGCTCCCAGAAGCCAATTCCGTGTCAAAAGGAGGCCATTGGAACCTCCCGTACGATTCCACCGATAGCCAGGCAGATCAAGGATTTTCGCAGGTGTCGTTTCCAGAATGAACAACGTGTTGCTCAAGCCATCCCGCACGGTACTGGAAGCCACCGGTTCGCCCCACACGAACATTCCGTTTTGGGCGATATTTCCTTCTCCCTGCGTCGTCAACTGCGTGGTGGGAGCGTAGGTATTGGGGTCATTCGACGCTTTTCCATTCTCATCTTCCGAAGTCCGACGCACTCCGGCACATCCGGCATACGTGCTAATGGCACCATAAAAATTTCCCGCCACCGTGCCGATTTTCAATTCTGAATAGCTTGGGCAGAGATAGACCGGAATCAACGTCTGCATGAACGTCGGGTCTCGGGTGGTCTGTTGGTAGTACCACGCACTCTGCTCAAAGTCGATCCTTTGATAGAGCGCGTTTTGCTCCACATACGGCAAAATATAGGTAAACAGTCCGTAACTTCCATCCCCCTTGCGGCCATCCCCGAAATAAATCGTGTCGTCCACCCCAGGGGGAAAATAACCGTTACGAACCGCCTCATACGAATGACATGCCAGGGCAATCTGGCGGATGTGGTTCTGGCACTGCATTCGACGTGCCGCTTCCCGTGCCTGTTGGACGGCAGGCAACAACAACCCCACCAACATGCCGATAATCGCAATCACCACCAAAAGTTCCACCAGTGTAAAGCCACGTCGCATGATTTCGCCTGTTCCTGTTTATCGTTGAGGATATTTTAACCACGCCTGGAACGGAAATACCAACCTCCTGCGGCAACGAACAGGAGGAACAACACTCCCGTGGACGGTTCCGGCACAGCGGCCGAATCGACCCGAAATCCCAGCGAACCATTCACCGCATATATCTCCGGCAGCAAATAATAAGCTGCCTGTTGCGAAAAATCAACGGAAAGATTTTCCCAACCGGTGATCGCTCCGTCCGTCTCTAAAAAGGGATAGAAACCACCGCTGAATACCTCGCCCGTCAGATCGATGAACAGGCTGGAGTCGTCCCCAAACGAGACGTCGCCATCCACATTCCACAAATCTCCACCGTCGACGTTGAGCGTCATTTCCAAACGGCCATCAACCGCAAAATTTCCTGTCATGTCGACCACGCCATCCGCTTCCAGAATAGCCGATTCCGCCAGCGTCAAACCGTTGGTCAACGTGTAATCACCTGCCAAAACCGTCCTCCCTTCGGAAAGCGTCATCTGCGAGAGAGAATTTTGGCGGCCACTCAACGACAACGTTCCCGCACCTGTTTTGGTCAACGAACCGCCACCGGAAATCTGGCTCTTCCAGTAGAGCGTTTCCCCGTCGTTCAAATCAAACGTCGCCGCTCCCGAAAGCTGCGTAAAAATGGCATCCGTCGTTCCTTTAATATCCATATTTTGGACGGTGGCTGTCGAAACGCCCGATTTTAATCCGACCGTCGTACCATTCCCCAGAATCACGTTACAGGTTCCAGCAACATTGGTTCCTACTTTTTGTATTCCATCGCTTCCGAGCAAAAGTGAGCCATTTTCACGAATCGTCAGCGAATGCGAATTGTAGAAAACCACCGACGCGGCAACCGAATCGGCCGTCACCGCAATCGAATTCACCATCTGCAATTTTTCCAGATTCACATCTCCCACCGACCAGGACGTCGCGGGCTGTCCGTTGTTGCTAATCGTCAGCGTATAATTCCCAGAGACATCTTCGGTCGTGAGTTGGGAACCGTTCCCCGCGTTGAGCGTCGCGTTTCCCGCCAAGGCAAGATTGGCATTGAGCGTTGTCGCGGTACTGTTTGGAATGGCCAATATCGAACCGCTTTGAAGCGTCAAGGTTCCTGGATCGGCCGTATTCGTGGTACTCACCCCGGAGAGTGTCACTGTTTTTCCAGCCGCCACCGTCATGGCTCCTGAAAACGCTCCCATGCGATAAATCGTGCTGTTCTCGGTCAGTGTGACGCTACTCCCCTGCTCCAGTGCCAGAACACCCGCCGTAGTTTCCGTGGTTCTCGTCTGAATTGTTCCAGAAAATGTCGAACCGGATTGAAATCGAACCGTTCCATTAACAATCGTCAGGCTTCCCACCCACGAAACATCCTTTCCCAAAGTCAGCTCCGCCGTACCTTCTTTCTGGAACGCTCCTGAAATTGTTCCAGCCGTCATCGTGAGCTGTCTAATAAAATTGATATATCCCGTCGCATTCGCTGCCACCACCAGATTTCCGGCAAAGGAATTTGGGATGTCCCCTTGCGAAAGGAAGCTGGCTCCATTTTCGAGCGTGATCGTTGCCAGCGTCGTTTTGGCATCGTCCGCATAAAGATTCAACTGATTCTGGTGCCACAAACGGAGATACCCGCCATTTTTCACCAGAATACCATCGTAAAAGATATGATCCTGCGAGGTATTGTTGTTCGTTCCATCCGAACCGTGGAACGTGAAATTTCCCAATTCCACGACCAGTTGGTCGATTGCAAAAGCACTGGCATAACCCGCGTGAACTTCAGGATTCTCACCTGCCGAAGCGTAGGTATGGAGGATTCCCCCGGTGACTTCTCCCTGAAAACGGAGACGCTGGGTACTCAAAACGCTGGCAGAACCGTCGATGTGCGTTGCCGCAAAGATTCCCTGGTTCATGCCCAGATAGGAGGTGGAGTAAATCGCGCCGAATGGAACGCCAGAGGAAGTTTGTCCATTTCCCGTGCCGGAAATCGTCAGTCTGTCGGAAGTTGTTCCAACATTGCTCTGGTTCAGAGATAATGTCCCACCCGATTCCACCGTCACAGGAAAAGAGACCGTAGAACTATGGACCGTTGTTCCCGAAGAAATCGTCGTTTGCGACCAGCTTGAGGAAGCAGTTAGAAGAATCCCACCCCAGAAAACAGCTAAAAAAGCTAAAGTCGGGGGGGGGGTAAAATAGATGTTTTTTCATGTCTGCCCTTTCTGAAAAACGGTTCCTGAAAATGAATGACCAAATCTAATTATAACCCAAAAAATTTATTTTGCAACTCTTTTTGGAAAAAATTTCAAAAAAAATTGGAAATATTTTAAAAAATCAGGCTAAAACCATTGACAAATGGAAATAGCAGATTTATAATGAATGAAGTGTCGCCATTTCGGGTATTTTTGGAAGGAGAAAAACCATGAAAAGTCATCTATACCCCCCCCCCCGCCTATATTAACATGTGGACTCTTTTTTGGGTTGGGATTGGGACTACTTTTGCCGAAAGTGGGCTGGGCTGAGGGAAGTTACTATCTGAACTATGACAACAGCTCTGGTTGGAGTACCATTTCCTGGGGCGGCACCTGGCATTCAACGGCAGGAGGAACGATTTCAGGAGCTTCCGCCGATCCCTCAGGGAAATTCTACGTTTACAATTCCCAAGGCACCGCTCTTCTGACACCGCCTGGAAACAACGCCACATTTCCGGGGAGCGCCCTTTATGTCGGGTACGATCCTTTTACGGGCAACCTTCTGGAGGATTATGGAGCCGTCGCTGGCATGAAATCCCGATTTCGGATTCAGGAAAGTCTGGCCACGGTCGAAACGTTATATCTGGGGAATGGAGCGTTGGCCCCCTCCTCCACGGCCGACAGTCCAACACTCCAATTGAACGGTAACATCCTTGTCGCGGAAGGTGCCAATGGAGAATTTCGTTCGGTCAAAACCAATGACCATTTGACTTTTCGAGTGGCCTCAACCATTTCCGGTGGGAAAGACGCGGTTTTGAACATCACCAGTGCGGGAACCGATGGAGCGAATGCGGGGCAGGTGGAAATCATACGTGCGAACAACACCTTTTCCGGCACCTGGAAAGTCCATTCCAATGGCTGGCTCTATCTCGGAACGTCGAGTACCCTGGGACAGTACACCAATGGCCTCGGGGCAGATTCCAGTCTGGAACTGGCGGGGACAGGAGCGAAAGTGGTTCTCTTCTCCAGCCAGACGTTGCAAAACCTTGCCATCACCGCTACCGGGACGACGTTTACCATTGCGAACAACTACACCGCCACGATTAAGGACACCTGGTCGTTGTGTGAGGATTATTCTTTTTATGGAACGGTAACAGGAACTTCCAAAACGATTTCCGCACGAAATATCCGAAACCTCTCCACCACAGGAATAACGCTGACGGCTGGCGGTGAAGGCACTCAATCCGGCAATCTGGCTTTCGCGACACTGGGGGAAAGTGGGAAACCGATCCACCTGGTTCAAAAAGTTGGCACGCTGCGCGGTTATGCCGGTACCGTGGGAAAACTTGCCATGACGGGAAATTATGCCGTCGCGGGTGGGACGCTTTCGTTGGACTGGAATCAGGGGCAGTTTTTGGATGTGGATGGGAATGTCGCCGTGACTTCCCTGACCGTCACCCCTGCCGAAGCGATTGCTGACAGTGGAAAAGTTTATTCCATTCTTCGAGCGACCGGAACGGCCTCCGGTTATGACAACGTTACGCTGGGAACCGGGCTGGAAAATTATCAAAAGGCCGTGGTGGGAAATACGCTGTACGCGGGAACGGCAGAAACGTTGGGACATACATATTATACCTTGACCGATTCGGGAACACCAACATGGCATTCGCTCACTGGCGGCACGACAACCGCATGGGATGACGCTGACGGGTCGTATTTCGTCACTTACACCGAAGTCAATGGGACACGAGATACTTCCTACATCGATGTTGCGGGAACTTTTGGTGGAAAAGCCCTTTATGTTGGCTACAACCCGGATGGAACGTTGTGCGAAACGTATGGAAGTTCTTTTGGAAGCACCTACGCCACGATGCGATTGACAGGGAATTTGAATATGGGCGACGCGACGCTCTATTTGGGAAATGGTGCCCTGGTTATTGGTGGAACAGAAACGCTTTCATTGCGGGGAAAACTGGTGGTCGAAAAAGGAGCGGAAGGGGTAATTCGTGGAAATTCCTCGACAGGGAACCAGCGTAAGATGAATCTGGAAGCAACCGTGGAGGGGGAAGGGACGATTCATATTGCCTGCCGAACGGGCGAAAATTTCCGCAGTGATTCTGCCGTTTCGGTGCAGTGTGCCAACAACCCCTTTACCGGGACATGGAGTGTGGCGTATGACTCCAACCTCTTTGCCACGGCGGAAAACGCATTGGGGAGTGGCGCGACGTTGATCTTGGCGGATGGCAATTCCCGAGCTTTCCTGAC
Organism: Planctomycetia bacterium; assembly: GCA_030527185.1. Taxonomy (GTDB): domain Bacteria; phylum Planctomycetota; class Planctomycetia; order Pirellulales; family Thermoguttaceae; genus RGIG3701. The sequence goes on along the minus strand of JAUNBF010000001.1, from coordinate 66,344 downwards.
CGCCTCGCAAACTCTCGATACCGTTCGGGTGGCGGGCGTCGATGCTGTTTTGGCAGCGGGAACTCTGGCAGGCGGAAACAGTCCTGTTCTTTCGGTGGAAAATTTGGTTTTGTCGCACGATTTCACCTGGAAAAACCAGACATTTACGTACCATGACGATACTTCCGAGACCTATTTGGCCGGGATGTTGAATGTTGCCACGGTTTCGTCGGAAAGTAGCGTGCCGTTGACGTTGACGGTGGAAAATGGGACGTTTCAGGCTCAAACGATCGGCAGTCGGGAAAATGCGATCGATCTTCTCCAGTCGGGCGGTCTGGTTCAGGTGAATCTGGACCGAGACCCGATGGACGTTTTTGGCGATTTAACCCTGTCGGAACTTTTCCTGACGGCTGAGGACGATTTTTGGGTGGAGGAGGGAAAAGATTATTTGGTAGCGACCTGGACAGGAACGGGAATTTTTGATTCGCTGAACCTTCTGGCCGCCGATTTTCTGGCCGATTACACGTGGAATTACCGCGTGGAGGGAAACGAACTGTTGGTTTTCACCTCCGCGACGGGAGTGCCGGAACCTGCCACAGGGCTTTTGCTGTTGTTGGGATGGTGCCTTGCACGTTTTTGGACAAAATGCTCCCGAAAAATGGGACGCTGAAAAAGGAGGTTTTATGAAACGGAACCGAGGTTTTACCCTGGTGGAATTGCTGGTGGTGATTGCGATTATCGGGATGTTGGTGGGTCTCCTTCTGCCTGCCGTCCAACAGGCGCGGGAAGCGGCACGGCGTATGCAATGTTCCAACCATTTACGCCAAATCGGATTGGCCATTCACAATTTTGCCGCGGTTTCCAATGAAAAACTCCCGCCTGGGAGCGACGCTCAAAACAACGGGGATGGCCGATTTAGCTTTTTTGCCTACATCCTTCCGCAAATGGAGCAGACCGCTCTTTACGAACAGATCGATTTCACCGCCACCGGCCAGGCCGCGGTAGCCCTGCTGAATCAAGCCGATCCGATTGCCGCGACGATCATTCCGGCGTTTGTCTGCCCCAGTTTTGGCGAAAATCCCCTTTCCACCAAGCCGAATCATGAATTCGGTGCCCTGACTACCTACAACGGTATTGCCGGTGCCGTTCGGACAGCCGACGAAGGAAGAACGCCCACGACCCATGTTCGGCAGTGCGTCGTCGGGGACGTGCCGTATAACGGGATGTTCGCGTGGGGCATCGACGATATTCGGATGGGAACCGTTTCCGACGGGTTGAGTAACACACTGATGTTGGGAGAGATTCCCGCACCGAAAATTCGGGATTGCGTCTCACTCAACGCGTATCCCTACTATGCCAGGGCATGGATTTGCGGCTCGCAGGAAAGCAGTACGCAACCTTTTTACTCCTGCAAGGTGGTGGAAAGTCGTATCAATCAGCCGATGAATCAGAAAAATCGGATGAATTACCAACCTTTCGGCAGTGGTCATCCCGGTGGAGCCGTTTTTGTGCGTGGTGATGGAAGTGTCTCCTTTTTCTCCGAATCTCTGGAATTACTTCCGTATCGCGATATGGCAACCCGTAACGGCGGTGAGGTGGCCGCTTTAGCCCATCTGTAAATCGCCTTTGCCAGGACAGGATTTCCAACTACGGAAGTTCTGTCCATTTCTTGCATTTTTTGCCCAAAAGTGGATAATATGCTTTGTTGGAAAAGCGTTTGGCAGAAACGTCACTTTTCAGGAGCGATCCTAAATGCAAGGAGTAAAGATGCGAAAGGAAACTCAATCTTTGCCATTGACACCCTTTGAGAGGTACATGGTGGAGGATCAAAAACCGGAATATCCGATGTCCAACGCCGCGTATTTTGTCTTTCGAGGGGTGCTGAATCGGCCACTTTTTCAGCAGGCATACCAAAAAAGTATGGAGGCGGAACCGATGTTTGCCACCCGCCTGACTTCTGGAAAAAAGGGAAAATACTGGCAATTTTCACCGGAAAACAGGCCTGATTTACACTTCACCGCAAGCGACGCCGACCTGACCCAACAAACCGATGGGATACTTCCGTTACCCACCTTCGATTTAACGAAAGAGCCGGGAATTCGCGTCGAAGTGACCGAAGGGCGAAACTCCACCGCCATTCTGATTACCGGCCACCACGCACTTTTTGACGGGGTAGGTATTTTACAATGGATGGGGCGGCTTTTGACGTGGTATGAAAAAGAAGTCGCGTCGGAATCCTCGTTTTCGCCATCCGTTCCAGATGCCACACAAATAGCTCACCGGGAGAATTTGCATATCACCCTTCCGGTTCCCCTGAAATGGCACCAACTTCTCCGCGCGTATTTGACGGAAGGGGGCAAATGGCTCTTCCGACGTCCTATTCCTATCGGTTCTCTTTTTCCGCGAGAAAATTCGTTATCGGAAAAACTTCCGCCCGCTCAAATCTGGTGGAAAAGTTCCGGGGAATGGTTTCCAGCCTATGCTCAGGCAGCCAAAGAACAACATATCAGTGTGAACACCCTCTTTTTACGTGATTTATTTCTGGCACTGCAACAATGGGAAAATCGCTGTTCCGCCTATCCCGACTACCGACCACGGGGGAAATGGCATCGGGTTCTCATTCCGTGCAATTTACGCAACGAACATCATCAAAATCTTCCGATGGCGAACGTTCTGGGCTATATTTTTCTCGACTTGCCACGTGGCAAAATTTCCCGCGAGCCATTTTTGCTGAAAAAAATCCAGTCGCACATTCAATTTGCCATGGAGTGGTCCAGTGGCGCGATGTTTCTGGAAGGTTTACGTTTTTTTGGCCGACTTCCACAGTTGACGCGATATTTATGTTCGCCACGTTTTTGCCATTGCAGTACGGTTTTGTCGAATCTGGGCCGGTGTGTTCGACTGGCAAGGGAAGAACATTTTCAGAAAAAAGGAAACCTTTTCGGAGGAGGGCTGGAATTGGTGACTTTTGTGGGGGCTCCTCCCGTGCGTCCCCAGACACCTGTCACGGTAGGAATTTTGACCGTGGAAAAAGAGTTGATTTTTTCACTCTGCGTCGATCGTCAGAAATTTTCGCCGTTGGAAATCTCTCTTTTTCGAGAATGCTATGAAAAGGAAATCCAAAAAACGATCCAATTTTCCCGGAAAGCAAAAAATGACACCCCATGATCGAGTTTGGCTCGTCCCCCTTTGGAAAAACGCGGAAAAGGAGGGATACGGACTCTTATCGACAGAAGAAAAGGCCTTTTTATCGACCCTCCGGCATCCTGCGCGACGGTTGGAGTGGATTTGCGGAAGAATCCTCCTCAAACGAATGATTGAGGAAGACTCCCCTGCTCCTTGTTCGTGGGAAGATTTTGGTCAAAAGATTTTGCCGACTGTCAGGAAAAGATTTTCCGCATGGACAGTCCGTACTCGCAATTCCCGCAACCAGGGAATTCCGCCTCGTATTTTTGTGGAAAACCAGCCTCATCCTACCCACTTTTCCCTCTCCCACACCGCCGGACATCTGGCTGCCGTCTCTTTTCAGGAAGATTTTCCCGTAGGTTGCGATCTTTGTTCCCCAGAAAGTTTCTCCCAAACCATGCAACGTCTCTTCCTACATTCGGAGGAAAGAAAACTTCTCTCTCTCCACACCTCGAAAATTCCTGCGGAAATTTTTTGGGGAGGTAAAGAAGCGGCCTACAAAGCTTATTCGCTCCGGCATTCCGAAGCCTTTCACCCACTTCACTGGCAGATTCGTCTTTCCGCTTGCCAATGGAGCGCAATCCATCATTCCGGTCGAGCATTTTCTTTGGAAATTCGGCAAAAATCCTCGTTTTTTCTGATTCTTGCCAGAGAGGGCTGAAAGTCTCCTTCTTCCCCCCTCTCCCTGTTGGCAAAAATTCACTTTTTTTTCCGCAGCATATAATCCAGGATATGCCCCAACGTGGGAAAATCCTCCAACGTCAAATCGGCATCCTCGCCCGAAGCCAAGTCGACAAAACAGAACATTTCGTTCAATTCTCCCATCAATTGTGCTTTTTTGATACTGTCGATTCCCAAATCCCCTTCCAAATCGGCATCGAGCGTCACCATTTCTTCAGGATACCCGGTTTGCTCCATCACAAAGTTGACAATGTACGCCCGCAATTCCTCACGAGTTGGGAGGGTTGGAGAGGCCATGTCTGGAGATGCCTTACAGGAATCGCCCCCGGCAGAAATCGCCATCTCGGTCTCGGAAATGGTTTTGGGCACCCTTTTTTTCGCCATGTAGTTGAGGATATGCCCCAGCGTAGGGAAATCCTCCAACGTCAAATCCGTATCCTCATCCGAAGCCAAGTCGACAAAACAGAACATTTCGTTCAATTCCCCCATCAATTGTGCTTTTTTGATACTGTCGATTCCCAAATCCCCTTCCAAATCAGCATCGAGCGTAATCATCTCTTCGGGATACCCGGTTTGCTCCATCACAAAATGGACGATGTAGGCTTTCCATTCCTCGGGCGTGGAGAAGTCTCTATCTCCTGTTTTCTCCAACGGTTCTGAAATTCCCGATTCCTCATTCTTCTCGGAGAAGAGAGGGGTTTGGGAAGCTACGGAAAGGTTCGTTTCCGTTTTTCCTTTTTTCTTCTCCATGTAGTCTAGGATATGTCCCAACGTGGGAAAATCCTCCAACGTCAAATCCGCATCCTCGCCGGAAGTCCAATCGGCAAAACAGAACATTTCGTTCAATTCTCCCATCAATTGTGCTTTTTTGATACTGTCGATTCCCAAATCCCCTTCCAAATCGGCATCGAGCGTAATCATCTCTTCGGGATACCCCGTTTGTTCCATCACGAAATGGGTAATATACACCTTCATTTCTTCACGTGTGGGAAAATTTTCCTTCGAGAGCGACTCGGTAACGGGAGCGTTTGGTATCACTCGTTCCGTCGATGGCAGTTTTTCTTTTCCCCGCGTTTTCTTTGGAGAAAAAGCTCCTTCCCAGGGTTGCTGGGAAGTGGCACGTCTTTTCATCATCCCTCGTCGGACTTCCGTTGCGTCAAAATGAAAAATGGAACCTCTATCGGCTTTCATGAAATGCTCCTTATATTGATTGGTTAAAAGTACATTTGCCATTTTTTCGTTACTTTCTTTTTAGTTGGACGGCATAGCAGGACGTTTCTCCTCCGCAAACCATCACACGATCCGTTTTTTTCATCGAAAGTTCCTCCAACGGCAGGGAAAGGTTTTCCCAACGTTGAAAATAAACTGCCGGATTTTGCAGGAATGACGACCGATTCCACGTTTCTTCCTGCAATTGAAGAATAGCCGCCAACATTTCCGGCATCCCGGAGGTAAAACGTTGATACCCGATTCGGTGAGAAACCGTTCCCAGCGTTATTTTTTCGTTGCGATACTTTTTTCCCACACGTGCCACCCCTTCTGCCAAAATCGCGTCCCGCGAAGCCACACCATGGAAAGGAGCCTGCACAAATTTCGGAAAATCCGGCTCTTTTCCCAAAGAACGAGCCATGGCACTTTGCAGATTTTCCAGGGGAGAACCTCCACTCCCCATCCCCCAACCGGTTAAAACGGCCTGAATTGGATTTTCCTGTTCCCGAGCCACATCGTAGCGCCGCAAAACGACCACGCCACATCCTTCTCCCGGAAGAAAGCCATTGGATTGATTATCAAAGGGAGAGATTTCGGGGTTTTGCGACCATTCTCCGCAAATCATCTGATACTCGATTCCCAGAGGGCTGAAATCCTGCTGTCCACAAACGCAAATCATCGTGTCGTTCATCCCGGTGAGAAGCTGATCCATGGCACATTCCAACGCGGCTCCGAAAGAGGCACTTCCCGCATCCACCGCAACCGCCCCACCATGCAAATCCAACGTTTTGGTAATCCGCGACGCCAGGGCACTGGGAGTGAAAGAGCCTGTTTCATCCAGTAACGCTGGCATTTTTCGGTGGAGTGTATCGGCATAACGACGCAGGATTTTCTCAGCCATCTCCGTAGAAACACCTTTTTTCCGCAACTCTTCCCGAAGATACTTTTCCAATACGGGAATCCATAGAATCAGATTCATCTGGTCGGCAAACAGTCCCCCAAATCCCGTCCCCACCACGACTCCTGTCCGACGGCGTTGTTCGGGGGTGAAGGTGTATCGCGACTGTTCCAACGCCTCATTTACGGCATCCAACATCATGAACTGAATCGGACTGGCATTTTCCACCTGTTTCGGAGGAACCTTGTTTTTCCGCCAGTCATAAACATAACCATCCATGATCGCCCCCCACGGTTGAGTCGGAGGATACCCGGTTTTTTGTGCCGTTTCCGAGAGAATGGCGGCCAAATCGAAATATCTTTCGGGAATGGGCATAAAACCACTCCCTTCCTGTTTCAGCCATTCCCGAAAAGCAGCCAGAGAATGGGCATGAGGATAGATACAGCCACATCCAACGACCGCAATCGTTTTTTCCAAAGTCGAAGGTTTCTCTTGGACGGTTCTTTTTTTCCGCCAAAACTCCGGTCGAAATTCCTCAACCACCAGGTGCGCATTCAGACCGCCGATGCCAAAGGAATTCACGCCAATTCGCCGGGGACGATCCGGGAATCGTGGCCACGCTCTGGCTTCGGTCAGGACTTCACAGGGGTGAGTATCCCACGCCACGCGGGAATTCTTCTTTTTTAGACCCGCCACCGGTGGAATGATTTCATGACGCAATGTCAGAACAGCCTTGAGAATCCCCGCCGCGCCAGCACATTCCAGCGTATGACCAATGTTCCCTTTCGTCGATCCAATGGGAATTTTACGTCCCCGCAAAGCCTCGCCAAAGACCTCCTGTACCGTTTCCAATTCCGTTGCATCTCCCAATGCGGTCGACGTCGCATGTCCCTCTATCGCATCGACTTCCGCACGATTCAACCCTTCCCAGGCTCGACAAATCGCTTCAGCCTGCCCTTCTTTTCGAGGTGCCCACAGACTTTTCCCTTTGCCATCGGAAGCCATTCCCACACCCGTTAAAACGGCCTTGACATCCTCTCCGTTCCGCAGTGCATCTTCCAAACGTCGAAGCAGAAAAATGACATTTCCCTCCCCCACAATCAAGCCGTCCGCCTCCTCATCAAAGGGACACGAACGCCGTGACGACATGGAACGGGAAGAGGCAAACAAAACGAGGGTATCGGAATGGAAATAACTCGCACCACCCGCAATCGCGGCATCGATACTCCCTGTTTGCAGCGCCATCATGGCCTGTGCCACGGAATGGAGCGACGACGCACACGCGGAATTAAACACCATCTGCGGGCCATCCAATCCCAACATCTGAACAATCAACCGCGTTAAATCGGAGCTTAAATAGAATGGATAAAACCCCTCCTCCCGTTGCGTTCTCCCATTTTTCATTCTTTCGGAGACCGCTCTGGTTATCTCTTTCCTCTGTGGCTCATCCAGAAGTCGTTCAACCTCCGGCATCGCGTGGAATTCCTTCATCAACTGCGGCATCGCCAGTTGGATTCCCAACTCCTGAGACTTTTCGCCGCTACGGGTGGTTCCCATATAGACTCCGGTATTCCGAATGGGAAAAGCTCTGGGATTCCAACCGGCATCCCAACATGCCTGGAGTACGGTTCCCGCCACGCAAAGAGGGACTTTATCGTACTCCTTTTCCGCGTTCGGAGGGAGCCATTCCCGAATTTCCTCCACGGAAGGATACTCCATACATCCTGCCAAATCGGTATAGGTTTTATTCCGTACTCCCACCTGGGGATCGTAAAACAGTTCCCGGTCCAGACGTTCCGGTGGCACTTTTCCCAAGGCGGACTTTCCACGCAGCAGCATTTCCCAGAACGCCTCCACATTTTCCGCTCCCGGCAGCCGGCAGGCCATTCCTACAATTGCAATCGGTTCTTTCATTTTTCCTCAACGATGTTTCTCAAAACAGCCAAAGCCTGATTTTTACGATGCTCACAATCCCTTTCCCAACTGGTATTCCAAAAAAGATAGTCCCGCGGCAACGTTTTCAGACGGTGAAAAAGGGCAGAATTCATCGTCAGCAGAGGCGAATCTTCCACGGGCAATCCCCACCGGACGAAAATCTTGCCACAGCGACGGGTGGAAAAAGTCCAATCTCCCCCCCCTTTGCCGGAAATCCGCAGACCAAACGAAAATGGTTCGGGAGATTCTTCTTCGCCTCGTTCCCAACCTTTCCACTCCACTTCCGCGTTTTTCTTCCAAAAAGTCTCCATTTCCCGCTCCATGGAAACAGGTGGCGGAAGTGGCCATCCACACCCGGAGCGAATCGCGTACCGCACCAGCCGCAGGAGAATTTCGCGCGTCATCCGGGGAGGCGGAAAGGTTCGCGCAATCGAAAGGGTATGCGTCATGTCAAATTCCGGATCGTTTCGCCAATAGGTACGGTACACGTCCATCTGTTGCACAAAGATTCGCCAGAGCGTCTCCCAATCGGTACGCAGCGTTTTCCCGGTTTGGGTTGAGGGCCGTGAAAATCGCTGGATTCCTTCATAAAAAACCTGGCACATTTCCGCAATCGAAACTCGTTCCGCCGCGGTCAAATGATAGGTTTTACCGTGCCAGGCACGATTCTGGAGTACCTGCACCATCACTTTCGCCACCCAATCCACCGGAACAAAGTTCTTTCCATCCTCCGGGTTGAATCCCAACAGAGAGGCTAACATCCGCCCTTGCAGCAAATCGATTTTTCCCGGTTCGAGAAAGGGGAGCAAAATTTTCAGGGGAGTGTAAAAACCATGAAACGTCGGTGTATAACCATCCCAACGGTCTCCCACAATAATCGCCGGACGAAAAACGGTCAAACCCTCCTCAAACGATGCCTGTCGAACCAGTTTTTCCGCCTCCACTTTACTCTTTTCGTAGTCATTTCCCCACGTCTGCCCCTCATCCAGTTCCGTTTCCGCAATTTTTCCCTCTCGCAGTCCACAAACGTAAGCGGTGGAAACATAAAAAAAACGTCGAATTCCCGCCTCCCGACACCAGTCGAGTACATGCCTCGTTCCCTCCACATTGGAGCGGTATGGCTCGTTTTGCTCATCCCTGCGAAAGACGAGACTGGCGGCATTGTGCAAAACCGTATCGACATGTTGCCGAATCCATTGACGTTGGGATTCTTCCAGTCCCGAAAAGGGTTTGTGCAAATCCATTTCCATCACCACCGGTCGTGGCAAAGGGCGTCCCAACCGATTTTCAAAACGACGTAAAATCCCTTCCATACGCTGGCGGGGAGATTCTCTGCGACTGGCACGCACCAGTGCCAGAACAGGAATATCCCGTTGCAGCAGTTCTTTTAACAAATAGGAACCCAACAATCCTGTCGCTCCCGTCAACGCGAGATATTTCATAAAACGCCTTCCTTCCCGGTACCACCATTCAGAAATGTTACGGATGAATATCGGCTCCTCCATCCACCGTCAGAACACTTCCCTGAATCATGTCACTTTCCGGTCCCACCAGAAATACAATCGCATTGGCCACATCCGCGGGCGTCAATAATCGATTCCCCACACAGGCATGGTGCGGTGCTTCCTGAAACAGGATGTCCGCGTGGGGCAACATCCGCCCCGAATCGGTATCCACCAATCCGGCTCGAACGATATTAAAATTAACCTTCTCTCCAAATTCCAGAGCCAGATGCCTTACCGTCGCTTCCAGGGCCGCCTTGGAAGCTCCCACCAGCCCATACCACGGAAGTGCTCGATGGGCGCCCTGGCTGGAAATTCCCACCACTTTGCCCCGCCATGCGGAACGTTGCAAAAGTGGCAGTGCTTTTTGCACCAACAGAATCATCGGATAGACATTCGTTTCCAGGGCCGCTCGAAAATGTTGGAGGGAAACCTTCAACATGGATCGAAATCCTCCTGTGGCCGCGTTGGAAATGAGAATATCCAACTGCCCAATTTCATGGGTAATGTAGTCGATCATCGACTCCATATCTTCCGTCTGCCGAACATCCCCTTTGACCACCCAGACCTGACGTCCCAGAGCGGCAATTTCTTTCGCAATGGAATCGGCCTGTTGTCGGGATGTCACGTAGTTGACCACCACATCCGCCCCTTCCTGAGCCAGCCGCAACGCCGTTGCCCGTCCAATCCCACGCGACCCCCCTGTCACCAAAGCCACTCGACCTTTTAAGCACATCTGTTACACTCCTTTTCAAATATTTCCATGGTTGGTATTCTTTTTCATGCCAGAATTGTCGCTCGATATTCCTGAATCTGGAAGATCGCTTCTCCTGTCGTGTTGTAAAGTGTCAAATTGAAAATGCCTTGCCGGTATCCTCCCGGCCACTCTTTCACACCCTGCCGTCGGATATGAACCTGGCAGATCTCTCCCGGCACGATCGAAACAGGATACCAACGTACCTGCTCCATCTGATCCGGCAAAAGAATCGTTCCTGGAAAAGCGATCGCATTCAAAACACCGCAGGCATACAACGTCGCATCGATCAACGATGGCCACCATTCCAGTCCCTTTTCGGTCGAACTTCCCAACCGATTCGCCACGATTTGAGAAGGTTCTCCCACCCGAATTTCCCCGACAAGTTGCGTTGCGTCGGAAAAATGGCACCGTTTGAGCCATTGCAAAGAGGGACCATGATAAATCGCCCGTTCTCCCATGGCGGGGTACTCCAACGTCCAGGACTGTTTCCAAGGTTCCTGAATCCGCACATGGGGAAGCTCCGGCGCGGAATCCCACAACAATTCACACCGATAAAAAGGCCGACTCGCATTCCGCAATGTCCCATTGGGCTGATACACCTCCCCAGCCAACATTCCATGCACCGTTTCCCCCCTTTTTTCCAGCGTACAAGTGAGGGTGTGCGGTTGGTGAGCGTAAAATGTCATCCCGGAAAAAATCTTCCAGCGCTGACATCCCCGATACATTCCCAAATTCCACTGTCGGGATGCGATACGAGCGGTTTCCGCAAAAATTTCCATCCCCATAACCACTGGCAGAAACGGACGCTGATGCAACTGATGATCCTGTAAAAAGACCTCTTTTTGAGGGTTCAAACAACATTGAGTCACCAGCTTTTCCCCCTCCCATTTCCAACCCGGTTCCAACAAAACAGGGGTATGGGACTCCGCGCTATTCGGACGGGAGATTTCGTCGTCGTTATCCTCCTGAGCGGAACGCAGAATCGCCTCCGCAACTTTTTCCGGGGAATCTTTCCAGGAAAAAACCTCCGTTTTTATTTCAGGAATGATTTTTTTCGCCTCCTGAACCCAATCTTGCCAAAAATCCTTTTCCGGCGTTTCTCCCGCAGGCAAAAAGAGTTTCCGAATCCCCTCCTTTTTCCAAAATCGAAGCTGATCCAACGTCCATCGGTGGATTTTCTCACGCCGAAACCGACGTTGGCTTTCTCGCATGGGACGTGTCCAATCCTCATCCCGTCCCAACATCACCACAGGTAAAAATCCCTTTCCCGATTTTCCTTCCATTTTTTGTCGCAATGCTCGCGCGTCGGCATTTTCACCCAAAATCCGCATTTCGGAAATCGGGGTTTCCTTACAAGATGGAATGGCCTCTTTTTCCCGTGGAATGGAGAGAATGTCGGGCTGAAAACGTTTGTAATATTTCCAGGGACAAAACAAAACCTCCACTTCCGGCAAACCACGTCGAAATTCTTCCAGAAAATGCTCCATTCCCTCTTCAGGCGACAGGAAGACCATTTTGGCTGCCAGGAGCGCCCCTTTGACATCGATACTGGCCGCCATTCCCACTTCATCCCACGGTCCCCACTCCAGGCAACTCATCGCGCAATCCGGTCGTTTTCCCCGCCAATAACGGATGATTTTCGACAACGTATCATTGGCCGCGGTATAATCGACCTGACCATTCCCTCCAAAACGTCCACTGACCGATCCCAGAGCAATCACAAATTTCAAGGGATGGTTTTCCAACGTCTCCATCAGGGTTGCCAATCCTGTCACCTTCGTCGTCATCACGTTTTCCACCGTCGCCAAGGGCTTTGTCCGCAATTCTCCATCCACACCGTTCCATCCGGCACCGTAAAAAAGTCCGGTAACACGCTCTCCTTTTTCTTCCAATTCTCGCGTCCAATCGCGAACAGCCCGCGGACTTCGCATATCGCAAACGGCATACTCCACTTCGATACCCGTTTTACGAAAAGCCTCGATCTGTTTATTCTTGTAAAGAGCCTTGCAAAATTTCTTCCAAAATGCCATGGGACTCTTTTGATAACGCAGGCACTCTCGCGTTTTCTGCAATCGGAATTGCGCCAACTCCTTTTCCGACATTTCCAAAAAACGGGCTTCCACCGATTCCCAAGGCGTGAACCCCACCAGATAAATTTTTCGTGGTTTCAGCATTTTTGCCAATGCGACACCCATCGTTCCCACCACACCTCCGGTTCCACCAACCAATACCCAGACTCCTTCCGTATCCGCCAGAGGTTTTTCCGCCACTTCTTCTACAGGTTGAGGTTCTGTTCGTCGTACAAAACGCTCCGTTTCGGAATATCCCACCTCCTCATCGAAAGGATTCCACGATTCCCATCCCTGCCAACCTTCCGTACTCCCTTCCAGAAGATGTTTTTGTAAATGCCACCCTTTCCTGACCGCCAGGATATTGGGTTGCGCTTCTCCCAACAGATGTTCCACCACGGTTTCTGTCGGTGTTTGGAGAGAGTGATCCACAATACAAAAAGGTAAATAGAGTTGTGACTTGACATGCCACTCATCTCGAAGCCCTTTCATCATTCCGGAAATCCATCCTCCCCGCCAGTCTTCCGGGCAGAGATGTTCCCTCACACCTCCCAGAAAAGTTCCCGCCGTTATCGAAAAATGCTTCTGCCGCGACGTTTCTCCCAACCGCCGAGCCAAATTCCGAATCAGAATAAACCCCACCATTTCCGGGGAATACCTGGGCGATGCCACATTTTCCTCCCCCTTTTCCCGACCTTTCCACCAACCTTCTTTTTCCACATCTCCATCCGCCACCCAAAACAGATGAGCGACTGGTTCCTGTTCCCAGATTTCCCGCAAACGCTCCTCTATTTCCTCTTCAGTCTGTGGCTGGAGCGAAAAACGGTTCACCCGAATTCCCGCCTGGCACAATCGTTCTTCCAATCTCCTGGCGACCGGATTTTCCCCCACAATCAACACACTTCCCGAAAGCCACTCTTTCCACAAGTGACAGTCCGCAGAGGGTAACGAAGGCTGAGGATACCAGCAAATTCGACAGCGAAATGCTTTCTGCTCTCTTTTTCCATGAGGTGGCAATTCCTCCTGCGAAGTATTGTACTGGGCATAGCGTGCCGAAGTCGAAAAATTTTCCGGCAAAACTTCCGTTTCTTCCTTTTTTTCAAAGGGAAAAAATCCCAGAGGATAATAGAGTTTCCCCAAACGCAAGGTCGTCGGAATCACTTCCGGCCAGGGAAGCCCTTGAGCCATCTCCCGAAGAAAATGCTCCACCCCTTCCTGAACAGGCATCAACGAAACTCCCATTCGCTGGAACATGATTTTGGATTCGGGACGAAGAGCCATTCCCACCTCATCCCACGGATTCCAATGGAACGTACAGACGCGACAACCTGTTTTTCGCTGAAAACGATTGAGAATTTTTGCCATCCAAACATTGGCCATGGCATAATCACTCTGCCCATTTGAACCTAAACGTCCCGCAATTGATCCCATGCCGATCACCCACCGTGGAGGCCGTGTTTCCAGCGCGTCGAGCAACGTCCCCAAACCACCCACTTTGGTCATCACCGTTTTGTGCCAGTCTTCCCTTTTTTTCCGAATAAAACGGCTCGATTTCTCATACCCTGCCCCGTAGAGAATCCCGTCGATACGTTTCTCCTTTTTCAGAATCGTTTCCAGCATCCGCAAAACCTCATCCCGTTGACAAAGGTCGCAGCAATGGTATTCCCAGTCGATCTTTTCCTGACTCATTTGCCGCAAATTCTGGTCTATTTCGAGCATTTTTTCGATTTGGCTCCAGACTTCGACAGATTTTTTCCCGTCCTGAAGGGACTGACGAAAAACCTTTTGTCGCAACAGGGAAATACCTGCCTGATCCAATCCCCGCCACGCTTCCGGCACTTCCGGGAAAGGAGAGGAACCGATCAGATGGAGTTTTGCCCCGGTTTTTCGTCCCCATGCCAACGCCAACTCGGCGGTAATTCCGCGAGCGCCCCCCGGAACCAGCCAGACCGCCCCCGATTCCAACATCTCCGGGCAGGCTTCTTCCGCAGGTACCTCGTGCGGCAAAATGGCCTGATAAAATCGTTCTCCTTCGGTATATCCCACCATATTCCACGCTTCCCAATACCCCGATTCCCGCCACAATTTCTCCGCCACTTCCGCCGCCGAAGTATTTTCCTCAAAGTCGACCAGTTTGGTGATAGGATAGATACCATACGTGGAACAATTCTCCACATACAATCCCCGCATCCAGCCTAGAAGTGCCCCTCCTTCGGTAAACTCCGTACGACCGCTCCAACCTAAGTCCCCTCCCATTCGGGTTCCCAGAACCAGCACCAATTTTTTCAACGCATCCTGTTGGAGTAAAATCCGATAAATTTCCTGTAACGCGTGGTAAAGGGTGGGGAGGAGATCATTCACCAGATATTCCCGGCGTCTCTGGGACTGGACAGGCAGTGTATCCCAGGATGGAAGGAGAAAAACCTGATAAAAAGGTTCTTTTTCCCACAACGTCCGTATTTCCTCTTCCACTTCCTGGGATTGCTTGCAACGTCCATCCGAAAATGTAGGAGAAAAACGCAAGACTTTCTTTCCTCGCTCAACCAACAACATTTCCAACTCTTTGGCCACCGGATTCATCGCGTCGCCAATCACGAAAACCCCACCCTCACGCGGAGATGGCAATTCCTCCAGTTGCGGCCCTCTCACCAGGCAATCGACCCAACGCACGGTCTCTTCTTCCTTTGCCGAATACGCTTCTCGTTTTTGAGCATACTCTTCGTAATCCAGTTTGGCAATTTCCGGGATGGAACACGATTTTGAGAAACCTGGATACGAAATTTGCTTTTCAGAAACGCACTCCTTCTTCAGCGACAAAAATTCAGGAAACAATTTCCGTAGCGAGATTTCCTCCCACAAAGCCTGATCATCCTCCGCAAGACGATTATCCTCGGTACACGCCATCATCAACGTTTGCGACTGAGCATTGTACATCCAGGAACAGACATTATCCGCCCGCAAAACCATGTCAATCGTCCGGCAAATTCCTGGAATTTCCTTTTCTCGCTGGGGAGAACAGGTATCACGCAAAGCAGCAAAAATCTGACGAGGTTCCCAGGCCAATCCCTGGGCTTCACCCTGATGTGTTAGCAAATCCCGCAATCGATTCCCTCGCGTTCGCGAGTGTTCCGGTACCGGCAACCCACCGTGAGGATATTTCCGCACCAACAGCTGACTATGATTACTCTGCACCAACCAGGGGAGATTTTCGCGAACTTCCATCATTTCCTGGCAATACTCCACCAACGTCAATTTTCCCGTGGTCGTTTCTGAGAGAAGCATTGACCAACCACCATGAACGCCCCCGATCTCTTTCAAAAGTTCCAGAGCCTCCGTGATACAGGAACATTCACTCAATATTCTCACCACAATCATCTCATGGAACGGTCGAACTTTTCCGCCATCCATTCGGGAATAATCGAGTAACGTACAGCTGGAAACACATAATCCACACGCGTTGATTCCCCCCAAACTTCCCAACATTCCTGACAGCACGAGGCAAGCGTAGGGAATTTTGCCTGTCGGTCGGCGTATGAGCAAATGGCAGGACAACGTTTCCGGGGTAAGACGTTTAAAAGGGACATCAATGTTGCCTCCGTGCAGAAAAATTCCCTCCGGCGTTCTTCCGGCAAATTGAACACAACCACTGATCATCTGGCTGGAAGGGGAATGGCGGACATCGGATGGAAACGTCGTTTCTGTCGTCAAGGGTGTGATCACCGGAAGACGATTTTCTTCCACCATCAACAAATTTCCATGATGACGCACCAACATTTCCAACGAAACTTTCGCCCCATGAGCCATTCCCCGCAATTCTTCCCAACCCTCTTCCGTAAAACGAACTTTCAGCATTTCCGGTTCCATCGATGGAATGGAAGGCAACCATTTTTCCGCATACGACAAGGCCATATCCGCATAACGTCGTAAGACTCGCCGAATTTCTTCCGCATTGGTCAAACCATACTGATACCCCATTTCATACGGACTTCCCCCCACCTTGCCAATGATCAGCGAAGAGGTTCCCGACAAAACGATTTCGTCCCGAGGCTTCATCGTTTTCTCCTCTTTTTCCTTTCTTGCGTTACCCGCGTCGCGAATTTCCCGGCAGACTTTTTCCATCGTTTCTTCCTCCGCCTTTCCCGAATCCAGGACGTGGAATGTCACATCGGCATACTCCGCCAAAATCTGACGAGCCAAGTTTGTCAAAACCTTTTTCGGCCCTACCTCTACAAAATGCCGTCCACCCAGTCGGTAGGCTTTTTGAATCATCGCCACAAAATCGACGGGCCGAGTCATCTGAAGAATCAGATTCTGACGAACCAATTCCGGGTCCGCTTCCAAATGACCTGTCACCGAACTCAAAAAAGGATACCTGGGGCACTGGAATCGGATTCCTTCCAACGCTTTTTCAAAGGACTCGCACATTCCCCGCAATAACGGAGAATGAAACGCCGCGGGAACAGGAAGTATCTGTGTCATCTGTTTTTCCGCGCGAAGGATTTTCTCCACTTCCAATAATTTTGGATAAACTCCCGAAAGAATCGTCTGTCGAAAACTGTTTCGATTGGAAATAAAAACCTCCTCTCCCCGCGAATCCACTTCCCGAATCACGCGAGCGATTTTCTCTTCCGAAGCATCCGTGGAAAGCATCCCGGTACGGATATTTGGGGAGAAATTCCGCAAATAACTCTCCAAAACCTCACAGCGTCTTTGTGTCACGTAAGCGGCCTGGGCAAATGTCCCCATTTCCGCCGCCACCAGGGCAGGATATTCGCCGTAGGAATGCCCCAAAACCATCTCCGGCACGATTTCCTTTTCCCGTAAGTACCGTGCCAGCAAGGTATCCGCAACCAGCAGGGAAAGTTGCGTTCGGAACAGGTCTTTCCCCAATCGGTCGCCTTCCGTTTGCAGGAGTGTTCGGCAGTCGGGAAAAC
This sequence comes from Planctomycetia bacterium, assembly GCA_030527185.1. GTDB lineage: Bacteria > Planctomycetota > Planctomycetia > Pirellulales > Thermoguttaceae > RGIG3701. The sequence continues at coordinate 49,194 of JAUNBF010000001.1, read as the reverse complement.
CGCCTAAAACCAAATCTTCGTTCAGTTCCTGAACCAATTCCCGCAGCGAAGGCCAGTCCAACCAATCCCCCAACATTCCCGGATACTGAGACCCCTGCCCTGGAAACAGAAAAACCACTTTTCCCCGTTGTCGGGACATTCCTGAAACCATCGTTCGCGGCAACTTTTTTTCCTCCTTCTGAAAACCAACCTTTTCTTCTTTGCGACAAACCTGCCAGGCCGCCTCATTCATCCAACTCACCCGGTAAAACATCCCTTCCGCATCCCACTGCTGGAGCCAACCCACCTCCGGCTTCTCGGAATTTCCGCCACATAATTGTTCCATCCAGTGAACCATTCCCCGCAGTGGCCGCAAATTGCCAAACAGCCGTTCCATTTGATAACCTTCCTCCGCGTCCGGCTCCAGCGTTCGTTCCCAGGAAGATAACCGGGGGTCTTTCCAACGCAAGGCACTTCGTTTCTCCATTTCCCGCCGTATGGTTTGGAAAACCTCTCCCGGACTTATCGTCCCTTCCGCCACCTCAGGAACCATCCGTCCCTCCACTCCATCCAGTATCCCCCAAATCCGATTTCCCTCCTCTTTCGCCAAGTCGTAACGTTTCAGAACCACCGCCATCGCCCCTTCCGCCGGAACCGGTGCCTGAAGGTTTTGTTTCTGTAGCCAGTCCAATCCATGCTTCCGCAAAGAACGGTATCCCGCCGCCACAAAAACGGTGTCCACTTCTCCCGACTGAATCAACGCATACCCCTGATACAACGCCGCCAGCGACGAGACATCCCCACAATCCAGCGCATAAACCCCTCCTCTCAAATCATACGTTTTGGAAATCCGCGACGCCAGCGTACTGATCGTGAATCCTCCCGTCTCATCCTTCAGTGCCGTGTACGTCTGGTAAAATCCCTTTTCCAGTTCTTTCACCAAGGTTTCCACCTCTTCTTCCGTCCAGCCTTTTTTTCGTCCCTCCTGGCGAATCCCTTCCAGAATCTCCGGCAGTGCCAATACCACACCCAAAACATTGTTGAAATCCGAATCTGTCCGACATCCCACCACAACCGCCGTCCGTTCTCGATTCCCACTCTTTTTCGACATTTCCATTTCACGCAACGATTCGGAAAATCCGACTTCCGCAGCGGCCTGATCCACCGCTCCGAGAATCATGAATTGCAGAGGATTGGCCAGAGCAATCTGTTTCGGTGGGATATGGTGCCGTTTCCAATCGTAGGTATACCCTTCCACCAGTCCCATTTTTTTCAACCCGGCCTGACGCATTTTGGCTTGCGTTTCCGCCGAAATCATCCAATCCTCCCGTGATGCCGCCACATCGGAAAGTGCCGAACGATTTTCCCGCCAAAGTGTTTCCAGCGTCTCCCAATCGAATGCCTGCGGAAGAACGCATCCCTTTCCCACCACCGCCACAGGAATAGGAGCATGTTTTTTTCCTTTCCGGGCAATCTTCTCTCCTAATTTACACGCGGATTCCGCCCCTTCCACCAAAACCGAAGCGTTCAAACCTCCAATACCGAACGCTTCCACAATCGCCTGGCGTCCCCGCGTCGGAGAAATCTTCCACGGCATTTTTTCCTGAGGTACCACAAAAGGCGAATGTTCCCAGTCAAATTGCGAATTTGGCTGTTCAAAATGCGTTTGCGGCAGACGGACTTCCCGCCGAAGTCCTTCCAAAGTCTTGATCAAACTTGCCATTCCCGCCGCTTCCAGAATATGGCCGATGTTCGCTTTGACGCTGGTAATCGGAATCGGAGCCGAACTTTTCCGCTTCTCCCGCAAGACTTCACACAACGATTTCAATTCGGTCGCGTCTCCCAACCGCGTACTGGTGGCGTGCGCCTCAATCAGGTCAATTTCCTCCGCGTCCTCCACTTCCGCGGCTTCCAGAGCACGTTCAATCGCCAGTTTCTGCCCTTCCACCAAGGGTGCCCAAAGTGTTTTTCCTTTTCCATCGGAGGAAACTCCCACCCCACGAACAATTCCCAAAATCGTATCTCCCGCCTCCAACGCCTGCCGCAAAGGACGCACCAGGGAAAAGGCACAACCTTCCCCCTGCACCAATCCTTCCGCACGGTCATCCATGGGAAAGGAACCACGGGCAGAATTCGCGTGTGCGGCGGAAAAATGGATGGAACCGGTATAGACGTAGTAGCTGATTCCCCCTACCAGAGCATATCCTTGCGGGTGTTCCCGAAAATAGTGCTGCGCCAGCGACAGGGAAACCAAGGAGGATGAACAGGCATTGTCAAATCCCATCACCATCCCCCGCAACCCCAACACCTGATGGATGTGGCGTGCCACACGGTGAGGGCTGGAATCGTAGTCTTCCCCCCTTCCTACGGTATGACGACTTCGTTTCGATTCCAAAGACTCCCGATAATCTTGAAAAATCCCCGCCTTTTCCCCCCGATGAATCGAGTCCCGCAGTTCGGGAATCTGTCCCAACCGTTCGATACAGGCGGGAAAAGCGTCGTAAAGTAAATCGTATAGCGAAACGTCGGTACAATTGACAATCCCCAGATAAGTCGAAATTTCTCGCGAGGGCAAATCACATGGATTCCAGCCTGCCGACCGCAGAGCTTCCATGGCTGTGTAAAGGCATAGAAGCATTCCTTTATCTTGGGAAACCGATTCCGCGGGGACACCTTTTTTTTGCAATTCCTCCAGAAGAGAAGGGACTTTTTGCCGCATGAAGGCCTCAAAATCAATCAGTCCGGCAATTCGGGCATGGCTTTTCCCCAACGTTCCCGCTTTCGGTGCCAGATAAATCGACGACCGAAACCGCTCTTCGGGAATGGTCTCCAGAACATGAACCTCCGTTTCAAGATTTTTCCAGAACGACTCCACAGAATCTGCTCCAGGAAGATAACACGCCGAACCAATCACCGCCAGAGCTTCATCAATATGCTTCATATTCTCTCCTTCTTGAGTTTTTCCACCCCATTTTAACCGCATCCATCAGCCCGCCAATTTCTCCTATCATACCAAAAAATAGAAAGTTGGGAATAACCGTAACAAAATTTCACATATTGCCATTTCTGGAAAGGTGTCCTGATTTCCATTTCTCGAGCGTCTTACGGGGATTTTCTAAAATTGTTTCCTTTCTTTCACCTTGGGGGGTTGTGATTTTCCCCGCCATCCGTTAAAATAATCGGAGACACGATTTCCGATTCCCGAAAGGTTCCCCGTGATTTCTTTTTTTCTGAAAAATGGAAAAACGGAATCATGATAAAATGTTCCTGAATGGAATTCACGAAAGAAATCTCTCCCCCACAACGTTGTTTTTGTTAATTTCAGGAAAATCAAGGAGTTCTCCCATGAAACACCCCCAACTTTGGCAGATGGCCGCGTTCCTTCTGCTCATCCTCCCCACCTCCCTCCTGGCCGAGGTGCAGCGTTTTGATTTAGGAGCCTCGGACTGGAAGCTCAACAACCACGCGGGTCGAAAAATTTCCTCTGTGGAAGGCGTTACCGGAACCGTGCTGGAAATTACCGGAGATGGCACGTACAGCAATGCCTGGATGTTGCCTGGTGTATCGGTGGAAAAAATAAGGGAAAATAAAAATGTGGGAATTTTGCGTTTCAAAGCCCGTCGCACAGCAGGTTCGGGAGGGGGAATGACCGGAATGGACTTTGCCAATTTCGACATTCCGATTACCAATGAATGGAAAACCTTCTCCCTCACTTTCCAAATCCCGAACAACCGTACCGAAGGGACCATTCGCTTGGGACAGTGGAGAATTGCCGGAACGCTCCAGTTTGCGGAAGTCGAGTTATTGGAAGCAACGCCTGGCTTTGCCGACAATGGATTGAGCGCGGACGAATTTTACGCTCCTGGAGAAAAGACGTATTCGTTCGTTTCACGCTGGGGTCACGAGACGGGAAATTACAGCCGATCGTTGGCCGATGTGCGAGTCTGGTACAACACCCATCGTTGGTGTTTTGGAAAAAACAGTTCGCTGACGTACCGTTTCGACGCGCCGCAACGTGATTCCGGGCGTTTCTTCGGGGGAACGTTCCAATGTTCGGTCGGGTACCATACGGGCGGAACGTTGCTGGTGGAGACCTCTCCCGATGGAGAAAACTGGACGCTTCTGGGGAAACTGGAAGGAGTCGGTTCGCTCGAAACCGCTCTCCCGGCGTGGGAAAAGGGAATTCCGACGCTCTGGATCCGTTTTTCGCAGCCGGATGAAGGGAGTTTGCAGTTGTACTCCCTGCGATGGACCGGTTTTCTGGCTCCTCAAGAGACTGAGAATGCCGAAAATGTGCCTCCTGGAACACAGACGCTGACCGAGAAAGGAAATACCTATTTCTGGGAACTCCTCCGCGGCGAACCAGGTTTCCCCGTCCCGGCAGTGGCGGATTTGCCGAAAACGATTCCTGGCGAACAGTTCTTTGAGAAGACGATCGACTGGAAAAATCCGGCAGGAAAAGCGTGCCAATCCACCGTTCGCTGCCGTTACTACGTTTCCGACTACTACCGGGAAGACTTCGGTTATGCTCTGTCGGGAGACGATTCCAACGGTTCTCTCTGGTGGTGCGAAGCGACTTGGAAAGTGACACCACGTCGCCGAACGCCAACCCAAAAAGGAACTTTCTGCCAGCTTTTTGCCGCCCGTAACGATCGCGAATCGATTCAGATCGTGCGACGACCGAATGTTCAGGAAACGCTCCAGTCCGTCACATTCACCCCTTTGAAAAATGCTGCCGGAGACCAAATTTCTGCGGAAAATATCGATTTGCGCCAGGTTTACTACCACTTTGTGGAAAATCCCACCGATTCCACAGGCGTCAACGATTTTTATCCCGATGCCCTTCCACCTCTGTCGCTTCCTGCCAGGTTGGAAGCTGGGCAGAATTTCCCGCTTTGGATTACGTTTTCCATCCCATCGGGAACGCCTGCCGGTGATTATTCGACGGTGATGCGTCTGACATTCCAATCGTCGGAAGGAACGCAAACGGAAGAGGTGCCGATTCAGTTGCGAGTTTGGAATTTCGACCTCCCGAAAAGAAACCACGTTGAAACCGCGTTTGGTTTCAGTCCAGGAACCTCCTGGTGGTATCATGGTGTCACTTCGGAAGAGGACAAGCGAAAAATCAACGAACTTTACTTCCAACTGATGAGTGATTACCGTATCAGTCCCTACAAACCGACGCCGATGGATGAGTATTCCATCTCGTTTGTCGTGGATAAGGAAAAGCCGGAAAATTCCCACGCGAAAATCGACTTTGAGCGATTCGACCGGGAGATGGAACGGGTTTTGGAAAAATTCCACTTCACCGGCATACAACTTCGCCTTCCCGGTATGGGTTGGGGAACGTTCCATGAACGCAGTGGCCCATCCATTCAGGGATATGGCGAAGATACGCCCGAATTTCAGGCGATGTTTTCCAGCATGGTACGGCAAATCGAGTCCCACCTGCGTGAAAAAGGGTGGCTCGATCTGGCTTACATTTACTGGTTCGACGAACCGGACGCCAAAGATTACGAGTTTGTCCGCGACGGCATGAATCTGATCAAGAAGTACGCCCCCGACCTTCCCACGATGCTCACGGAAGAGCCGTCGGTGAAAACGATTGCGGAAAATGCCTTGGGGAAAGTCGATATTTGGTGCCCCGTGACGCCCAATTTCTCCGAGGAAGAGGCCAAACTCTGCAAGGCGAAAGGGGAACGATTCTGGTGGTACGTCTGCTGCTGGCCGCACGCACCGTATTGTACCGAGTTCATCGACCACAGTGCCGTCGAAATGCGAACCTGGCTCTGGCAGACGTGGAAATACGACGTGAAAGGGATTCTGATCTGGACTTCCAACTACTGGACTTCCAACACCGCGTTTCCCGACCTGAACCAACCGCAGAATCCTTACGAAGACCCGATGTCGTATGTCAGTGGCTACTCCGTTCCCAAAGGCACCAAACGTTTTTGGGGAAATGGCGACGGACGGCTTTATTACCCGCCGCTCTCCTGTGCCACACCGAGTAAAACGCCCAATTTCGACCTTCCCGTCCCCTCCATCCGCCTGGCCTTGTTGCGGGAAGGGATTGAGGATTACGAAATGCTCTATCTCTTGCAGGAAAAGCTGAAAAAGGCCACACCGGAAGAAAAAGCTCGATACGCGCCGCTTCTGGAAGTGCCCGCAGGAATCACGCAGAGTATGACCGAATTCTCCACTTCGCCCCAGCCCATTTATGAGCATCGTGCGAAGGTGGCGGAGGCGTTGGAGGCACTCTCCCGATAGAACGATTGGAAGAGTGGGTAACATTTCGGGGAGGATACTGATCCATTATCCGCATCCTCCTCCATTTCTTGAAAATTTGGGAGTATTTATGCAATCAACCCGCCGTCAATTTCTTGCCGCAGCCGGTTCCGCAGTCGTGGGAACGTCCCTCTTTCCCCAAGCCATCCTCCTTGCCGAGGAGTCTTCTGCCGGGATGACTGTCTGCCAACTTACCAACCAAACCCATTCCCAGATGATGTCTTACATCGTCAAAACAGCCTCGGGAGAGCTTCTTGTCGTGGACGGAGGCTGCGCTGGCGATGCGAACCATCTTCTGGAGATGCTGGAAAAGCTCCACGGTCAGTCGAATCCCAAAATTGCTGGCTGGTTCCTTTCGCACTGCCATGGCGACCACGTTTTGGCTCTTTGTGAGTTGATTCAAAGTGGTCGTTTGCCGAAAGTCGAGAAAATTTACTACCATTTTCCCACCGCCGAATGGCTTCTTGCCAGCGAACCGGGAAGTACACGCACCATCAACATTTTTCACGAACAAATTTCGTCCGTCCAGGAGCGGGTGGTCCAAACGGTTCAAGGCCAGAAATTCCAGTATGGAAATTTGACCGTCACCGTCCTGAACGATCCTCATCTCGACCCGAAGCGGAATCCCATCAACAATTCCAACGTCTGCTTCCGGTTTGAAACGCCCCAATTTTCGCTTCTTTTTCTAGGCGACCTGGGACAGGAGGGGAGCCAGAAGTTGCTGGAAATTCAACCCACGGCAATGCTTCGAGCCGACGCGGTGCAGATGGCACACCATGGTCAATCCGGTGCGACGCGTGAACTTTACGCAACCATCGCCCCGAAAATCTGTTTCTGGCCCACGCCGACGTGGCTTTGGAACAACGACCGTGGAAAAGGGCCGGACTCCGGGCCATGGACGATTCGCAAGGAACAGCGTTGGATGCAAGAACTCGGCGTTGAAACCCACTACATCGGCAAAGATGGGACACAAACAGTGGAGTTTTCCTGAGAGACGATAAGCCCTAACCACGAAAAGGGGACAGTTGCCAGGGCGGGGATAGAATGGGAATGGGGGCGTTCCATTGTAATTGATTGCAATAGAACGTCTTGCAGCAATTCTACCAACCCACCCCCCGCCCTATCGGGCGTACCCCTCCCAAAGGTAGGGGCTTTCTTTTCGTTTTCCTGAAATTCAAAGTGGAAGGAGTATAGTTAAGCCATTCTTTTCCTCCCTTTTCGCAGCCAGCCCCATCCCGCCAGCATTCCCAGCAACAGAATCCAACTCGCCGGTTCCGGCACCTGAGCATTTCCCAACAGATAAAGCCCATCCTCCATGTAAGCCAGGTGGAAAAGTCCCTGTTGCGAAGGATTCAGGAGAGAATCGTACAGCCCCTCACTCCATCCGGTCAGTCCGGTCAGGAAATCGACGTTCCACTTCATGTTGTCGTCAGGCTGCAACCCATCCAGAAAATCGAAAAAAATCGCTCCATCCGGTATGGCCTCCACCTCTCCACCAGCCCAAATCAACTGGTCGTGAATCAGGTTTCCGTCGTCATCCAATCCCAGTTGCACCACCATCGACCAATCGTCACCCAGCGTGAAATCTCCATCCAGCGTCAATGTTCCAATCGGATTCGTGGTGGTTCCAGGGGAAATCGCACCGAGAAGTTGGGTTGTCGCGTTGGTTGAGCCGATTTTTGCCAGCGTTCCATTCCCGGAAATCGTGTTCGTGAAGAGGAATCCGTTCGAGGCACTATTCACCGTCTGATTCAACGTCAGCGTTTTTCCCGAATCGATCAGAAAATCATTGTTCAACGTAATGAGACCGCCGTACCCTAAATTATTGAACTGTACATTGGCCGAAATTTGAACCTGCCCGGTTCCGAGGGGATCAAACGTCGCTGTCTCACCACTCAAATTATCCGTCAACCAAATGGCCTCGTTATCTATATTAAATACACTTCCACCCGTGTAGGTATTAGCCACCCGAAAATCCATTCGGTCACTGCTTTCGTAAACGATTTTTCCTGATCCGCCGATGGAAACATAACCATTCTTGCCACGAACCGTCAAGGTGCCGTTATGGACCGTTCCCTGAGTGTGAGTCGTTCCACTGTTTGGGTTGAGGGATGTAACAATTTCCGACCCTCCATTCAAGTCCAGCGTACCGCCATTCAACGTAACCGTTTCCAAAATCTGATTGGTGGAGGCTGTTTTCGCATATTGCACCACCGCGCCGGAGTTGATCGTCAAATTATTGACAATCCCATCACGTGTGGTGGAGGCCAGAATCGTTGTTCCGCCATCCGCAATCAAGTCAAGTTTCGTATTTCCGGCTCCCGAAAACGTCTGCGTCCCCGCCCCTGTTTTCGTCAACGTAATTCCCATCGTCCCACCCGAAATCGTCCCGGAAAAGTCGTACGCACCACCCGTCGGAACGTCCAGCGTCAAAGCACTTGGTGTCGTGCCGGAACTGTTTTGTACCTGCCCAAAACCCCGCAAACCGGCGACGGTATCCGAGTAACCGTTCATGTCCAGCGTAAATGCTGTCGAAGAGGTCGGAGCGTTGGTTCCCGAATAGAAGTCCACCACACCCGTTCCCAGAACATTGCTCGCCCCCATTTGCAGGCGTGCGGTGGAAGTCGCCACGGCTTGATTTTCATCCACCTTCAACCCACGTCCCACCACAGGATAACCAATATACGTTCCACCAAAATAACTGTTGGTGGAATTACTCAAAATCACCGTTCCCGCATTTTCCGCCTGCCCAATGTAAAGTTTTCCTTCGGGAGTTCCGCCTCGAGTGGCGTGTATTTGAGATCCAATGGTGAGTGTAGAGCCTGTTTCCGCAATCAAAGCCGCGTTATTGACCCCGGCCCAAAGTCCAATATCCATGTTTCCGTTATTCAACGACATATTCTTGCCTGCCATGGAGGAAATCACTCCGCCATGGATATTCATCGTTGCGTCTGTCAGCATGGTCGGCGTTGTCCCTAAAACAAGCCATCCATAGTTGCAGAACGCTTCACTGCCGGAGAAAGAAGCCGTTCCGGTAAGGACGACTTTCCCATCGGCGGCCTGAATATTCATCGTTGTGGCCGAAAATTTTCCCGAAAAAATCAGTTCACTCTGCGATACCGACGGTCGAATGTATTGCGCTGAAATCGTCGAAGGAATCGTATAAGAGGTATTCCCATTATAGTAGAGATAGATGCCATTCGTCGTCTGTGTGATGGTGTCATCCGCCGTGTATCCTTCCGAACCTGTCAGCGTTGTGTTTCCAGTCCAGGAATATTCCGCTGCTGTCAAGAATGAATTTGTCAGGAGACAAACCATCCATCCCAAAATCCATCGTTTCATCATTTTTCTCCTCTGTTAAACATTCTCCAAAATATCCTTACTGCGGCACAGAAGCGATATTTCCATCTTTTCGATTACCCAGATTTTTATGGACAGCCAGGTCCACACTGTAGGTGATTCGATGAACCGACCCGTCACACATCGCCATGCCCCACGCTCCCGCGTGACAACTCCCAAAATTGATGTTGCCCGCCCAACCAACACGATCCTGCATCGGCAAAACGTCCGTTTTTTTCTGCTGTTCCTGGTCAAAACCCCGATAGAGCGTCGCGTTTTCACAACCGTCCTCACCATTCGTATAATTGTTGGCATTGAGATATTTCTCTCCGACAAGATACGTGTTGGACAATCCATCGAAAATTTCGCCCGTGGAAATGGTACTGTAGCGAAAAATCACCCCGGTAAAATCGACCGCCGTCCGCCATTGACTTTCCGTCAAACTTTTGGCGGCACTGTACGTCGTCGGGTTGCTCAAATCCGAGTCGTTCCCCCGGCCATGGTCTCCCCAACAGGCCGCGTAATCGGTCTTGATTTTCTCGGTAATATCCGAATAACCCTCGTTGAATACGTTTCGATTCCCCGGATATGCCAAAGGTACCCGCCGGGAAGGACAATTGAAAAGGGAAATCGGCGTTTTTACCAAAATTTTGATTGCCTCACGTTGTTCCTTAGTCACCGTTTCCGGGTCTCCGTCCGAACCCAGTTGTGCCAGTGCCGCCTGTTCCAAATAGGGCAAAAGGAACCATTGCCATCCGCCCGGCTGATTCACGCCGTAGCCACGATCGGGATCGGGAAGCCATGCCCAATTCCAACCTCCTGCCGGAAATCGCCGATTCGCACTTTCAAAATTCAGACATGCCAATGCCTGTTGCCGCAGATGGTTGTTGCACTGCATGACCCGTGCCGCCTCCCGTGCCTGTTGTACCGCAGGCAAAAGAAGCCCCACCAGCATCCCGATAATCGCAATCACGACCAAAAGCTCCACCAAAGTAAATCCGGTTCGCTTCATGCACCTCCTCCTTCCTCGGATGGTTCCACCCGTATTTCCAGCCAGTCAATGGTTCCGCTCGCTTCAGGACATGGAACCACCGTAACGATTGCGTCCCCTGGTTTCAAGGCCGTTTCAGGGAAAATCGCCCGCCACGTCGCGTCGCACGGAATCCCCTCGGCAGGTTGCTTGTCCCAGCCAGACGAAATCGGTGACACGCCGTTAAGTCTCACTTCCGCCGCCCGGCCATTGGCACCGTCTATTCCCAGAATCACGGCCACATATCCTGTTGCCGCACCATGTGGAACGGTAAACGTCCCTCCCTCGTTCTGATGTTTGCCCAACTGGATTCCTCGCGAAACTCCTCCCGCAACGGTATCCCGGTAGGTGATCGGATAACGTTTGCCCTGCGTCGCCAGAAACTCCGCTCCCAGACCCGTTTTTAGCAAATGCGCATAATCCGCCACCGAAACAGGCAACGTCCAGCAATCCATCCAATTGAACAGATACACGCCATCCGCACCACGAAAACGCATCGTTTCCGCCCAGCCGTAGAGCGACGCCAAATCGTTGGCCGTCCGGGGACGTTGGGGATGTGCCTTCATGCTATGCTCAATACAAGGCACCAGTTTCACCTCCGTTCCCGCCAGTCGTTCTTTCCACAACCCTACCGGAATATCGAAATCCGTCGTACTCCATTCCGGGGCCGGGACAATCCAGTCCACCAGTCCTTTCCTGGCCCATTCCACGGCCCGGATTCCCAAAGCATCCGCCGTATCCGGGTGTGTCGGAACACGTACCGAAACGCTTATTTCATGACCCCGTTTCTTTCCCCACGCGTCCGCCAATTTCCGCGTTTCCGCAACAAATTGCGTCAAAAGAAACGCTTCTTCCTGCTCTTTGCCGGGTGTCAGAAGACGACAAAACCGCATCCAGTCCAACTCGATTCCATCCATGTCGTACCGCTCAAAAAGTTCCCGGACAAACGATATGTTGTGTTCGTAAACCTCTTTGCGGGCATAGTTCAATCCCCGGTTCGGAAGCCAGTATTCGGGATGGTTCCGCCAAAAGGAGGAGTGAATCCAATGTTCCACATCATTCACCGCGTGAACATCGTTCATCCGCATTGTAATCCACGGTGAAATTCCCTTCTCACGACACCTCGCAATCCAAACCTCGTACGCATCCAGCCCCGCATCGTGCAGACGCTTGGCGTTGGCAGGCCACAAACTGTTGGGATTCCGATCCAGATGTTTCCAGACCGCTTCCCGCGTTTGAGAATCGAAATCCGCGTTTTTGCAGTTCGGACAGAGAAACAGATGGGTCACTTTCGTGCCGGCATACTGATCCACCCACGCCAGCAACCCTTCCCGATTCATCTCTTCCGGCTTGCGAGAACCGTAAAAATGGCTGTCGTCCTCGTTGACGACGAAAATTTCCCCAGCCTCAAGACTCCCTTTTCCAAAGAAAAAAAAGAGTAGCACCCCCAACATCACAAAAGAAAGAAATTTCCCCAAGAGACCAAAGACCCTCTTCCATCCGGTCCAAGAATTTGCCGTAAGATTTTTGATGTTATATTCTAGACCCCCACCCTGGTAAGCTGGGGGGGGGGGCAAAAATGTAACGACGTTATTCACTTCCCAAATCATCTTTCTCTCCTTTTTTTCCTGCGAAATCGCTTCTGCCGGAAAGTTTTTTTCGTTCCTGAACATACCACTCCGTAAAACCAGCCATTTCCGGCGACTCCTCCAAATGTCGCTGCATTCGTTCCGCCGCGCGGGAAGCGTCGCCTGCCAAAATCGCCTCCGCAATCTGCTCATGCGGCACCAGTCGGGTATTTCTCCGCAACGCGCGTACCAGATCGTTGGAAATCAACATAAGAAAATAAATATCCAAATTCTGCAAATCGGCCACCAACCGTTCACAATGGGCACATTCCGCCACAAAAAGGTGAAATTCCTTCTCTTTCTCGTGACGATACGTAATTTCCATCTCGTCGGGCGGATTCCTGACCAATTCGTCCAACTCCCGTCCCAAAGGCAACATCTTTTTTCGCTGTTCCGGCGAAATCCACTGCGCGGCCAAAAACGCCGTCCGACATTCCACCGCCACCCGCCATTGCAGCACGCCCCAAATATCATCCGGCGTCACAGGCCGAATCCGCGTTCCCACTTTCGGAATCGACTCGACCAACCCTTTCTGCTCCAGTACATCCAGTGCCTGCGAAATCGACTGTTTCCCCAGATTCAAACGGGTGGCAAGTTGGCGGTGACTGATAAAATCTCCCACTTGCAAAGACCGATTCCCCATCAGTTCCAAAAGACGGTGGTAGGCGACCAGAGACATTTTTTGCATCACGATACCTCAAATTTTACTGTTGATACTCATTTTCCAACCACTCCCAACCTACCCCTCCCACAGAGGAATGAACGGGTAACAGGCATTGAATTTTGCGCAAAAGTGGCGTTTTTCCCAGGTTCCATACGGACAACTAGAAATCCAACTGTCCGGCCAGTTGGCTGATTATATAATAACATCCCTTTTTCTATCTGTCAAGGAAAAACTGGAAAATTTTCCAAAAAAAGTAAAAATTTTTTCTTCTGGGAGATATATTTCTGTTGGAGATGTCCTCAAATGTAAAAAATTTTCAAAATAATCTAAAAAACAGGAGAGATTTTTGAGGATAGGAAGGGTCGTTCAGGAGTTTTTATCCTTTTGGTCAATGTTGGAGGTTGACGATGAGTGTTTTATCTATAATTTCATCCACTTGAGTTTTCAGAAAACGAAAGGAAAGCCTTCCCCTGCGGAGTGTTGCGTTCCAGGGGAAAGGACTTTTCTGAGTATCCTCTTTTCTGGGATGGGTAATGGTTTCTGTTGGAAGTGGGGCATTCTGCTGGTTATGCCCCACGCAACACCTTCATTATGGCAAATCTTTCCCCCAGATTTCCCACTCCACAATCCCGTTGTCCCCCAAAGGAAAGGTCTCTTCCAGTTCGGTCAATTGAACCCACGAACAGATCGTCTTCGGGAAGGCAAATTCCTGTGGCTCGGTGGTTTTCTTCAGTTCGATCGGGATTTTCTTTCCATCGGAAAAGAGAAGTACCGCCCGATGCCAGGTTTTTGCCTGATTTTCGGCCAGGTGAAGTCGAATCACCACTTTTTCCACCTCGACATTTCGCCCCAGTTCCACTTTCAGCCAAAGGTCGGTTCGACGTGCCGGTCGCCAATATTTTTCCGGGGCAGAATTTCCGTCGATGGCATGGATTGGTGAAAATTCCGGTCGGTAGCCTGCGTGAGAATTGGATGTCACCCGTGGATACGAACGGAGATGATAGGCGTAAGCATCGGGATTTTTCGCCAGATTTCGGAACTCATTCGCCACGTTGGTTCCGCCACGAGCATCTTTCCCTGCCGCCATTCCATAAATCGGCACGGTTTGAGGCAACTGGTCGTACCACGCGACAAACTGTTTCTGCACCTCCTGACCACCAAACGTATAGACCGGAAAATCGGAAAGTTCAAACGAGGTGCCCTCCTCCCGATGTTGGAGGTAGCGTTTTCGATGTTCCAGTTCGATTTCGGCATTTTTCAACCGTTTGGCCTCAAAATAGAGGTAAATCTGCCGCATTTTGTCGCGATAGACGTACCACGGAGTTAAACCCGAATCGCGGGCATGTTCCAGTTGATCCCAGATATTCTCCTCCATCCAGGAGCCACAATACGGGACGTTGAGATCAATCCAGCACGCTATGCGTTCCTTTTCCTCCCGCGTCAATTGCACGTTGTAGTGCGACGGTTCCAGGTATTCCATCAGGCGGCTGCTGGTGGAGCCATACGTTTTGGGAGGGAGCATTCCACAGGAGCCACAGGCGTGTGCCCAGTTGAGAATGCCATTTCCATCGTATTCCGATCGGTCGTAGCCGCCCGGGCCGGTGGGATCGGGGATGTTTTCCGGTTTTCCGCCAAAAAAGGAAAGATACGACGGGTCTTGGGAAGCGGAACTGTGCATGACGGGAATTTTGGCATTGTAACCAAAATCGGTCAGAGCGAGATACGACTCACTGAAATTTCGACCAGGATTTCCCTGCGTGACTTTTCCGTAAGGACGCATACAGGTGCGCCATTTGGCACGTCCGTAAAGCTCCTTCATGGTAAACGATCGGGTGTCTCCCAGAAGATTCAGGGGAACGTCCTTCTTTTCAGGGTTTTTCTCTCCCGCGTGGCACTGGATACAATGTTTGTCCCAAATCGGCTGGATTTCACGGGTATAACTGAAGCCTTTGGGAACGTCCATTCCCTGCGGCGCGCTGGTTCCCAGCCAGGCCATGGCCTCTTTTTCCGAATCGGAGAGAAAACGCTCCATTTCCTGAACCGGCTCTTCTCCCGGCGCGAAAAAGGGCTGGATTTTCTGGGGTGGTTTTTTCAGTGCCAGCGTAATCGGATTTTTGTCGATGAAGGTGCTGTTTTTATCTTCGTGACAACCGATACAGGAAAACGATTCTCCCGGCAAAACCATCGTCCAACTACGCATATTCTGCACCATTCGTCCCTTTTCATCCAACATCTGGAAAAAGACCGGCACACGGGAAGGACATTCAAAATAGCAGCTTCCGTCCTCTTCAACATCGACCGTTCCCAGGACGTGACGAATATCGTAGCAACCGTTATTGATGGCGCACGGCGACGTTTGGTGCCCGCCATTGGGGTGGAGTCCCAGCGCCACCGTCCCTTTCACACGGTAATCGAGAGCCACGATACGCATTTTTTTCACCGTTCCCGGCTCGATTCCCTGCAAACCGGGGCCAAAGTAGACGTTTTGCACGTAGAAAAGTCCGGTTTTCTGTTTCTCATCCACCGTGGAGACTTTTTGGAAAGGCTGTTCCCTCGCCATCAACGCAACCTGCTGTCCGGCGGAAATGACCGGATCATAAATCAGCAATTCCCGTTTTCCGTCACTTTTCATCCAGTAAATTCCAAAAGGAGGTGCCCCCTGTTTTCCATTGTGGATCCCTTTCAATCCACGTATCGCTCCCCCTTCCGGCGAGTAGCAGACGAGATAGTTTTCTTCATCCAGAGGGTAGGGATACTGGAACTGTTCTCCCTCGGTTCCATGCACCACATTCCCGCCCGTCGTCTCATGACCCGTATTTTCCAGATTTGGCATGGGTCGTTTGGGAGCCAGGAAATAAACGCCATCCCCTGCCTGCGTTCCTTCCCGGCGGTCGATCAGAATCAACTTGCCACGCTGGTCGATGTGGTGAGCGCCGGCAATGGCGACCATTTTCGTCGAATTGGGAATACTGCGGGCATGGAGAACGGCGGCAGGATATTGGGAATTGTTGCCGTAAAATTCGGTCTGATTCGTTCCGTCCGCGTTCATGACAAAAAGCGTATGAAGATACCCGGCGTTACGATCCGAATATTCCCATCGGGTGTAGGTAATTCGGCCATCGTTGGTGACATGCGGAAAAACGGTATGGCCGTGATCCACACCCAATCGACGGATGTAACGCCCCTCGCCATCGCAAGTGTACAGGTTACACACACTCGACCACCAGCAAGGCGCGGAAACAACACACCGTGTGGAGGTGAAAATCAGATTGCCGTCGGGAAGCCACTCCGGTTCCATGTCGGCCGTTCCCGCTCCGAAAGTAATTTGTTGGACTTCCCGCGTAGCCAGGTCCATGACGTACAAATGGAAGTCGTCGCCACCGTTATGGTCGGTTTTTCGCATGGAAAAGGCCAGTTTTTTGCCATCGTACGAAACACTGGGGTCACGCACCACGCCGGTCGGACAATCGTAAATCACCTCGGTGGAAATCGTGCCGTCTTCCTGGATTCGCATTCGGCACAACTGGGAGTTCATCCGATAATCCCGGCCACATTCCCGAAAAATCGCGTCGGTCAGGTGATCGGTCATGGCAAACATCGCCTGAGCGTCGCCGAAGACAAAATGTTTGGCATAGATATAATCTCGCGGCTGGTTCTGGAAATACCGCAGTCGCAATTCCCGACGTTTCTGGCAGACTTCCAGGTAAAGCTCTTTCCAGGACGGCTCATTTCCCGGTTTTTTCTCCGAAATCAGCGAATCGAGCCGTTTTTCCCACAATTCCGTCGCCACGCCCCCTTCTTTCAGCTCGGCCAGCACTTTGCGAACCATTTTTTCTTCCACCGCCGACGATTCCTCGGAAGTGAAACAGGCCGCAATCTTCAGACTGCCGTAATCCTGATACATCCAGTCCTGGTGCAGACGTGCCAGAGGATAGGGGCGGGTATGTCGTTGGGCAATATCCTCCTCGGTATACGTCTGTCCGTAGACCCCTACTCCAATCCAGCAACACAATAAAAACGGCAGGATTTTCTTCATCTTTCTTTAATCTCCTTGTTGAAAAAGGGGGGAATTCCACCCTACCTCAAGGCAGGGCTTGAAATTTCGCGTCATTCACCACTAATCCGGCAATCGCACCGCCTGCGCGTCGGCTCGATCGCCCAGATAACGGTGTATTTCCTGATCAATGTCGTAAGTGATTCGCTGAACGGAGCCGTCCGCCATGGCCATACCGAAACTTCCCGCATGGCAACTTCCGAAACTATAGCAGTAATCGACTCCCGGTCGATCCTGACGCGGTTGGTAATAAGCGATATTGCCATAGCCATTTTCGTTGTACGTCCATCGGTCATTGTCACAATCCTGGCCGATGTAGAACGACTGGTTGTCACCGCCGTTGGTACCGGTGGTATAAAAATCGGGGGAGAGGAACTTTTCGCCCAACAAATACGTGTTGGTCGTTCCATCCCGAACCATTCCCACCGTCACCGTACTGCGTGCAAATATCAGGCCGTTATAGGCGGTATCGGTATCACCGGCTCGGCGGGCACCGTTGGGAAAATCGGCCAGGGAACTGGGACTTCCGGTATCCAGAAATCCTTTACTTCCCGAATTGGCCGCGTAATCCCCTTTCACTACCAGATCCGCGGAATCGCCACCGATCTGAAGCGTCGCGCAATTCACTGCCTGATGTTTTCCCATCGGGTACGCGGCGGTGGCACGACGGCTGGGGCATAAAAAAATCGCCAGGGGAACTTCCCCACGCTCTCTGGCTCCGTTTTTTTGAATATCGGTCACTTGATCCGGCTCACCATCCGCGCCCAACTGAAAAAGTGCGGTCTGCTCGAGGAAAGGGAGGATCGTATAGCTCCATCCCCCCGGCTGGCCTGCCCCACCGCGATCGGGGTCTCCCACCCAGTACCAGTTCCAGCCATTGGGCGGATAGGAGCGACTCTGGCTCTCATAATTCAGACAGGCCAGAGCCAACTGCCGCATCTGGTTATTACACGACATCGTTCGGGCGGCTTCCCGTGCCTGTTGGACAGCCGGGAGCAACAACCCCACCAACATCCCGATAATCGCGATCACCACCAGCAACTCCACCAATGTAAAGCCCCTTTTTTTCATTTTACTCCCCCCCATTTTTCCGAAATCGCCTTCCGAAACCCCACAGTAAAAAGACCCATCCACCCAAAAGAAGTCCCCACGTCGAAGGTTCCGGCACGCCCGGCATATCCACCGTTCCCGAAAGTCCGGTAAGCCGCACGATTCCGTCGAACCCGGAGAAATCCCAGAAAAACGCTTCGCCTGCCACCAGGCTGGTCAGGTTGCCGAGGGAAAGTTGTCCGTCTGTAAGGGTCGCTTCATGGTCGTAATAGGTCTCTCCATTGAGCCAGGCGAGAAATTCATCGGCATTGGAATTTCCCAAATCAAGGTTCAAAATCAAATCGGAAATATCGTACGGCGTGGTGAACCAGCCAGATTCCGTGGAAGAGAATCGAACACCGTCACGGGAAAAGGTACTTTCCACTTCCAGCTGGGAATTCAGGCCAGTAAGAGAGATACCGTTCACCCCTTTTCCCGCGGTAAAAAGTCCGGTACTTGTCACCGTGCCCGACCCTGTAAACGTCGTCCCTTTTATCAGGTCGTATTCCGAAAATACCCCCGCGCCACCAGCATAAGAGACATTGGCTTTACCCGCAAAATAAATACTCTCTGCCGTAAGCGTGGAAAAACCGTCGGAGGCCACCACCAGATTAGTGGTCAAATTGCTGTTCAGAGACACGGCCGCAATATTCCCCGTTCCGTCGTAGTTGGACCAGGTGATGTTGTTGCCATAAATTTGGATGGTTCCTGGCGTTGTATCATTCATACGGTTTCCCATTCGGTTGACCGCAACCGTGCCACGGATGAAGTCCATGCTGCACCCGCCACTGTTTCCAAAAACAAGCCCACCGTCGGAGTTGCCCGCTTTTAACGTTCCGCCGTCCAGCGTCAGAGAGCTATCATCGGCTCCCGACCAACCAACATAGATATTCTGTTTGCTATCCAGCGTCCCTCCCGTAATCGTTGCCGTTCCTGTTCCATTTCCTCCGATAAAGACATTGTAAGCCTCGCTGGTACTACTGCTCGTCCCGACCGTTACGGTTCCTCCCGTCATGGTCATCGTACCATTCTCAAGCCGGAAATTATAACCCATCGTTGTCGTCCCACCGGAAACGTTGAGTGTGGAGTTGAGAACATGGATCCCGTCCTTTTGAACTGCGGGACGGACACCATGGATCGTGTTTGTACCGTTGACGATATTCAGCGTGCCCCCATTCTCGACAAGCACATATCCCGTCGTCGTCAGGTTCCCGGCAGTCGTCGCGTTGCCAAGGCTTAATACGGTGGAATTGCCAGTAATGGTCATGGCAGTATTCGCCGTGGCGTTGGTACGGTCCTTGACATTTCCAAGCAAAACGTTCGTTCCCGCCGACGCCCCGTTGACAGCCATCGTGTACGCCGCGTTGTTTTTCAGCGTCCCTCCTTCCATCGCAAATCCGCCGGTATAACCACTCGTTGCGTTACCGCTCAAAATTTCCACCACGCCTCCCTGAATGGTGGTCACACCGGTATAGTTGTTGGCAGGCAACAGTTGCAGTGTCCCGCTTCCCGTTTTCGTCACGGTTCCCACAACACCACTGGCATTTTGGAGTGTTCCCGAAACGCGGGTAATGGTAGCCGGATTATTGACCTCAAACGTTACACCACCACTTCCGAGCGTATAACCAATCCGTCCGCCGCTGTAATAAAGAAAGGTATAATCCGTACCACCAACAATGTTCGTCGTCTGATTGACCAGTACCTTGCCACCATCAATAAAGATACTCGAACTGCCCCCATCATTCCGAATCGCCGACTTTTCCACCCCAGCTACAAGCGTTCCGTAAAGATTCAATCGTTGCCCATCTCCAATCGCCCAGCTACTATTCAGCGTCAGAGTTCCACTCGCCAGAACGTCGATCGTTGTATCCGTAAGAGAGGTGCCTGGATACGTAACAGAATCCTTTATCTCCAACGCTACAGTTTCTCTATCCCCCCCCCCCCGGCTAAATTAACAATTGTTATTCCCCAGAACAACATCTTCAGGAAACTTCTTTTCATGGGATACCTCACTTGAAAAAACAGACCAAAACTCCTCAACGCACGATTCTGTTCACTCAGGGGATGAGCCATCCAAAGCCGGAACAGATCCTACACCGATATTCATTATACATTCCCGCGGAGGAGAAATCAACCCCTTATTTTTCAATTTCCGAAAAATTTCCAAAAAATTTCAAAATTCCTGCCGAAAATTCCGGGACGCTTTTTTCTCCGCATTTTGAGATTTTTTTCGCAAGCGACGTTCGTTGGAACCTCGTGTCGGCTTCGTCCGGATCCGCCGTTTCGGCTTCCGAAAAGCTCGCAGGAGCATGGCACGCAATTTTTCCAGACAATCTTCCCGATTCCGAATCGCGTCACGTGTCAGTTGACTCTTCAGAAGTATCTCCCCTTTTTTGTTAAATGCCGACGGATAAAGGGTCTGCAAACGCTCCACCACCTCCGGCCTTCCTGCCAAAAGTACCGACGTGGCGGGGTTCCAGGAGAGTACCGCCTTGCTCGCCACTTTATTGACATTCTGTCCTCCCGGCCCGCTGCTGCGCACGAAGGTGAAAGAGATTTCTGATTCTGGAATTTCCAGATGATAAAATTCAGGTTCGGGCATGATTTTACGGAAATTTTCTCTTAAAGTGTCAATCGTCGAATCAGTTCTTCCGTCGAAACCGTGGAAGGCATTCCGGCAAAAACAGCCGAAGTCAACGCAAAATCAGCCGCGTAAACCAGCCGTAAATAGTGGGCACTCGCCCGGCGTGCCTGCTGGAGCGTTTGGAGAAATGGTTCGCAATCCGCTTCCTGCAACGATCCCACCAACCGTTCCATTTCCGCCTCCTCCCCCGGTGTGAGCAAAAGCACCAACCGCTCCATGGCCGGATGAATGGCCGAAAGCTGCGAAACGCAATAATCCAACTGCCGGGCACGATTCACCGCCTGCTGATGGCTCTGCGAACCGGCCTGCAATTGATCGAGATGGAGCTGAAAATCGGACGACTTGGGACGGGTGGAAGCGATCGGCAAGACCGATGGAAAATTTTCCCGTATCGAAAAAAGGGCATACAAATCTCTCAACTCCTCATAAGCCGCAATTTCCAGAGCCACCTGTTCTGCCCGCAGCCCTAAAATGGCCTCTTCCAACCGCAAACCCGCCAGAGGATTCCACGTATCACTCTGCTGGAGGATTTTTTCTCCCAGACGATCCATGACTTTGCGCTGGTGTTCCAACATCAGACGCTGAGCCTGCACCACCGCGTAACGCCAGTAGATTTTCGTGGCCGACTCCCGGGATTCCAACGGAACTCGCGGATAGAGGTTCTCCAGCGAAAGAACTTCCACCTCGGAAGAGCGGTCTGTCAGATTTTCCGACGTGGACATCAACACCGACTCGGAAACGAGCCGAAAAGGAGGTTTCGCAGAAGAGCGGGAACGGCTTCCCGAATCGTTCGATTTCGGTGTCGGCGGTGGCAAAGGGGCAATGGATGGAAGTGTGGAAATGCTTCCCGTTTCGCCTCCAATCGACTGAAATTCACTACTGGGCGGCGGTGTTTCCACCGGAGCGGCTCCCCAACCACCTGGAACATCCGGC
Organism: Planctomycetia bacterium; assembly: GCA_030527185.1. GTDB lineage: Bacteria > Planctomycetota > Planctomycetia > Pirellulales > Thermoguttaceae > RGIG3701. The sequence continues at coordinate 27,549 of JAUNBF010000001.1, read as the reverse complement.
ACCACCTCCATCGATTCCGAAAAATCCACTTCGGGAATCGGATCCACCTCCATCGGAACGCCACTTTCCGCAGGAGGCAGCGCCGGAACGGGGGTCGTTTCAAACGTGGAAGCGGGTTCTTCCGCAGGCGTTAAAACCGACGACGATTCCCCGGCGGGAGGGTTGGAAAGCGGCAAACGGGCAGGTGGCGTGACATAATTTTCCGTCGGCACTTTCGGCGGCACGACCACCAGCAATGGCAACATTTCCGCTCCTCGGCGATAGCTCACCTGAAGGACGTATTTCAGGATCGTTTCGTTATATTCCAGCAAAACATCGAAAAAAAGTTCCCGCCGTTCATTGACCTGATCCATCCCCTGTAAAATGGCCGACAACGGCGCGGTCTGTTTCAGCAACTCCTGCAAAACATATTCCGAAGAGCGATACGCACCGGCCGCCGCCATCAACTGTTCGTGACGCAGCCCAATCAGGCGGTTCAGAAAAGAGCCTTCCGGCGTGGCGTTCCCTTCCCGCTCCACCTCTTCATACCGCGTCTGGTACGAACCGGCATGGGGAAGTGTTTGAGCCTGCACTTCATGTGGTTTGTCCATCCAATGCCCCAGAATCATGGCCGTTGTCCGAATCGAAACCGTCGCGTCGGCAATGGCCGTTTCCGCGTGAGCCAACGCCGCCTGGTGCAACGCCGTTTCCGCAGCCGAAGCCTTCCACTGCCGCAGCAGTTTTTGCCGTTTCAGCCAGTATGCCAACGCACTGTTTTTCTCCGCCGCTTCCCAGTAAACAGCCATCCCACGCAGCAGTCCTGCCTCATCTCCCGACCAGCGTGCCAGAAAATCTTCCAACGGCAGCGACTCCACCTCTCCCAACGGCGATTTCGGCAAACTCACCAACGTCTCCAGCAACTCTTTCGCGGCAGATTTTTTCGGAAGTGCCTCGTCGAGAGAGGTTTTCCTCGTTCCCAACGGCAAATCTTCCGTGCCGGGAGAGTCGAGTACACGATCCAAAACGGTACCGCTCGGTGTCGCATTTTCACGGCGAGTGCTGGCACGATTCTCCTCCGGTTTTACCCGATTAGGGGTAGCGGGAGGAAGAGTACGCGGTATCTCGGACAGATTCTCACTTGGCAATTGTTCTTCCGGCAAATTTTCTTCTGGCAATCCAGGAACGGTATCCGTATCGGGCGACAGCCCCGGCGTCGATGGATTTTCCGTCGGCAATCCCGTCCCCTCCACTTCCGTGGCAGGTGGCGTGTCGAAAAGTCCTTCGACAGAGAGACCCGCGTCCTCTTCCTCCGGCAATCCATTCGTCTCGGTTGCCGGGCCAATTTCCTCCAAAGGACGCGATTCCCCAGGAGCCACAGATTCTCCCGTCTCCACCTCATTTTCAGGGAGTTCCTCATTTTCAGGGAGTTTCTCGGAAGAATCGAGAGAATTGCCAATCAAATCCAGTTCCCCACCTTCTTCCGGGGTTTCCGTGTCGGTGGAATCGGCAGGAGGGGAAGGTTCCTCCGCCATTTCCGCAATTTCACCATCCTCATCCATGGGAGGAAGCTCAATTTCCGCCACGGGAATGGAAATGTCCGATTCCTCACAGGTCGCTTCCCGTGTCATCCATCCGCCAATACCCGTCAGGCACAACGCCAGCACTATTCTTTTGAAAAACATTTTGAAATTCCTGATAACCAAGGAGGGTTCGTTCCCGGAAAAAACTTCCCGAAAACCGCAATCGTTACTTCTCTCCTTCCTTTTTACCACTTTCTTCAATATTTTTCAACATGGGGTCCACAAAATCGACCAAATCGGGCATCAGATTTTTCGCTTTTGTCAAATATTCCACCGCTTTTTCCGATTGTCCGTCGGAGTAAAAGGCCATTCCCGCCAGCATGTTCAAATCACTGTTGTCGGGAGCCGTTCGGAGCGTTTTTTCCAAAAAGTTCAAATCTTCCGCTTTTTTCGTCTGGTTTTCCTGATACATGTAATCGAGCGAAAATGGACTGGCAGGCCAATTCCGAGACAGTTCCATCCCTTTCAGGCAATGATCCATCGCGGCATTGTACTCCTTCTGAGACACCTCCGCAAAAGCCAGACGGAACCAGGGGTCAGGCATTACGGGAACGTTGTCGATCACCTTGTTGTACCCCTGAATCGCCTCACGAACTTCTCCGGCAGAAAATTGAGTATCCGCTTCCTGAATCGTTTTCCAGGAATCATCAATCATTTCCTTCGTGATTTTGCTCAAATCGGTGTTGTTGGAAAGGTTCAAATCCCGATTCAACACGGAAACCGGTTTGGAAACCTGAACAGGCTCCACATTTTCCTCCCAAATCGGGTTTTCCACATCTTCCAGAATATCGTCCGGCGGATTCCAAATCACCTCATTCTCAACCGGTTCTTCCTGAACGATCGTATTGTTTTCAATCACCACCGTCGTGGTCGATGGCGTTACCACATAATCGGGATAATAATAGTAGAGGGGACGTGATCCTACCGTATAGCCCATGGCAAATCCCGCCCCAAAATTGGCCGCTCCAATCCACCAGGGATAGTACGGACGGTACACCGGTCCCCAGCCATAATAACGGTAGGGATCATACGGGTAGTAATAACGTGGTGCCGGTCGCGGCGGTGGCGGGGGGGCAGGATGGTGATAGTGCGGCTGATGTCCGGCATAATGGGGATACGGCGGACGGGATGGTGGACGATACCCTTCTGGACGGGAATACTGCGGCGGACGGTTGTAATCGGGGCGTGACGAAGGACGCCCATAATCGGGACGTTGCGGTGGGCGGTCATAGTCGGGACGTGAAGGACGATTTCCCGGACGATCTGCCGTGGAACCCGAACCGGGACGTTGCGGAGGACGATCGTTCATTTCCAATGTAGGACGGGATACGGGGCGATTACTTACCGTCGTACCGGGACGAGAAGTCATTCCCGGATTAGGACGGGATACGGGGCGACTGCTCACTGCGGATTGAGGACGAGAACTCGGTCTTCCCGTTCCCTCCAACCGCGAAGGTGAAGAAGGACGATTCCCGGATATTTGAGAAGGACGACTGCCGGAAGTCGGGCGGGCACTGGGACTGGGGCGGTTGCTGGGTGCCGGGCGGGCACTGGGGGAACTTCCACGAGAATTTCCAGGAGGACCACCTCTCTGTCCATAAGTTGTCGCGGGAACCCAGAAAATTGCGCTCAGGAGCAGACTCCAGGCAAAATACGAAGTCAGGAGGTTTCGTTTCATGGCATTTTCTCCGAATAAAACAGGGGAGAATTATTATCAGGTTGTTATATTTACAAATACGTAACTATTCGTGTCCCAGTTTCCAGAAATTGGAAAAAGATTCATGAATATTTTTTCGGTAGTTTTATTTTACCTTTTTTGAGGAAAAAGAACAGCAGTCTCAAGAGGATTCGGGTAAAAAATTTTGTGAAAATTGTAAAAATTGAAGAAAAACGGTAGGAAAGTTGCTTTGCCCCCCTTTCCAAAATTGGAGCAGCCGTTATAATCGGCTTAACTTTTTGTACTTGGGAAAAGTTTGGAGTTTTTTATTTTCGGGATGCACGACGCGTCCGTTGTCAACAGAGGAAAAAACGAAACAGATGTCTATCACAAAAGAACGTAAACAGGAAACGATTCAGGAATTTCGACGAAGTGCCAATGATACCGGTAGTTCAGAAGTGCAGATTGCTTTGCTGACCCGACGAATCAACGCATTGACCGAACACATGCAGGCGAATAACAAAGATTACGCCTGTCGTCGTGGGCTTCTGAGACTGGTTAGCCAGCGTCGTGGCTTGTTGGATTATCTGAAGGGGGTAGACCCTCAGCGTTATCTTGACATTATTCAGAAATTGAATATTCGTAAGTAAGAGATAAGGATTCTTTTCGATGTCGATGTCCCAAGGGGGCATGTTAAAGGACTGTCAGGCATCCATCGAATAGAAACAAAAGTAAAGGATGTCATGAAAATGGAATGAAAAACAGGATTCATGAGGCAGGATCAACGCTAGCAATGAATCCTGTTTTGTTTTTGCTGTTTTTTGTTTCATTTCGTAGGTGAAGAAAGAGATGGACAAGGAATGCAGGTAGCAGAAACAAAAAAAGTGCGTGTTGAGAAAAAAATTGGCAAGGAAATTCTTTGGTTTGAAACAGGAGAATTGGCAAAACAGGCAGCAGGGAGTTGTCTGGTAGGTTATGGGGATACAATTGTTCTGGTTGCTTCGACGAGTGCCCCCACTTCTTTTGAAAGTGACTTTTTCCCACTGACATGCGATTATCGTGAACGAGTCGCCGCGGCAGGAAAATTTCCAGGTGGTTTTCTGAAACGGGAAGGTCGTCCGACGTTGAAGGAAACGTTGACGTCACGTCTGATCGACCGTCCGATTCGTCCTCTTTTCCCTGAATGGTTCCGGGATGAGGTGCAGGTTTTGGCAACGGTTCTGGCCAGTGACCGCCAGCACGACGGCGACATGTTGGCCATGAATGGCGCGAGTGCTTCGCTGGCTATTTCGCCACTCCCCTTTTTAGGCCCCATCAGTTCTGTTCGTCTGGCATGTGTGGATGGATGCCTGATTCCCTTCCCGACGCAGGATGAATTGGATGAAAGTGATCTCGATTTGGTCATTTCCGGGAATGAAGACTCCATTTTGATGATCGAAGGTTTCTCACGGGAAATGCCGGAAGAGTTGATGATGCAGGCAATTGAGGAAGCACACACCTGCATTCGTGAAATCAATCAGCTTCAGCGTGAATTTCTGGAAAAGGTGGCTCCTGTCAAACGGGAATATGCCGTCCCGGAAGATGATGGTCTTTTTGAGAAAGTCCGACAGCGTTATTATGATGCCTATTATGCTGCCAAACATACGGTTGGAAAACTGGAACGGGCGGAAAAAGTCCAGGAGTTGAAAGCGCAGATCGAGTCGGAACTCATTCCTGACCCCCAGGCCGAAGGGGCGATTTGTCCGAAACGGCTGGCGTCGGTGTTGGAAGAGTTGGAAAAGAAGGTCGTCCGAGACCAGATTTTGAGTGGTTGCCGTCCTGATGGTCGTGGCTTGAAGGAAATTCGTCCGATTAGCTGTCGTGTGGGTGTCCTTCCGCGAGTTCATGGTTCGGCAGTTTTTCAGCGTGGCGAAACGCAGTCTTTGATTACCGTGACGCTGGGAACAACACGTGATGAGCAGCGTGTGGATGGATTATTCGAGGAATACTCCAAGAAATTCATGTTGGACTATTATTTTCCACCTTTTTCGGTTGGGGAATGCCGTCCGGTGCGTAGTCCTGGCCGTCGCGAGATTGGTCACGGCGCGTTGGCGGAGAGAAGTGTCAAGACCGTTTTGCCAGACAACAAGGAATTCCCTTACACCATCCGTATCATTTCGGACATTCTGGAGTCGAACGGTTCCAGTTCCATGGCTTCGGTCTGTGGAGCCACTCTCGGTTTGATGGACGCGGGAGTCCCCATCACCAATCCCGTGGCGGGCATCTCCGTTGGTCTGGTCAAGGAAAGCAACGAAAAATGGACTTTGCTGACCGACATTATTGGTGACGAAGACCACTATGGCGATATGGATTTCAAAGTGGCTGGAACCCAAAATGGTATTACGGGAATCCAACTCGACTTGAAGGTGAATGGTATCAGTAACGATATTATCCGGGCAACGTTGTCTCAATCTCGCGAAGCAAGAATTGAAATTTTGCGAAATATGCTTCGCACCATTCCCCGTCCGCGACCGGACATTTCGGAATGGGCACCACGGCTACTTCGCACCAAAATCAATCCTGAAAAGATTGGCCTGCTGATTGGCCCTGGCGGCAAAACGATTCGTGCCATTCAGGATGCTACGGGAGCCAGCATTGATATTGAAGAAAACGGAACCGTTATCGTTTCGAGTAGTAACTTTGAATCTGCCCAGGATGCTTTGAAGCAAGTCGACGCGATTACCGCTACCGTCGAGATTGGCCGGATTTATGAAGGCCGTGTGACGAGTGTGAAAGATTTCGGGGCTTTCGTGGAGATTCTTCCCGGACGTGACGGTTTATGCCACATCAGCGAACTTTCCGACGGCTATGTTTCTAAAGTTTCCGAAATTTGCTCAATGGGAGACCTTCTGAAAGTGAAGGTTATCGACATTGACGAACAGGATCGTGTGAAATTGAGCCGTAAAGCAGCCCTGCTGGAACTGGGCGAAACGGACAAAGGCGAATAATCTTTACGGAAAATAGAGAATAGACTCCTATTTTTTGGTTTTTGCTGAAAAATGGGAGTTTTTCTATTTTCCTACGCAAGTTGGCAGATTGTGTGTATTCTACCGAGGTTCAGGACTTTAGCCACATAGCCTCGGGGTCCAATGCCTGGTCTATTCACTCTCATCCAGAGAAGTGGAATGGAGGTTTTCTGAACATTTATTTGTTGAATGCCGTAACAGAACTTCCCATACGGTTTCTTCAGCAAGCCAACCACCATGATTGCCTAAAACAATGGCAGGTTTTGTTTTTCCGTGAAAATCACTGCCACATGTTGTCAACAGGGCATGTTTTTTGGCCTCCTGCCAATACTTCTGGGCTTCCTGAGGGGAGTGGTAACTGCTAAATGCTTCCAGTCCGTCGATACCCAGTTGGACAATTCCCTCCAGCAGCCATTCTTTCCCTTTCAGATTCATACCGGGATGAGCCAGCACGGCCAAGCCACCATTTTGGTGAATCCGATCGACGATTTCCCGCATCGGTGGATAATGGATTTCCACATGGCATGGTTTCCCCTGCGAATAAAAATCCCAATAAAAATTGACAAGCGGATTGTCATCTCTTGCTCCCCCTGCCCGATATGGGCGCAGTCGTTCGTGAGAAGCGTATTCCGCCTTCGACAACAGCACTTCCGCAAACATTTCCCCCGTCCACGTTTCCGGCCAGTAGCTTTCCCGGGCGGCATACTCCATTTCCGCTTCCGTGATAGCAAATCCCAGAGCCTGCGTTTTCGCAAGCATTTGCAAAGACGCTTCCCGACCTTGTGATCGAACGTTTTTTTCGATCGTTTCAAAATCGGGACTTGAAAAGTCGATTCCATATCCCAGCACATGAAAAGGACTTCCGTCATAAACGCAGTCGATTTCAATACCGGGAATGTACCGAATACCGTATTCTTTGGCCGCCACCTCTGCCTCCCGGTTTGCCCGGACGCAATTGTGGTCGGTGATGGACATCCCGCCGATTCCCAAATCCGCGCACTTTTGCACCAAAGCCCGTGGTGTCCATTCCCCATCGTTGCTGTAACAACTGTGGAGATGCAAGTCGATCATAAAAACTTCTCCGCAAATCAAACTCCAACCAGTTTTTTCAGTTCGCCATGCACATATTTGGCAAATTCACGAACCTCTTCCTCCGCTTCCCGTTTGGAGAACGTCTCGTAAGCCCACCAGCCCTGAAAACCGGTTGCTTTCACCGCCTCGACCCAATCATGGATGGGAATTTCCCCTTCGTAAAAAGCCACATCCCGAAAGATTTCTTCACACGGCACCCGACCATCCGGTTTGCGGGAGTTGCAAATATGAACGCCAAGAATCCACTCTTTCGGGATTCGTGAGAGAAAATCACCATCCAATCCAGCGACATAGTTATGATAAAAATCGACAACAATTTTCAGGTTATCCCGTTCCGCTCTTTCGACAAGAGGGATTCCCTCCCGGAGAGAAGGGATGGGGGTCCAGCACAACGGCTCAAAAAACAACGTTAAACCGAACGATTTTGCCAAATCTGCCAAAGCCTGCATATTTTTGACCGTCAGCCGATGTTGCTCTTCGATGGGAAGTCCCAGCAGTCCTCGGTAACCATCGTAGGGAACGCCACGTCGATAACAGTCCACGGCGTGCCAATCCACTGGCCCGTTGATGATTTCGACGGCATGGCTCCCGATCGCTGCGGCCATGGCAAAGAGCGTTTCCGCCTCTTTCATCAGGGCAACAAAATCCTCCCCCTGCCGTTCAATATCGGAAAGCCAGCCAACCGAAGCAATCTCCAGATTACCCAATAGCAACTTCACCTCCTCCGGGGAGAATCCAGCCTGAAAAAAGTATTCCAGTTGGACTTTGGAAGGTTCCACGCAGTCAAAACCAGCTTCGCGAGCCGCCTGGATATACATGCGCAGATTGGCTCTCCCCACCACCGAACTCTGGAGCGAAAGGGCGTTTCTTTTCATCATACCTGTCCTCACTCTCTTTCAAAGCGACTTTTTCAGCGCATTCAACCCTTCCAGTGCGGTTTCGACCAATTTTTCGCCACCGCCCGGCTCGATCATGGAGTTGACCGTTTCGTAGCTCCCTTCGCCGAACGCTTTTTGGGTCGGAACGTAAATAATGTCTTTCTGCGCAAGCTCCAGAACCAGCGTGTTGCGGAATGGCGACGCTTTTTTAATTGCCATGCCCAATTCCACGAAAATCTCTCCCGGCAGCGTCACGATGGCGGTATCGTGCGAAAGTCGCAAAACCTGCACCTCCAACGCCATCTGCGGCGGCCATTTTTCCAATCGCAGCACCATCCCTGCCTTCACACGTTCCAAAAACGTATATTTCGACGCGGGATTGTGAATTTCCTCCCGAACCTCCTTCGCTTTTTGCACCTCTTCCGCAGAATATTGCCGTCGATTCCAGGAAATTGTTTTCGACCAGGCAGACAACGCCGGTTTCTCCAGTGCCGTTGCCGCAGCCTGCGTTTCCCACGCTTTCACGAGGTGTTGCCCCAGTTCCGCTCCAATTTGCGGAGCTTTTCGGCGATATTCCCCCGTCACATCAATATGGTTGATGTCGCCGCAGGGACCGGTGCCAAAAACGGAGAGAAAATCTTGCCCGAATTTTTTCCGCAACTCCTCCGAAAGATAGAACGGATAGTCGGCACTGAAAAGGTTGCCCCCCGTGGTATCGAGATGGAGTGCAAAATTGGAGAGGGACGCAAATGGTTTCGCAGTTTCAGGATTCTCCAGAACCATCAAAAACGCCTCCGGGTCAATCGGCCCCGCCGGGCGGAGAATGTTCGGATTCTTGATGCCGGGATTGAACCGCACTTCGGAAGAATCCTTCATGTGAAAGCGGCGGTTGAACGAAAGATTGTCGATATTCGTCCTGACAACACGCAGCGCGACCGGACGTAAATTTTGGGCTGCCTCCTCAATAGCCCGCATTCCCTGCTCGACCCAGAAACAGGAGTAGTTGAACTTCCGGTAATCCCCTTCCGCCACCGCCTTGGCATTCTCTTCCGGTGTGATGTGCGGTTGGTAGGTGTCACGGATGGGGCCAGTGTGGGTGTGCGTCGCGGTAATCACCACCGCTTCGGGCGAAATTCCCAATTTTTCCTGCACTCGCCGACGAATCTCCGCCGAAACCGACTCATTGATCGTAATCGTGTCGCAAATCAGCAAAACAACACGTTCATCCTCCTGCTGAAAGACCATCGCCTTGGCCAACAGCGGGTCGGACGTTCCCGTGGAGAGCCGATGATGGTAGTAACCTGCCATCGGAAAGGGGAGCGGAGGAGTAATGTCGCGGACGGCCACGCCGCATTGCAATTCCCCGCCCCAGGCCAACCCCGCACTCACCAGCCAACCCATCATTCCATAGAAAAACCACCGTCCCATGTTGAGTCCTTTCCTGTTAGACAATCGTTGGATACAGCCCACCCAAACCGGGCTGACAAACTCACTATAACATACAGTCAACAAAAAAGGTATGGGGGTGGGGAATGAACACTTCCAACCTGACAGGTTCTTCGGCCAGGCGCAGCGCGGCTTGCGGCAAGCCGATAGCCACTTTCCCGTTAAGACGGAACCGCCGTGGAGAGGAAACCTTTCTAAAGAAAGAGTTCTCCTCTCCAGACCTCTCCTTCCAAAGACTTTTAGTAGCGGCAGCGCCGCAGGTATTGGCGCTGCTTGCACACTTTTTGATTCATTACGGCAAGCGTTTTCTCCTCCAAACCCACAACATCAGGCCGCCCAACGCCAGCAAAAGCCAGGTGGAAGGTTCCGGCACAGCGGACGCGTGACCCAAAACAAGGGCGTTATCCAACATCAACGCTCGGAATCCGGTCGGGGCATTGACGACGCTTCCTTCCAACCAATCGATCACATCCTCCGACGTGAAAAGGGTGTAAAACAACGTTCCGTCCCACTCACCTTCCCACGCCACATCGATGGTTCCCGCGATACTGGCACTGTCAAGCGACAGGGGGAGCGAATTTTCCAAATCGAACGTGGTGTCGAGAATCCCGCCAGGATGGATCACCAGCGAATCGGTCTTGAAATCATCCCAGGCAATGCTCAATCTGTTGGAAAGATTTACCTCGGAAACGTCCACCGCAACATTTTCCAGTTCCGTATCGCTTAAAATCGTCAGGGATTGCGTCGTGTTGATCGTGCCATTTTTGGAAACGATCGTTTCGGCAAGACCTGCCGCACCAAACGTCACACCGATGTTCCCGGAAATGGAATACTTTTCGTAAGCACCCGCCGTCGTGTTGTTTAACGTCACGGTCGAAGTGGTAGTGGAGGAATTTGTCAGAGTTCCTGGTGCCGACGTGGTATTGTATTGACTTTCGGCGTTGAGTTTGGAAAAAGTCGCGGAATTTCCCTGCAAATCGAGACTTCCGCCCGTCACTTCCATCGCACCGTTCATCTCCTTTTTCGAGCCGTCGTAATTCGTCAGCCGCAAATCGCCCCACGTGTAAGCTCCGTTGGCAATTTCCACCGTTCCGTTGGCTCCCACCGCAACGTGTACACGGTTGTCGGCCATTTTTCCGCCCGCCAGAATCAGTCGCCCCGTTCCTGCCGAGGTGCCGACCAGAATGTCATTGTGGAGATTGTAGCCATTACCATCGCCACTATTAAAATGAGCCAGAATGGAACCGCCCGTCAGAGCCAGTGTCCCATGACTTTCCGCGTTATTATCTCCCAGGACGATTCCTCCCGTCCCATTGCTATCGATGCCTGCCCGCAAGATACCATCGGTGAACTCCAGATAACCTGTCGCCCCATTTTGACCGATGGAAAGTTTCTTGAGGCGATAATCGTTTCTGATATTGTCGCTTGCACCTACCTGATACGTTTCCATAACCACCGGATCGGTCGCCGTTCCCACATTCACACCTGCCGTCGGCCATGCGTTGCCATCTATCGCCCCGCCATAGACAACACCGTCACTTTGGGTACTCACAAACTCCACGTGCCCACGATTGTTAGTATAAAAATGAAGTTTTCCCCGATTCGCCTCTAAAATGATGTTGGCAGCCACGCTTGTTCCTCGGATTCCCACCCCGGAATTGGCATTCAGAATCTGAACTCGACCACCTGTAGACTCCTCCGCCAGATTCAAATCCTGAAAACTATTTCCACTCCAATCCACAACCAGCAATCCGCCCGCCAAAACCGGATTGTTGGAGATCGTTCCGGTAGTATAACGCAAGATGTTGCAATTTGCGTTCGTTCCACCAACAGTGACCGTGTAATTGTTGGCAACCGTCCCGCCATTGACATGAAGCGTTCCGTTGTTGGTGATACGTGACAGGGAAGCTCCCCAACTCCCGGCAACCACCTCCACAACACCACCCGCCGAAACCTGCACATCCGCCCCTTCTGGAATGGCATCCGTAACATTCGTTCCCAACCGCAACGTTCCGTTGTCACCGATGTTAATCGCTCCATAGACCATCTCACCATCTATATTTGTTCCGTATGTGACTTGAACACGCCCACCATTGAGGTAAAGCATTCCCTTTCCCTCGGAGGTTCCGACATTGATCGTATAATACCCATAAATGGTATCGCTATTATAAGGCCGTTGTCCCAACACACCACCCGCTTTCACTTCCAAAGTCCCGGAACTGCCCGCATTTTCTCCCAGTGTTATCAATCTGGTATCAAGGAGACCATTCGCCACCGTCACGTATCCTGTCGCGGTACCTTCTCCGATTTTCACTTGACTTGCCTGGTAACGAGCATAACGAGTCCCTGCTTTTCCCGCAACCGCCCAATCAATCGTTACCGGTGCCTCCGCCGTTCCGACATTCACATGAAGTACAGGCCAGGCACCACCATCAATATAACCTCCATACGTCACATCTGTGGCCAACCCCTGCCCCGTATTTACCGAGGTCAGATAGGCGTGCCCACGATTGGCGTCACCAGAGGCATTGAAATAAACCTCTCCATTTAGTCTGGTAATGTTTACATGATAAGGATACTTGGTTTCATTAAAAGCGATCCTCCCCGCATTGTTCATTACTTCGACGTTACCAGCATTCGCAGCACTGGTAAGCCCACTGGCGGTTACATACTTTTCCCCGGAAATACCCCACTGAACCGTTCCGCCGGGATTGAGGGTAAGGGCACCACCAAACGTTCCACCCGTTACATTCAACGTTCCGCCTCGGTAAACAGAAGTCCCGCCCGTGGCAGAAAAGGTTCCGCCATCGATCGTTGCCGTGCCATTCCCGATATGCATTGCCCCTGTGAGCGTGGCCGATCCCGATGTGAGTGTGAACGTTCCCTTGCCTGGAGTATTGGCAGAATTGTAATATCCCACCAAAAGTTCCGATGTTTTGACCGTGCCGCCCGTGACGTTGAGGTTTCCCGCTCCGCCATCTCCAACATGAATCCCATTCGTCACCGAGAGCGTTCCCCCAGTTTCCACATTCACCGTACCCGATTTGTCTGCCTGAGTACTAGCATTAAAACCACCAAGCCAGAGGGAATTTCCTCCGGTAACATTCAATTGCGACCCAGTTCCCTTGATCGTAATCGTACCATTCCCACCGGTAATATACCCTACAAACACCCCATTACCAACGTTCACTACCGAACTGTCCTCAATGTTGAGCCTCCCTTTCCCTTCTCTTCCAACCCAGAGCATGTTGTTGCCATTTTGTACGGATATGTTTAATGTCGTACCATTGGTCAGCGTAACCGTACTGGTATTCCGGGCATAACGGCCTACTCCAAGGGTATTCGAAGAATACGTTCCACCGTTAAACGTGTGCGTAGAAGTCATCGCTGCCGTCGGCTCCGAATCTTCTCCTTCCAACCAGAGTTGGGTATTTTCTCCAATAGTACCCGTAACAGCAGGAGTCGTGTCCCATGCTCCACCGGAACTGGTACCACCATCGTTCAAGTAATAATAAGTCTGTCCATTTGCCGAAGTCGCCAAAAAAGCCAGTGTCAGGAAAATTGCCATTCGTTTCTTCATCGTTTTACCTTTTCTTTCAAATTCTTTCAAAGTGAAATTTTATTTTTTCCGTCTCATCCAAACCATGCCGAGGAATCCCAGAATCATCAGGCACCACGTGGAAGGTTCCGGGAGTGCTGCCGGGTCGCCTGTAATGGTTACCATGCCGTCGATAATCGACCCGTGGAATCCATAGGGAAGAATCATTTCCGGCAGGTTATTGGCAGTAAAAAGATCAAAGTCCCATCCATACGCCTGCGTCCATGGTTCGGTGAAGGATATCTGCAATGTTCCGTCAATATCCCCAAAATCCATCAGGACAGAGGCATTGGGATCATAGCTGGAAGGATCGAAAAGGATGGACAACGCAGCGTCGGTATTTATCGTCAAGTCATTTCCAAAAATCGTCATGTTTTCAAAGGTGGTGTCGCTGAGAATCGTGATTTTTCCCGTGGAGGTGATGGTTCCGTCAACCGACTGTACCGTCCCAGTCTGCCCTTCAGCGCCGAATACAACATTCCAATTCCCCGTAATGGCATAACCATCGTAAACACCCGCCGCCGTGTTGTTCAGCGTCGCCGTTGCCGTCGCCCCGGTATTATTCAGCGTCCCAACCGCGTCTGAAGCCTTGTATTGACTGCCGGAATTCAACGCATTGAGCGTCACTTTATTTCCCTGCATGTCCAACGTTCCGCCCGTGATTTCCAGATTTCCAGCAAACGTGGTATCTGACTTCAATTGTAAACCTGCCCACGTGTAACTTCCTGCGGCAATTTCGACCGTTCCTGTAGCATTGACCGTAACGTTGATTTTGCCAGAACTACCACTTTTACTGGCAAGTGTCCCACCCGCAAGAATCAGCCTTCCTTTTCCGTCGCTTGCCGCGCCGACAAACAGGTTTCCGGCATTTCCGCTACTGTAATGACCAGCAAGTTTTCCAGTCCCCGTCAGAACGAGTGTGCCATCGCTGTCCTGATGGGTGTCGCCGAGATAAATACCTAAGTTTTCCGTCTGAGATGTACGGATGATACCACTGGAGAGAACGACGTACCCCGTATTCCCCTCCGTACCGATGTCGAGTTTTGCCAATCGATATTCAGCGTCGGGGGTCGTACTTACACCACTGGGAGCCAATTTCAAAGGAACTGCCGCCGTCCCAATATTCGCGGTTGCCAAAGGCCAGGAGTACCCGTCGATGTAACCTGTGTATGTGGTATTCGTGTTGGTGAAAGCAAATTCTCCCTGGGTACCCTCGGTGGTTCTCCCATCAAAATACAACTTCCCGATATTCCCGGCAAGATTGACAGTGACTAAGGATCCTATGGGGCCTGTCACTTGCGCATTGGCATCATTGATACTCAATTCCCCCCCCTGTCCGGTCAGTGAAATCGAAATTCCAGCATTGACATTCAAACATCCGTTGGCAGCCAGACTGATCGAATTAAACGCATTACCGGAATTCGCGGCATTGATATTCAACGTTCCGTAAGCACGAACCTGCGTCGTTGCCGAACTCTTCATGGAACCGCCATTAAAATTCACAACGGCAGGACTCGTCGCCGATGCGGTGTGTCCCCCGACAAGAAGCGCATTCAACGTCACTGCCGTTCCGTCAAAATTCGTCACTCCTCCATAAGTCGCGATATTATCGGTTGTGGTAAACGTCCCTCCATCAAATTCCACCGCCGCATTCCCAATTCGCAAGAGGTTGGTGAGCGAGACGGTGCCCGATGTGAGTGTGAACGTTCCCTTGCCTGCGGTGTTGGCATTATTATACCCCACATAAAGTGCCGATGTCGAAACCGTGCCACCATCTACCGTGAGGTTTCCCGCACCGGAATTATATCCAACCCAAATCCCTTGATCTACAATGAGCTTTCCACCATCTTCAACATTCACCGTACCGGATTTACCAGAGTAATCTCCGTTATAGGTATAACCGC
Source organism: Planctomycetia bacterium (assembly GCA_030527185.1). Classification (GTDB taxonomy): domain Bacteria; phylum Planctomycetota; class Planctomycetia; order Pirellulales; family Thermoguttaceae; genus RGIG3701. The sequence continues at coordinate 12,410 of JAUNBF010000001.1, read as the reverse complement.
CCAGCCGCAAAGCATTGCTTCCCTTAATGTCCAACAGCGAATTGGTTCCTGTAATTGTGATGACACCCACTCCACCAGCACCATCCACATCATACCCAAAGTACCCGACAAACGCTCCGTTCCCTACGGTCACCTTGGAGCCACCCTCAATATTAAGCGTTCCTGTCCCTTGACTTCCAACCCAGAGCATGTTGTTCGGATAACCAGATATGTTTAATGTCGTACCATTGGTCAGCGTTACCGTACTGGTATTCCGGGCATAACGGCCTACTCCAAGGGTATTCGAAGAATACGTTCCACCGTTAAACGTGTGCGTGGACGTTACCGCGGCTCCCGACGAGGAATTTTCATCTTCATACTGCAACCAAAGGCGAGTATTACCGTCAAGACCTCCTGTGGCCGCAGGGGTCGTGTCCCATGCACCACCAGAACTGATACCGCCATCATTCAGATAGTAGTACGTCTGGCCATACACCGAACCTGTCAAAAACGCCAGCGTCAGGAAAATCGCCATTCGTTTATTCATCGTTTTGTCCTTTCAGGAATTTTCTCCATGCTATGAGTTCATCGTTTTTTCTGAAATTTGTCTCATTACTGATCGTCCAGCGTAATCGTCTGCCGATCGCATCGACTTCCCAGTGCCGCAAACGTTAATTTGGAAATCGCATACGAAAACCGTCGCACCGAACCATCGCACAACGAAGCGTTGAACCCGCCGGAATGTGCGCTCCCCACCAACGAAAGGTCGGCTCCAGGACGATCCTGGCGGGGAAGATCGACACTGATCGATTCCGTGTACGTCTTCCCCGGCACCAGCCGTGACGGAGACCCCGGAAAACGAAGTGTGTCCGTATCCAGCCCGGAGTAGCACGTCTGGTTGTCATGGACGCTCTTCCCATCATAGTAATTGTCCGAACAGAGAAATTTTTCCGTAATCAGAAATGTATTCGTCGTCCCATCATAAATCTCCATCATCCGAATCGCTTTTCCTGCCAACGCGACGCCTGTATTGTTGGAAAAATAATTTTGCTTCTCCGTCGCTGACATGGCGGTACTCGTACCATATTGAGACGGCACTTGCGAAAAATCGTACGTCGTCGGACCCGATAACCAGGTACTCGTCGCATTCCCGCCATTGATGGCATAATCGCTTCGCTGCGTCCCTTCCGTCTCCTTCCCCAATTGCACCTGCTCCGAACCACTGGCACCACCGTACTTGGGCGCACTGTTCGGGCTGAATCCCCAGGCATAAAGTTGCGGCGGCCGCCGAGATGGACAGTTGTAAATCGTCACGGGCGTCGTACAAAGAAGTTTTGCCCCTTCCGCATGGTTGGAAGAGAGACTGGTGTACTGAAAGATGTTGTTTTGTTCCAGAAAAGGAAGAAGTTGGTAATGCCATCCCCCCGGCTGCTTTTCCCCAAAACCGTAATCAGGGTACCCTATCCAAGATGAACCCCAGCCCCCCGTCGGGTACTTCTGCGTGGACGACTCGTGATTCAACGCTGCCAACGCCATTTGACGTAAGTGGTTCTGACACTGCATGTTGCGTGCCGCTTCCCGTGCCTGCTGCACCGCCGGAAGGAGCAGCCCTACCAACATCCCGATGATCGCAATCACCACCAGAAGTTCCACAAGAGTAAACCCCACACGATTCCTCTCGGAAAAGTTGCGTATTTTTACCCCCCCCCCCAGCTTAACGGACTTGCACTTCATTTTTTCACCCTTTCTCGACAGGATTTTATCAGACACTATTTCCTGATACCATCCCCCCAATTTTTGAAAAAAAGTATTCCTCGATAAAACTTCACAGCCACATTATAACCCACTTCCCCACAAAAATCAAATAAAAAACCCTTCGATTTTGCTCACTGAACAAAATCGAAGGGTGGCACTCCGTCTCTATTCGGGGGGATTTCTCTCACCCCATTTTTTTCTCCAATTCCTCAAACGTCTCTGCGTCCAATACCATATCCAACCATTCCTCCAAAAGAGAAACGTCCTGAACCTTCTGAATCCGTAACGCCAACTCCTCCGTGTAATGCTTAGGAAAATTTTCCCGAATCTTCTTGAGAAGATATTGCTGAAGACTTTCCGCACGGCCTTCTTCACGACCTTCCATGCGGGCACCTTCGGTAATGGAACGTTGCAGACGCACACTTTCACTCTGACGGAAAGCGGCGGTACGCAATTCGTCATTGCCACAAAAACGATGATATTTCTCAAAAGCCTGCTTTAATTCAGGATGTTTGGGCAATAATACTTTCATATCTCTCACCCCATTTTTTTCTCCAATTCCTCAAACGTCCCCGCGTCCAATACCATATCCAACCATTCCTCCAAAAGAGAAACGTCCTGAACCTTCTGAATCCGTAACGCCAACTCCTCCGTGTAATGCTTAGGAAAATTTTCCCGAATCTTCTTGAGAAGATATTGCTGAAGACTTTCCGCACGGCCTTCTTCACGACCTTCCATGCGGGCACCTTCGGTAATGGAACGTTGCAGACGCACACTTTCACTCTGACGGAAAGCGGCGGTACGCAATTCATCATTGCCACAAAAACGATGGTATTTCTCAAAAGCCTGCTTTAATTCAGGATATTTCGGAAGTAAGATTTTCATGGATTTATTCTCCTCCGTATCTGCGTAGTACAAAAAATCGAGCCATCCACGCAACAATTCATGCAAATAGGGAATCTGTCCTGTTTTTTCCGTCGACAGTTCGATAAAGTGCATCTCCAGGTCATCCGTCAAAACATAATCGGGTGTTTTTCGGGCTGTAATATAAAAATCGTTATGAATATCCGTAAGCATTGGAAAGAGGGGGAACTCCGTAACAACAATGGAAACCACCGGTGTCAGCGATTGATACAAATCCCCTTCTTGCAACTGCCCACAAAATTCTTTTGCCCAGTATAATAATATACGATCGACAAAAGCGGGATGGTTTATCTTCTGGATTTCAATTTCAAACTTTCTTCCATTGACATCCTCCGCACGGATGTCCATGATTGTCAGTTTGTCGTCCATAAAATCTTTCGGATTGAAGGGATTATTGATCATCAGTTCCTTGACAAGCGGGCGTCCCGAATCCTCCAGTACGGCATTTACGAAGGATTTCAAGATCGGCTCACTACCCGAACTGGTGAAAAGGTAATGTATCAACATATCCGAAGTTGGACTCAGTTTGGGATACTCCATCTCGTTTTCTCCATCTTTCTTCGCGTCAGGGAGTCCCTTTTTTCGCGGCCTCACTCCAAAGCGACTTCCAATATTTCCGATCGGTTTCATACGGTTCGATTGGCGTTCCCTCCTTATAATCCGGTGGCAAAACGCCATATTTCACCATTTCCCGAGCGTACCACGGATTCGGCACAAACGGCACATCCCGCAAACTGAAGTGCGTTCGCTCTTCCGTGATGAATTTTTTCCCACGCTCCACACACGCGAGGATTTTCTGGCAGTCGGGATCGTTTTTATCCTTGAAAACTTCCACAGGCACCCATTTTCCCGATTCGTCTTTTTGTCGGCAACGTCCCATTCCACCAGCTTCCACCGGCAGTGGCCCACGGAAAATCCGAGACTTTTCAGGGTACGAAAGATTGAAATACGAACTGTTGGCAACCATTTGCAACGGCAGAACCCGACCACTCTTGCCATCCTTGTGTCCATCTTTGTAGTGGCACGTCGCGCAACGTCGCTGAATCACCTCTCCCATCGCATGGGTTTCCGGCCAGGTACTATCTTCGCGAACCGCCGTGTTATCCTCCTTTCCTTCCGGGCCATAAGGGGAGTAACCCCAGGAAAGTAAGCCACACGCATTGGCTGCGTAGGTGCCGGCGTAATTTGCCCCCGCTTCAATCCAGTAGCGGATGATTTTCTGCTCTTCCGGCGTCACATTCACCCGACGTTTTCCCTCCGCGTCGGGATGTCCGGTCTCTATCAGTTGAACCAATTTGCTGGCAGACGAACCAATCTCATAGGGTGCGAAATTACTCATCGGACGGTTCCGGTTATCTCCCAACAAACCACCGTTATGACGGCTCAACGTACTGTAAGAGGTCACAAAGGAGGCGGGGGACAAGTCTCCTGTCAGAACCACCCCACCATCCGCTTTTCCATCTTTATCGGCGGTACTGGCATTGTGGCACTCCACACAATGGCGATCGAGGATCGGCTGGATGTCACGGAAAAAGTCGAACAGTTCCGGCACCCCTTCCACCTTCTGCGGCCGCACGGGGGGACGTGCCATCGCTTTCATCAACTGTTCCCGCGACGCGGCACCCGGAGTTTCCGTCCGATTTTCATGGCAGCCGATGCAAATGGCCGTTTCACCGGGCATGACGGTGGTGAAACTGTGCATTCGCTTGACCGGTCGTCCCTGATGATCCATCGCAATGAAAAAGAGCGACCGCAGGGCAGGCAATTCCATAAATGCCGAACCATCTTCATGGACGGGAACCGTTCCCACGATCCGCGTCAGGGCGAACGTTCCTCCCATGGAGACCGACATCATCCCACCGTTGAAGTGGACGGGAATCGGCAGTGGCTCCATCACCAGCAACTCCTTCACCGTTCCGGGGGGAATACCTTTCAGTTGGCGGCCTTCGTAAATATTCGCCATCGCCATGTAACCGTAGGCCTGTTCATCGTCCGTCACGTCGGCTATGATTTCCTCCCGTTGGCGTGGAATCACCGGCTGGACGTCGGCACACCAGAAATTCTGTTCCTTTTCCTCTTCGGGGAGTTCGTAAATCGTCACTTCCCGACCTTCGCCATCCATCACCTGAATTTTCGCGTGACGCACACACAAAAACGCCTCCTGAGAAAATGCCCAGGGGTCGGCGTGGTCGCTGTGAACCGAAATTTTCCGGGCACTTTCGAGATCATCCGGTCCATTTCGCGGATCGACCAGCGTCACCGTACCGTAATGTTCCCGACGACCATGGCCTGGCGAAAACGTGCAGACGACGGGGTATCGCTGCTCTTCCGGCGGCACATCGGCTCGATAACGCACCGGTTTGGCTCCGAGCATACAAATTCCGGGATTCTGGTTGCCGTAATAAGCCGCGTGTTTGGTACCATCGGGATTGGAGACCCAGAGGTGGTGGTAGTGGACTTGCGAACGGTCGATGTACTCCCACCGCATGTAAATAATCTGTCCATTGGGCAAAACCCACGGCGTATTTTCCTGTTCCGGGTTGCTGGAAATGGGATGGATATTTTCGCCATTCGGACCGCATCGGTGGAGCGTCGCCACCTTCGTCAGCCAGCACTGCACCCACCGTTTTGCCCGCGTGGAAGCGAAAACAATGTCGCCGTTGGGGAGGTACGTCGGCTCCACATCGTCCCAGTCGCCCGACGTAATCTGCCGCAAACCGGTTCCGTCCAGATGGATTTCGTAGAGGTTGTAATGCCGCGTTCCCGCTTTGAGGTAGGAAAAAATGGCTTTTTTGCCATCGTAATGGATTTGCGGGTCGCGGATATTTCCCTGTTTGTCCTCAAAAACGGTACGGACTTCGTTCGTGTCGAGATTCAGGATGCGCAACGAGCCACCTTCGCCCAACGGAAAGGGAAATTTCTCCGTATCGCAGGCATAATAGCCGAAATTGGCGTACCAATGGCCGTCGTAACTCGGCTTTTTGACCGCAAAGAGGATTTCCCGCACATCCTCCATCGGCCCGCCGGGAGCGCGGAAGTTTTTCAGCATGTCATCCGTTTTGACAATCGGCAACGGCTCGTTTTTCTCCCGCAGCGCAAGGTAGTCGAAAATCGTCCAACTCCCGTCCGTCAGCCGCATTTGAATCAGATTCTTCCCCGCTTTGACCGTATTGGGGGGGAACGTGATGATCGTCTGATTCGGCCAGCCAAAATCGGTGCCGGAGTTGAACTTGGGGAAATTAGGTGGCCCCTTGGGCGCACGCTGTGGTTCCAGCGTCGTTTCATTGATTTTCACATGAATCAGCGATGGTTCCGTCGAATGTCCATAACAGGTTCCAATCACAAAATAAAGCGGAATGTCGTAATCTTTCGTCGCTTCAAACTCAATTTGGGTGAGGAAGTTGTGCCCCGCGTTTTTCCAATCCCGCGTACTGTTGTACCAGGCAAACCAGTCCCGGGGACGGTTTTTGCCCACCACATAATGACGCACAGGCACGTCCGGCTTCCCGAAATAGTCCTCCCATTTCACTCCTCTGCCATATTCGGACGCTCTTCCATCAGGAAAACCGATTTGAAAGAGAATCTCCTCAGCCTGTAGCGGGGTGAGAAAAAAAAGACCCACGACACTCCAACAGAACGATCGCAGCACACGTTTCATGGACAGAACTCCTGAATCCAAAGGCAGGTTATAAGGCAGGCACTTTTCTGAAAGCCAACTCCCAGAAATACAAAACGCAATGAAGGCATTTTCTCCTCCATTCCCCACATCATACCTCACAGGAAAGAAAAAATCAAGAGGTCTCCCGTACCCTCCCCTTCCCCATTCCGCTCCTCGGAAAGAGGGATATTTTACGCTCCGGCGTTTCTCACTCTCCGTTACGCTTTCGCTCGACCGCCTCCGCAATGTTCAAACTAATTAGGCAAGGGACAAGAACAGGGCGAAAACCTACGTGTTGTAGCGACCTGCCGGCAGAAAGCTGTCCGATTCCCCACGAACCACTCGGTAAAAGCCTGATGTTGGCCCCGTCGGATATGTTACAGAGTCACTTGGATAATCTCCGCACCGACTCCAGGCACAGTGCTTCCAAATATTTTTATGTTTTTTTAGCACAGTTTAATGAAAGCAATTTTAATCATGGCGAGGTAATGGAAGGATCATTTTTCGTTGCGGTTGGCGATTCGACAGAACTCTTTGATTTTGGCAAAGATACGCTCGATAATGTTGCGTTTTGTACTCCTGACATGTCGGTAAAACGGCGTTTTAGGTAGTTGTCATTCGCGTCGTAGAGGAGGGGTTTTGGGTTCCGCAACCACTATATGAATATCCTAACCCCTTTCCTGAAGCCACTTTACGTAACGATTGCCAATCATTTCCACTTTCCCTATCGTTCCACCAAATCCCGCCACGGTACCCCAGTTACGAAAATCCACAAAATGCTTTTGTCCGAAGTCCTTAAATCCAGCCACATTCTGCCACGTCCACGATTCCGCACCCGCAAAAATGGCCTGATCTTTTTCCATTGTTCGTTCGTCAATCCATGTCGTTCCATTTGACAACTTCTTCACCAAAGTTGTCGAAAAATTTTTATATATACTTCTTCCACTTGGAATTTCCAGAAAACGAAAGGAAGCCCCTCCCTTTGGGAGGGGTACCTGCCGAAAGCAGGGGGGGTGGGTTGGTAAAATGGCAGAATGACGTTTTATTAAGTAAATTGTAATAGAACATCCTGTTGCCATTCGCTCACCCACCCCGGTAGCCTAACGGCTACCACCCCTCCCCTCCAGGAGGGGCTTTGTGGAGTGAATCCGAAAAACTCAAGGGGATGAAGTATATTAATTGATTTATTTTGGGTATTCTTGTCATTTTAAATGGAAAGCACAGTACCTAATAGTGGGGTGGTTTGGAAAGGGAGGACGTTTTTTCATTCGATGTGATTATTGATAACATTTCTGGGTACCCTCTTGACAAGTTTCCGAATTGGGAATATAATCACCATGTTTCCGATTTGGGAAACATGAAGGAGTGATAGACGATGAAACAGAATATTCAGCGAATACTGCGTACGATCAATCGCCTGGATAGTGAGATTGAAAAGGTTTATAAAGAAATATCCGCTCACTTTGATCTTTCTGAAACGGAGTTGTGGGTACTGTATGAACTTTGTCATTCGGAAAAACCATGCACGCAGAATGATTTGTGTAAAGATTGGTTTTATCCGGCACAGACAATCCATTACGCGGTCAACACGATGCAAAAAAAGGGGTATGTCGAGCTTGAAACGATTCCTGGCACCAAAAATCGAAAAAAAATCCTTTTGACGGAGGAGGGCAAACAGCTTGCGGCTCATACCATCGGTAAAGTGGATGAAATTGAAAAAAGTGCCATTTTAAAGTTTACCGAGGCAGAACGAGAAGCCTACGTTGCTCTTTATAAACGTTATCTTAAAAACCTGAAAAGGGAGAAGCTGCGAGTGCTTGGGGATTCATCAAAACGAGGATAACCATGAAGCCATCAACCTGGTTGCATTGTCCTGCGTGTGGTAGCAAAACAAGATTGAAATTACGGGAAGACACAGAATTAAGAAACTTCCCGTTATTTTGTCCGAAATGCAGGCAGGAAATACTCATCCATGTAAACCAACAGAAAATAACTATTATCAACGAGCCAGACGCTTTAGACGCAGAGCCGATAAGACGCGAGTAAAAACGCGATTATCGGCTTTATTTACAGGAGAACAAGACAAATGAAATTGATCTTACGCTTTATAAAACCGTATCGGTGGTTGTATGCCATCACTATCTTTGCCGTAGGATTGGATGTCATTGGCGCTTTGCTTATCCCCACAATTACCGCAGATATGATCAACATCGGAGTTTCCAGCGGGAATGTGGAGCAGATCCTGCAAAAAGGGCTTCTGTTGCTGGGAATTTCCATTCTTACGGGATTCAGCGCATTACTTGGCAGTTGGTTTTGTGCAAAACTTTCCGCGAGAATGTCACGTGATATGAGAAACGCGATCTATCACCAATCGTTGACTTTTTCGTCATCCGATTTTGAACGTTTTGGAACCGCTTCCATGATTACCCGCACACTGAATGATGTGAACATGGTACAACAGGCACTTGTTATGTTGATACAAATGGTGCTGCCTGTCCCTATTATCTGTGTTTTGGGAGTCATCTTTGCGTTCCGTATCCATTCGGGCATGGGGTTTGTACTCTTTGTGGCGATACTTTTTTTGTTGATCGTAAGTACCATAATTGTCAAAAATGCCGCGCCCATGATGAAAAAAATACAACGTTTTCTGGACCGAATGAATGTCGTATTGCGTGAAAACATTACCGGCGTTCGAGTGGTACGAGCCTTTAACAAAGAAGAACATGAAGTCGGACGCATGAAGAAAACATTTTCAGAGTATGCCGACGCGGCCATTAAGGTTCACCGCCTTTTTGCCACATTGGATAGCTTTTCGGTGGTGGTCGTCAATTTCTGCATGGTTGCGATTCTCTACTTCGGAGGAAACTTTGTGGGGAGCGGAACCATGTCAATTGGCGATATATTGGCAGTGACAGAGTATACCATATGGATTTTGTACTATATCATTATGGCACAAATGGTTCTTGTTTTAATGCCGAGAGCGTTTGTCTGTTTACAGCGTATCTCCCAAGTCCTTTCCCATACTCCCGAAATCGTGGATGGCACGGAAAAAGGAGCGTTGTCGCCCAAGGATCGTTCGGAAGTCGTTCGATTGGAACATGTTACCTTTCGTTTTATGAATGCGGATGAGGACACTTTGAGCCACTTGTCTTTTGCGCTTCGGCGTGGAGAAACAACGGCCATTATCGGTGGAACAGGGAGCGGAAAGTCCACGATTGCCAAGTTACTTTTAAGATACCACGATGTTTCCGCAGGCAAAATAATGTTGCATAACGTAGACATACGGGATTTGACGCAAACAACGCTTCGGGAACATATTTCCTATGTGCCACAAAAAGCATGGCTCTTTTCCGGCACGATTGCGGACAATTTGAAATATGGACACCCAAACGCCACCGAAACAGAGATGTATCGTGCGCTTCATGTTGCGCAGTCTGATTTTGTGCGTACACTCCCCCATGGCCTGGATACCTATGTTGCCCAAGGGGGGGCGAACTTTTCAGGAGGACAGAAACAACGGCTTTCGATTGCCCGTGCGCTTTGCAAAAAGGCGGACTTGTATGTGTTCGACGACAGTTTCTCCGCACTGGACTTCAAAACAGACGCGGCTTTGCGCCATGCGCTTGCGGAAGAAGTCCAAGACGCGGCCATTCTGATCATCGCGCAGCGTATCAGCACGATCGTTCATGCGCACCAGATAATCGTATTGGATGACGGCAAAGTTGCAGGAATAGGAACGCACACGTATCTGTTGGAAAAATGCCCGTTGTACCGTGACATAGCGGAATCTCAAATGAAAGGAGGGGACTTCCATGGAAAATAATCAGGCCTATTTTGAAGAGGATGTTTTTGAAATGAAAAACGCCAAAGGCACGATTAAGCGTTTTTTGCGTTCGTTAGGAACCCAGAAAGTCCGATTGGTAATGGTTTTGTTTTCTGTTGTTTTCTATACAATCTTTACCATCATGGCTCCTCTTTACAGTGCGAATGTGGTAGATACGATTTGGAATACGGTAAAAGAAGCCCAAAACAACGGTACGATATTTCGCATCACCTGGGAGAATGTCGGTTATCAGATACTTCTATTGCTCCTTTTGTATGGAGCTGCGGGCTTATTCTATGCACTGCAAAAGTTTTTAATGGCGAGTTTTGCGGAAAAGTTGAACTTGCATTTTCGTGAGGAAATCAGCAAAAAATTCCAAAGGTTACCCCTTGCCTACTATGACCGACACCAAACGGGTGAGATGATGAGCCACGTTACCAACGACCTCGAAAAAATGTCGGAGGCTTTGCAAACGGGGTTTCTGAACTTGTTTATTGCAATTGGCACGATTCTCGGCTCTGTGGTGATTATGTTTCATTTCAGCTTCGTTTTAACGATGGTATTTTTGGTGTTTACGGGATTGAGCATTTTTTTGACGAAGATGGTTTCCAGGAAAACCTTGCAATATGCAGCCAAGCGGCAAGAATGTGTCGGTAAATTGACGGGGCTGATTGAGGAGGTTTATACAGGGAGAACCATTGTAAAAGCGTTTCATTATGAAAAACCGAGTTTGGAGCGAGTGAAACGGGCAACGGAAAAACTGGCTCGCGCAACGGAAAAAACAGACTTTATGATTTACGCGATCAACCCCGGTATCCGTATTGTGAATCGTTGCGGGCAAGTAATGATTGCTGTTTTAGGGGGGATGATGCTTTTTGACGGAAGGATAAGTCCTGGTAAATTTCAAGCCTTTTTTCAATATGTTACCCAAGCTGGAGAACCGCTTACGGAAATGTCGTACATGATCAACTCCATGCAATCCGCTCTTGCGTCGGTAGAGCGTGTATATGCCATTTTAGACGAAGAAGAAATCACACCAGAACCAGCACTTCCCGCAGTGATAAAACAACCCCAAGGCCATGTATGTTTTCGTGATGTGCAATTTGGATATACACCTGAAAAGATTTTGATGCGGGGGATTAACTTTTCCGCAAAACCAGGGCAAAAAATTGCCATTGTCGGCAGCACAGGAGCGGGAAAAACGACACTTGTCAATCTGCTCATGCGTTTTTATGAAATCAACAGTGGGAAAATCCTACTGGACGGAGTGGACACCCAAAGCCTGACAAGAGCGGACTTGCGCAGCAGTTTTGGCATGGTATTGCAAGACACATGGCTTTTCGGAGGAACGATTGCGGAAAATATTGCTTACGGAAAACCCAAGGCCACCCGGAATGAGATAGTCACCGCCGCCCAAGCCGCAAGAGCCGATTTTTTTATCCGCACTTTGCCGCAAGGCTACGATACCGTTCTGAGTAATGACGCGGAAAACATCTCCGCAGGGCAACGCCAACTTTTGACGATTGCAAGGGTCATGTTGTGCAATCCGGCAATTTTGATTTTGGATGAGGCGACCTCTTCTGTGGACACCCGAACAGAAATGGAAATTGGAAAAGCCATGAACACCCTTATGGCCAATCGCACCAGTTTTGTAATTGCTCATCGTCTTTCCACAATCGTGGACGCGGATTTGATTTTAGTTATGCGGAAAGGCAATATTATCGAACAAGGCAATCATAAAGAACTACTTGCGGCCCATAGTTCTTATGCAGAACTCTACAACAGTCAATTTGCTTAAAAAAATTAGGAATTTACCAATGTTTTTATACAAGCTTCCCATTTTTTTCCTGGAATGTCGCTAAAAATCACGCCCTGAAACATTTTTTAAGAATCGCTGAACAATTCCCTGATTTTGCCAGAGAGTTGTTCAGTGAAATGAATCTTTCAAAACAAATAAACCGGTAAAATTTAAGAATTTGTCGATAACTTTGGTGAAGGAGTTGTCAGATGGAACGACACGGATTGACGAATGAACAATGGGAAAAAAGCAGGCTATTTTGGCCGGAATAAAATCGTGGATGTGACAGAAGGTGGCTAGATTTAAGGACTTATGTCAATGGTGTTGAGGGGATTTTTGGAATTGGATCGCCGTGGCGGGATTTGGTGGAATGGTGCGGGAAGTGGAAGTCGGTTTATAATCGTTATGTAAGGTGATCGCGGGAGGGAGTTGCGGAACCAAAATACACCTCGTCTGCGACGCGAATGGCAACT
>JAUNBF010000076.1 GCA_030527185.1 Planctomycetia bacterium | reverse complement strand
GAGCGTCCACCACAAACCGAAACTGCTTTCCACTACTGACAATCACTTCCTTCTGGCCCCGTTTCAGTATCCGAATATCGATCCGCATCTCACCAAAACCATCGTGACGAAGCAGGTCTTCATAGCGAGAGCAGATACACTGAATCACCGGGTCGTCTTTACGGAAATCATTGGTCATAATCCTACAGGGGAGATTGTCCCCCCCTCCTTTCCTGTTCCATTTTTTATGGAAGAAATTTACTGGAATTGGAAATTAGATAACTCTAACTTCCAATGGCTAATTTTTTATCACACGTTTCGCCAATTGTCAAGGGGGGGAGACCGCTTTTACAGAAAAAACCGATAAAGACAAAGAGAATCCAGCCCCACGCAAAGATTAGGGCTGGAGTAAAGTTTCTCTATTCCCAATATTCGCAGAATTCCTCCAGTGTTTGGCACGAAATACCCTTCTTCAACAATACCTCCCAATCGTCCCCGTAAGAATCCAACTTTCGCAACAACTCCTCTGGAATTTCCCCAAACCGATTGGTCAAAACGGTCAAAAGACACTTTTTTAAGCCTTTTTTGAAACCTTTTTCCAGTCCTATTTCCAATCCTTTTTGGATACCACAGTCTTCCGCTTCGCCGAGGAGGGTACGTTTGTAGACATCGGCCAGCCAGCGATCTCTGGCAAGACGACGTGATTCCGACATCTCGCAGAAGGAACACTCTTTTTTGTAGGTATTACCGATTCCATCCTGATCCTTTTTCAATAATACTTCCATTTCTTCCTCTATTTCAAATGATCACAGAATTCCTCCAACGTTTGGCACGTGATACTCGTCTTCATCAACGTATCCAAATCGTTCCCGGGCGAATCAATCTTCCGCAACAACTCCTCAGGGATTTCTCCAAACCGATTGGTCAAAATAGCCAAAAGGCTCTTTTTTATCCCTTTTTTTATTCCTATTTCCTCTCCTTTTTGGATACCACGGTCTTCCGCTTCGCCGAGGAGGGTGCGTTTGTAGACATCGGCCAGCCAGCGATCTCTGGCGATATTACGCAACTCGGACGATTGGCAGAACGAACGATATTTTTGGTATGCCTTGCGAACACCCTCATCATCATTCTTTTTCAGTAACACTTCCATTTCTTCCTCCGTTTTCTGGTCAGCGGTTGCCAAAAATTTGAGCCAATCCCCCAGGACAGGCAACATTTGCGGCAAATCGTGCCATTTTTCCTCGGCCAATTCGATAAAATGCAGTTGCAAATCGTCGGTCAGGATAAAGTTTGGGTTTTGTTTACACGTAATGTAAAACTCATTATGCTGTTTTTTCAGTTCGGGAAAGAGCAAAAATCGCGTTACCGCAATCCCAATCACCGGATTCAATCGGCGGTAGTCCTCCCCTTTCGCCAGTTGGTCGGCATACTCCCGGCTCCAGTAGTACAAAATACGGTTTTCAAACGACGCGTGATTCAGCGTCTGGATTTCTATTTCGTATACGTTTCCCTGGTGGTCAATGGCCTTGATGTCGTTGATAAACCATTTATCTTCGGTAAAACGTTGGGGATTGAACGTGTTGGCAACACGGACTTTTTCCACCAGTGGCCGCCCCGCATCCGCCAGCACAGCATTGATAAAGGAGAGTAAAATCTTTTCACTGTCCGCACTCGTGAACAAGTAGTGGACGAACACGTCTTGCGTTGGCAGTACCTGAAATTCCGAATCATTCATCGCAGTTTCCTCCACCATTATTCTAAACAATCTTCCTCAAAATGTCAAGGTTTGGGGAGGAAAGGAGGTTCAGAAAAAGCCCCTCACGGAAGCAGGGGCATGTATTTTAGATTTCCATATAGCGGTCGGCCGTTTTTCGGGAGATTTTTCCCTTTTTTACCGCTTCGTCCAAGGACTGTTCCAGGGTTCGCATCCCGATTTCGTAGTTGGTTTGCATGACGGTACGAATCTGGTGCGTTTTTTCGTCGCGAATCATGGCACGGACGGCGGAATTGACGACCAAAACTTCCGCAATGAGCGAACGCCCTCCGCCAGCATCCCACGGAACGAGTTTCTGGCAAATCGCGTATTGGAGCGTGGAGGCCAACTGAATCCGAACCTGTGCCTGCTGGGCTGCCGGGAAAGCACTTACCAGACGGGAAATGGTCTGAATGGCGGTGGATGTGTGGAGCGTTCCGAACGTCAAGTGTCCCGTTTCCGCCAGCGTCAATGCCGCCGACATTGTTTCGAGGTCCCGCATTTCGCCGATGACAATCACATCCGGGTCTTCTCGCATCGAACGCCGCAGAGCTTCCGCGAAACTCTCCGTATCGGCACCAACTTCCCGTTGTGTCACGAGCGCTTTCGCACTGTGGTGTCGGTACTCCACCGGGTCTTCGATCGTGTGGATATGGCAGGGACGTTCTTGATTAATCTGGTGAACGATACTGGCAATGGTCGTCGATTTACCACTACTGGTGGCTCCCGTGACCAGAACCAGCCCGGAATGGAGCCGACAAATGTGATTCAGCACATTCATCGGAAGTCCCAAATCTTCCAACGCAAAAAAACGGTTGGGAAGCAGTCGCAGCGCGGCCGCATACGTTTCCTGTTGCCGGTAGGCATTGATACGGAGCCGATGGCCACCTTCCAGTTGCAACGCGGCGTCCAGTTCTCCCGTTTTCCGCAATTCCTGCATGGCGACTTCCGAAACCATCTGGGAAATGTGGAATTCGGTCTCTTTCGGCGTTAAAACATCCTGACCCGCCATCGGAACAAGTTGTCCATGAATCCGAATCATCGGTGGATTCCCTGCCACCAGATGGAGGTCGGAACCATCCTGTTCGATCAACTGGTGGAGCAGGTCATCTGTCTTTACTTTCATGAAATTTTCTCTCAGAAAAGGATAAAATCTTAAAATCGTCCGGCGTGCGTCCCCTTCACCACCGGAATCGGCTTGTGAGGAGCGTAGAGACGAATCACGTCGGCCAAATCGTTGTACATTTTCTGCGACTTGTCGGCAGCCATGGAATTTCCGCTTGCCCGATAGATGAGGGCGGAAAACTGATACATCACCATCGCCTCTTCCGGCTTGTCATTTTTCAAACAGGCACATCCCAAATTGGCCGCTGCCGGAGCCATCCATTTCGGAGCCGATGTTAGATTTCCCGTCTGTGCCTGAATCGTATAATCCTCCAGATTAAGCGAATTTAGCGCAATTTCCAGATAGACTTCCGCCTCTTCATAACGATGTTGGTGCAGGAGCGTCTCGCCCGCCAAAGCCAGTTTGACCGCGTCGGTTTCCAACTTGACCTGCAAGGGGAGCGGTTCCAGAGTTGCCAGTGCCGCGGGGTACTTTTTCAGTTCCATCAGGCATTCTGCCGCGCCGATTTTCGCGTTTTCCCGTTCCAATGGGTCGGGAGAACAGGCAATCACCTGCCGATAACCCGCCACCGCTTTGAGGTAGTCGCCGGAATCGTGGAACAACCTGGCCTGACGGTACGTCCCCAGAGGGATTTCCGATTCCACCTCAACGGTCTTTTTGCCTTTCGCGACCGCGTGACATCCCACTCCCGGAATCAAAAGGAGCAGAACCAAAAGTAATCTTCCTGTGGTTGTTCTGTTCATGGCTCTAGTTTCCTTTCGTGGCATTGGGTTTCGCCTGACATTTCACTGCCTGATACGCCTGTTTGGGAATGTCGTAAACACGTTCGTTGACGACGCTGACCCCTTCTCCAATTCGCATGGAGGGAATCATTCCATGGGCGCTGGGATGTTCACTCAGACGCTCCAGCATATCCTGCGAGACCGGTTCCGCTTCCCCTGGGGCCAGAAGGACGTGCGGACGAATCAAAACCAGCAATTCGTGCCGTTCCCGACTCTTGAACGAAGTCTTGAAAAGGGTTCCCAGATAGGGGATTTTCATCAAACCTGGAACTCCCACTTCCCGATCGTTCGCCACTTCCCGAATCAGACCACCGATCGCGCTGATCTGGCCGTCCGACGCTACCACCGTAGTCGTCACCGTTCGCGTCTCAATATCCCGCGAGGTAAAACTCTCATTTTCGCCATAATTGATTGTCTGCGAACCACCCACCTGCGAATCTTCCTGAGCAATCCGAATCGTCGTCGTTCGGTCGGCATGGATACGGGGAGTAATCAACAGCGTCGTTCCCACGTTGAGCCGTTCCGTTTCGGGGGAATAGACCGTATCGGAAGTGGTGGTCGTGCCTGAATAGGTACTTCGACTGACCGTTACGGAGGTTAGAATAGTCGTTTCCGTGCCCACAAAAATCCGAGATGCCTCACCATCCGCCACGCACAAATTCGGGGTCGCCAGAGCAATCGCCCGGCCACTGTCCTGCATGGCCTGAATCCGTGCGGCAATGTCATCCGTCACCACTTGAAGCACCATCGCTTTCGGGTCCAGGCCAGTTCCGGTGGGGACTAGCGAACCATCTGCTGGATGGACGATATTTCCAAACTCCGTTCCGACGGTATCCGAATTGATTCCCGTCGCACGCCCTCCCGAACCGTTGCCCGCCTTGAACAACCAGTCGAATCCATACGATTCATCGTCGCTGAGCGTTAAATCCAGCACCTTCACTTCCAGAAGTACCTGCGGTTTGGGTTTATCCAGTTGGGCAATGACTTTCATCACCTCTTCCACCGCTTTCGGATCGGAGGAACGCAGTAGCAGATCGTTACTTCCGCGAAAAGCCGAAACATACACAATTCCAGGGTCTCCCAAAATTCCCCCTTCCACATCAGCCGCTCCGGTCAATTGGGCAATCAGTTTTTCGGAAGCGACTTCCTGCTCGATATCCTCCACCACCCGGTTTTCCGCCAAGGGATCAAGATTTCGCTGGCTACGATTGCGGGAGGAACTTCGGGAACTGCTCGAACTGGAGCTGGAACTGCTGGAACGGCGGGAATTGCCGAGACTTTGTTGCAAATCCTGAACTTGATCGTTGAGACTTTCCATCCGCTCAAACGCCCGCTCGATGTCGTCAATCGGGTCGTCGAGGTAGTCATCCGGCGGCGTCCAGACTACCCGATTTTTGAAAAGTCGCTGAATCGCGTCTCCTACCGCACGTGCGTCGGGGTAGAGGAGCGTCACCACTTTCACCGTATCCTGCGAATGCGACAGAATTCCCCGTCGGTACTCTTCCACCGTCATGATACTGATAATTCCGGTATTCTCATCCTGATGATACCAAAGATTATTCGCCTGGCAGATGGCACGAATGGCATCTTCACCATGAATGTCTTCAAAATAAGTCCGAAACTCAATGTCCCCTGCTTCCCGGCTGACGACCACTTTCCAGCCCGCTCCCTGGCTCAACAGTCGGGAGAACTCGTGGAGCGTCATTCCCTTGATATTCAGCGACTCAATTTCCATGGCTGGAAAATTCCCCGAACGACGCGCGACTCCACGGGGCACTTCCTCCAATCCGGCTATTTTTTGAGAACCGGACTGCTGTAAATGCACTTGAGCCGTTTGCGGTGGCACCAATCGTGGCGACGTGGTGGGACGTGCCATGGAGGTCACCGGTGCGGGCAAAACCTGCCGTAGGGTTTGTTGGGGAGTATTCTGTGGAACGGGTGAATACGAATCGATAAATCCAGTTCCTTCCGCGGGAACCTCTTCCAGAAGAACACTTTCCGTGGGAATTCCCTGCGGTGGATAGATCCCCTGTCCGGCATTCTGTGCCCAGACGGTGATTCCTGAAAACAGAACTACGTTCAAAATAAAAAAAGATGGATATTGCATGACCTGATTCCTTATGTTGGTTCTCTTGTGTGCTTTTGGCATTATCGAAGATAGTGCCTGTCCGCCAGATTGCTCTGCGAACTGACTTCGACATGCTGCGACGTGATTTTTTGAACCTTCAGAAAGAGAATCTCTCCATCTTCTTCTCCTGGAGTCACTCCCCGCGACCTTCCGTCACGGATTAAATTTCGTGGAATTTCGATATCGTCCCCTTCCCGGACGTAATGAATTTCTCCCAGATGGTTTCCACCGCCACGCGGAAAACGAATGGCGGCAATCGGCGGCCGATCCTTCAACATCAACACCCCCACGAGCTTAATCTCCGGGGGAAGCGATGCCAGACGAGCCGGAACAAAACCACCTTCACTGGCGGGTTGCTGATACTGAAACGGGTCGGCAGCCAGAGGTGGCGTGGCGGTTTTTTGAAAAGGATTGGCAGAATCCCGCACAGAAGAATACGTGGCAGGAACAGAGTAACCTCTTGGGGGAGTTTGAGCCATGGTGGCGGAAGTCATCCAGAAAACCATTCCCAAAACAACCCCAAACGTCCATCTTGAGCGATACAACATCTTGCACTCCATTGGTCGATTCGACTTGCTATGAAATCTCGATTCACAAACATGGCTTGCCGTAAACCCTCATTACCAGAATAGCCCCTACAATCCTTATAATCGTCAAATTTTCACGAAAAGTTTAGCCACTCTAACTTCACCAACAAGAAAAGGCATTTTTTTTTCTCTTGGGAACATTAGACAAAAGAAAAAGCTCTCCACTTTTGAGAAAATGGAGAGCCTGGTGAAAAACAGTAAGTTTCGATAAATTTCAGGAAGCCGCACGGAGCAGGGCAGGGGAGTTCACTTTCTGAAGCGGTTCCACCGTGGCTGCCAGGGGAATCGCCGCATCTCCCACCCATTCGTTGCGCTCATAAAATGTCGGCGGGTCGTAAACCCAATGTTCTGCCAGCCGTCTTTCCTCTTCCCGCACCTTTTTCCGCAGGTAGTAACTTCCCGCCCAGCCCATCAGACGGGACTTCCAGCCAAACGTCCGACAGAGTTTGTCCAGCAATTCTCCTGCCCACTGAGAGACTTGGGGATTGCTCTTTCGGAAATGGTGCTTGGTGTAAGCTACCAGGGGAATATAGGTCGAAACCATCGGACGGGCTTCCCACTCCCAACGACGGCGGACGCACTCGTCAGGATGGTTCCGGTGTCGCAAGTAACCATTGAGTGTCGTTTCCACCACACGAACCGTACTGGGGCCATTCGTTTCAAAATCGCGCACAAAAGCTCGTCGCAGCCATTCCCCTTCCGTTCCGTCCTGGATGAAGGGATGGCGATAGTTGAAAATCGCCTGGCCGTGTGTATCCGCGTAGTCAAATTCCGAGGTATCCTTCATTTTACCTGCCGATTTCAATTCGTAGTAGAGCGGCGTTCCCGGAACGGGGGTGTAGAGCATGAACTGATGGAAATCGGTATTGTAGGAAGCGGCATATTCAATCGCCTCAGGAAGATTCTCCGGTGTATGGTTTTCCAGCCCAATGATGGACGAACCCATGATTTTGATACCGTTGGCTCGCAGTTCCCGCACCAGCGCATGAGCATCCGTTCCGTCCAACTTATTATACTGGCTCTTTTTTCCTTCCAATCCCATCCAGACCCACGAAATTCCCAGACGCACCAACTCGTCCATCGAATAAAGCCGTAGTGCGTTGGCGGAACTGAAGACGTAAAACGCCCACGATTTTTGATGTTTTTTCATCAGTTCCAACAGTTCCAGCGCACGTTTTTTGTGGAGAAGAAAGTTCTCATCCATGATGAAAAAGGCACCGACACCCAAGGTTCGTTCCAGTTCGCTCATGATATGGAAAAGCTCTTCCCCCGACTCAAAGAAATTGACAAATTTCCCTTTTCCGCCAAACATCGCGCTGGTACTGCAAAAATTACACCCCATCGGACAACCCAGGGAAGGAATGACGGTAGCTGCCAACCGGGAACGATCTTCTTCCACCGGCAATCCCACGCTGCGAGTGCCAAAACCGGAAATGAGGCTGGGATGACGCAACGGCCGGTCCAAATCATCCCGCAAATATTCGCGGAACCAGCGAACGCCTTCGCCACGGGAGAGATAATCGTAGGAGACATTTTCGATACACTCCGGGGCGTTGGTAATGTGGCCTCCAATGACAATCACCGCCTGAGGCTGGTATTTCCGAATCAGGCGGCACATCTCCCGCACTTTCCCAACGTTCGGCAAAATGGCGGAAATGCCGATCACATCGTAATCCACCGTTTTCAATTCTTCGATAAACCGATCCCGCGAAGGAAAATCGAGAACCGTGCATGGAGCATTCAGATTCGCCTGAATGAACATCAATCCCCACGAACGATGGAACATTCGCAACGAAAACGCCCCCTGTTCCCGCGTGACCTGATTGTGGTAAAGCTCCATCGGATTGACCCGGCGACTGCCGTATTCATCATCCACGGCATACGGACCGAAAACGCTTGTTAAAAGGAGTTTTGCCTTCGTTCCTAACGGGTGATGCGGCTGACGGACAGGTTGGTCGGTGGCAACTGCCAGATGGTATTTGTTGGGTAAATGCACGGAAATTTCCTTTCTTCATCATTCCAGACTTTTCAAAAGAATGGCTATTGGGAACCATCCCCTGAATCTCTTTCATTATAAGGAAATTTCCCCGCTTTTTCCAGTCAAGGAACGTTTTTTATCCGTTATAGCCGCGTAAACCTTTCGTAAACATGTCACAGAAATGTAAAACACGGCTTTTTTCCGCTTAAGAACGTATTACCGGACGATAAAGGGAATCTCGTTCGACCGGGATGCGTCCCGCTTCGCGAATCAACTGGCAGAGTTCTTCCACGGTAAGGCACTGTGGTGTTTGGGAGCCGGCATCGTGATGAATCCGTTCCTGACGCACGGTTCCGTCGAGGTCGTCTGCACCATACGCCAGAGCCGTTTGAGCCGTACCAATGCCGAGCGAAATCCAGTATGCCTTGATGTGTGGAAAGTTGTCCAGAATCAGGCGGGAAATGGCAATCATCCGCAAATCCTCCTCAGCAGAGGTGCGTCGCAGAGCGTTTTCCTTTCCCAAAACCGTCGCGCCGGGGTGAAATGCCAGGGGAATCAACGCGAGAAAACCCCCCGTTTCGGCTTGGAGTTCCCGCAGGCGAAAGAGATGTTGCACGCGGTCTTCCCACGTTTCCAGATGGCCGTAGAGAATCGTGGCGGTGGAGGGGATTCCCAGACGGTGAGCGGTACGGTGGACTTCGAGCCAAACTTCCGACATCGGTTTTCGGGCACAGATTTTCTCACGCACCGAATCGACCAGAATTTCCGCCCCTCCGCCGGGAAGTGTTTTCAGGCCAGCCTCCCGCAATTCTGCCAACACCCTTTGCAGACTTTTCCCGGAAATTTCCGCCATCCACGCAATTTCCACCGCGGTGAAAGCCTTGATCAGAAGTGTCGGAAAAGTGCGATGAATCTCCCGAACCATCTCCAGATACCATCCGTAGGGCAACCGGGGATCGACACCGCTGACCAGATGGACTTCCGTGCAGCCCGCTTTTTCCGCATCTTCCGCACGTTGGAGAATTTCGTCCAGTTCCATCCGATACGCTCGCGGCGAATCACTGTCGCAACTGTACGCACACAACGCGCAACGGTACTGGCAGACGTTCGTCGGATTGATGTGAGCGTTGATATTGTAATAAACGGCGTCACCACTCCACTTTTTCCGCACCGCGTCGGCCTGCGTTCCCAATTCATGCAAAGGGGTTTGTGCCGAATCGAACCAACGTACCGCTTTTTCCATCGAAATCATGACATGCCTCCTGTCAACTCCACCAAACGTTCCACCGGAAGCCCCACCACATTGGAAGCGGTTCCCGAAACGATTTTCAACCAGTCATTCCCATCCTGATACCCAAACGCGCCCGCTTTTCCCTGCCAGCGACCGGAATCAAGATAGTTTTCAAGCCTCTTTTCCGAAAGAAACTCCATTTCCAAAACGGTCGTGACGGTCTCCTCATGGATATTTTGGGGATAACGGGGATTCCACAAAACCAGCCCGGTCAACACGTTATGCCGCGTTCCCGACAACCGCAGCAACATCCGGCAGGCATCCTCCCGATCGTGTGGCTTTCCCAGAATCTCCCCCCGACAGACCGCCACGGTATCGCAGCCGATAATGACGACATCCTGTTGGGAAAATCGCGCCGCCACATACTCCGCCTTGGCTCGTGCCAGGGCTTGAACCAGTTCGGAAGGACTCTTTCCCGCCACGTCCAACCCCTCCTCCACCGAATCGGGAGCGGGAAAAACCTCAAATTCCCAGCCAATTTCCTCCAATAACGCTTTTCGACGGGGAGAGCGGCTGGCAAGAATCCGTTTTTTCTGGTAAAATATCGAAAATGGATTTTCCTCAGGCATTTTGAAAATAGACTCCATTCATGCAGGTACTTTACGAAGACAATCATTTGCTGGTCGTCAACAAACCGGCCGGACTCCCTACAATGGGGGTGGCGGAAGGGGAAAAGTCGTTGTTGACCGTCGCGAAAAATTACATTGCCCAAAAATATCACAAGCCGGGGAACGTCTATCTCGGCATCGTCAGTCGGCTCGACACCCCCACAACCGGCGTGGTCGTCATCGCCCGCACCAGCAAAGCGGCCAAACGGCTCAACGAACAGTTCCGCAGCCGGACGGTGCAAAAAACGTACTGGGCCATTGTCGAGGGCTTCCCACCCCCGGAAGGGACGCTTTCCCACCGGATGGGAGAAGAAAAACGGCACCGGAAAATGTTCATCACCCAAAACCGGGACGGAATCCCCGCCATTTTGCATTATAAAACATTTCAGCGTTTTGAGAATGCCTCACTCCTCGAAATTCACCTTGAAACCGGAAGAAAACATCAAATTCGAGTCCAAATGGCGCATATCGGCCATCCGATTCTGGGAGACTACAAGTACGGCTCGCGAAAACCGTTTCCGTTGGGAATTGCCCTTCATGCCCGAACCCTCACCTTCCAGCACCCCACTCTCGGAACGACCCTCACACTCAACGCCGACTTACCAACAACATGGAAACTTGGGATTAATGATTAACGGGTTTGGTTTATGGATATGCAGAAAAAATTGAAGGAGACCCTTGGGAAGATTGAAGCAAAAGGGTATGTCCTCCGGGAAGAGTGGTTGGAAGGGAGTGGTGGCGGGTGTGAAATCCGAGGGAAAAAGTTTTTTTTCTCCGACCAGTCCCTCCCACTCCCCGACCGTTTGCGGCAGGCTCTCGATTTTTGGGACGAAATCTCCAAGCCACATTAATCATTAATCCAGGTTTCGTCCATCGCCAGGAGATTTTTCAGGCGGTGAAATTCCTCTTCGTAGGCCAGGCGGGAAATGTGGACGTGTTCTCCTTCCGGCAAAATGCGGAGTTGCGGATTGTGCGGAACGCGGTACTTTTTCAACGTCGGCAGGAAAGGTTCCAGCGAGTGAGTGTAAAGGTACAGGATTTTATGCTCGTCCAGCCGGATTTCCTGGTGGTTCGCCTCGTTGAGAACGGAAATACCTGTACAGCCGTCTCCGATTAAAAACGTTTCAAAGTCCCACAAAAGACTCCGCAAAACCGGCATGTCAATCTCGTCACGGTGAAATTCCCGTGGTTTCTTGAACCGTTTCTGGCGGTGCGTCGATTCCAGAATGACATGGACTTCCTCTCCCAGTGGAATCAGAAGCTCTTCAAAAACATCCATCAGCCGATGTGCGGAAACGGAAAGAATCCAGACTGGCTGGTTTCCCGAAGCCATTTTTTCGTGCCGAAATCCTTCCTGTGGGATGATTTGCAAGTCGTAGGAAGGTCGGATCGCGTCCGGCAACTGGAAAAAACCATACGTGCGGATTCGGAAATGCGTCGCAATCTCTTCGGGAGAAAGTCGGGCAAAACTGCTATGCGGAAGCCTGGAAAAACGGGTTCGGGAACAGGGGGATTGAGGGGGAACGGGACGATTCGACATCATTTTACTTAATTACTCCTTTCGCTATATTTATTTTAACCCATAAAATCGATTTTGTCAGGAGATTTTTCCAAAATTTTTTATTTTTTGCAAAATGCTCAAGAGATGTTTAAAAATGGAGAGGCGTTTTCCAGTGCCCAATACCCCGTCAACAGGTCGGCAGTCACCCGTTCATTTCTTTAGGTGTGGAGTAGTTTGGAAGTGATGAGGGAATAAGGAGGGGGGGAGGGGTTCCCAATCAGGGAGTCCATGTCTCCCATTCCAGAGAGCAAAACGGGGAAAGATGCTGGAAATCTTTGCGGGAAGGGGACTTACGCTATTTTGAATGAGTGTGTAGTCGGTCTTCGAGTTGGCAAATTGAATCCCCCCAACTTCGACCACCACGGTGTCAAAGAGGTCTTCAGGAACGATTTTTCGGGGGGGCGGTTTTTTTTCCATGAAAAACGGGTATAGTGGGAGGAAGGAGAAGAAGTTTGTATGATGGGAAAAAATTGGATCACAGGAGGGTTGTGGCTGGGACTTTTCCTGGGAATGACCAGTTGCCAGAAGCCGTCGGAGGAAAAGGTGCCGCAGGAAACAGAGACTCTTTCCAGGGAGCCGCAAAATCAACTCGAAAAAGCAACCTTCCTTTGCCTGGCACAGAACAGTCCTATCGGGACGGAGCAGTATCAATGGTTGGAGAGCCAGGACGGATGGACGATTCAGGTCGATTCCGAACTGAGGATGAACCGCTTTGGAGAGACGCTTTCCACGCGGTTGAAGCATACGGAAACGCTCCAGCCGTCGGGACTTTTGCGGCATTTCCAGACTCGCGTCCACCTGGGAGGCGAACCGATGGAGTATTCGGGAACTCTGCGGCAGGAGGGGTTGGAAATGGCGGTGCGGACGTTTGGAAAAGAGGAACGCCATTTTTTGCCACTTCCCTCGGCGGCTGTTTGGGGAGCGTACGGAGTCGATTTTTCGCTACGGAATCAGCCGATTCGTCCTGGAGAAAGCCGAACGTTGTGGCGTGTGGAGCCGACGTTGGTGACCTGGTTTCGAGTGGAGCTGAAATGCCATGAGGCAGAGCCGGTGACGAACCTGTTGGGAAAAACGTATCCGTTGTATCGCGTGGAGGTGGAATCCTGGACGCAGACGGACGGGCAGGAGAAACGGGTGCAGACCGAAACGCTCTGGTGTGATGGCGTGGGGAAAATCTGGAAACGTTACGCTTCGCTTCTGGAAATGACGCAGTGGCGGATGTCCCCGGCGGAAATCGAAACGTATTTCCAGCAAAAGGAAGCAACTGCTGAGATGGGAACGGTCGATTTTGCGCAAAAATGGAGTGTGCCGGTGGACTGGAAGGGGAGGGAGCCAGATTTTTCCGCTCAAAAAATGGTGCGTTATCAGGTTTATTTTCAAACGCCCTATTCCCAGGATGACGTTCCTTTCCAGAACTCCGCCTTCCAGAACTCTGCCTTCCTGCAAATCCTTCTGTTGTAGGTGCAAACGTCGGAAATCACGGTGTGGGCTTCCGATGAGCCACTTCCCTGGAAGGTTGTGTCGCCTGTTACCGAACGGGATGAAAATCCGAATTCGCTCATCCAGTCCGACGCGCCGGAAGTTGTCGCGTTGGCTCGACTGGCCGTGGGAGAGGAAACGGAACCGCGAAAACAGGCATTTTTGCTGGAAAATTTTGTCTATCGTTACATTTCGGACAAAAATTATGCGCAAGGTTTCATGACGGCAGCGGAAGTGGTGAAACATCCGTCCGGGGATTGTACGGAACACGCGGTGTTGCTGGCGGCGCTTTTGCGGGCGGAGAAAATTCCGGCACGGATTGTGCAGGGGCTAGTTTACGATCGGGGAACGCGGGCGTTTGTCTGGCACGTCTGGAATGAGGCGTGGCTGGAAGATTTTTGGCAACCGCTCGACGCGACGCTGGGGCGAGGTGTGGTGGGAGCCGACCATATTCGGATGAATGCTGGCGATTTTGACAGTCAGACGATGGCCCAGACGCTCCTGCCCGCCGCGCAGCTCATCGGCAAAATCCGGCTGGAACAGAGTTTTTCGGAAGGGGAGGGGCAACCATGAAAATTTACACCCGTCGGGGCGATTCGGGTGAAACCGATCTTTTTCGGTCGGGAAGAGTGTCGAAAGACCATCCTCGAATCGAGACGTTGGGCGATTTGGACGAACTGGTCTCCTGGCTGGGGGTGGTTCGGGCGCACAATTCCTCGGAAGTTTTGGAAAGGTTACTGGAAAAGTGGCAGCGGAAATTGTTTTTACTGGGAGGAGAACTCGCTTCCACCAACCCGGAAAAGGATGTTTCCGAACGTTTGCGGGATAAAGATGTGGGGGAGTTGGAAGTGGAGATTGACTGGCTGAATAAACCGTTTTCACCCCTTGATTCCTTTATTCTCCCATCAGGAACGCCGTGCAGCACGTTTTGCCACCTGGCTCGGGCAGTCTGTCGGCGGCTGGAACGAAAAATCGTGGCGTTGGAAAACGTTTCGCCGGTGATACGTGCCTGGGTCAACCGTTTCTCCGACATGCTGTTTGTTTTGGGGCGTTATGTGAACACGTTGGAACCACCAAAGGAAAAATCATGATCGTTTCACTTATCGGCTACCGTGCCACCGGAAAAAGTACGATTGCCCGGCTTCTGGCGGAAAAACTGAACGCTCCGTGGGTCGATTCGGATCACGAAATCGAGCGGCAGGCAGGCAAAACCATTGCGGAAATTTTTGCGGAGGAGGGGGAAACCGTTTTTCGGAATTTTGAAGAGCGGGTCATTGCGGAATTGTGCCAGAGCGAAGAACTGATTCTGGCAACCGGGGGTGGGGCGATTTTACGGGAAGGGACACGCCGGATTTTGCGGGAAAGCGGTCCCGTTTTGTGGCTGACCGCTTCTGCCGAAACGATTGCGCAGCGAATGCGACAGGATCAGAACACCCTCACCACCCGTCCCAACCTGACGAGTCTTCCGCCTTTGGACGAAATCCGCCATCTTCTGGAAGTCCGGGAGCCATACTATCGGGAAACCGCCTCCCTGGAAATCACCACGGAAAACGCCTCTCCCGAAACCATCGTTGCCCAACTTCTCGCAGCAGCGCAGATTAATTGATAATTGATAATTAAGCAAGAGTTCAAGCCTGTTTTTCAGGGAGGGATATTCATCATTGATCATGGTTTTTCTTTTTGGAGTGATTTTAGGCGCGATTGTGAACTATGCGGTGGGGGCGTTTGCCTGGTTTCCGCGTGGTATCAGCCCGTGGTGCGCGCAGCAGGGCAGGGGATTGCCAGCACGAAAAGGGTGGGATTATGTGCCGATTTTGGGGTGGCTGACGCTGCGACGGGAAAGTCGGGTGCTGGGAAAGGGGTTCTGGATTCGGCCCCTGTTGGTGGAAGTGGGGCTGGGGCTGTTTGCGGTCTGGTTCTACCATTTTCATGTGACGCGGACGGAAGGATTGGCCGCATTTTATGGGATTCCCCTTTCGACGGGTGAAATGTGGACGCTCTATGGCCGGTTTCTGTTTCAGATGGTTTTTGTCGCGTTGATGGTGGCCGTTTCGCTCGTCGATATGGATGAAAAGACGATTCCCGATGTTTTTACCGTCGGCGGAACGCTGTTTGCGTTGGGAATTTCCGCGCTTTTTCCGATCGAATTGCCGTGGCGGGAGGAAAGTACCGAAATTCGCCTTCTGCCGGAAGTCCG
Source organism: Planctomycetia bacterium (assembly GCA_030527185.1). GTDB lineage: Bacteria > Planctomycetota > Planctomycetia > Pirellulales > Thermoguttaceae > RGIG3701. The sequence goes on along the minus strand of JAUNBF010000076.1, from coordinate 5,401 downwards.
CTATGAGAAAGTCGAAAAACCGATCGTCGTCCAAAGTATCAGCCAACTCCCTTTTTTCCCGGAGACGTTTTGGCAGCCGGAGGAATGCCCTCATGCGCTGCTCTATCCGTTGAGTGCCACGGCACCGCGACCGGCACTGGGGGTGATGCGTGGGGATGGCGTCTGGGGGATTTTTTCCGCGATACTCTGTTGGTGGGGTTGGTGTTTTGCCATGCTGGATCGACGCTGGCACCCTCGCCACGGCTGGCGGCGGGCATGGGGACTTTTCTGGGAACGCCTGAAACGTTCTCCTGCCACCTTGCGGCTGTACCGACTGGGGATGGCGGGGACGCTCGTGATTTTGGGATTTTGGCTCTTTCGGGGAGAACACTGGTTCCACCTCTGGAGTGCCCTGGTCGGAATGGGCATTTCCGGCGGCTTTTTATGGGGCATTCGGCTGGTCAGTGCCGTTGCCATGCAGCGGGAGGCGATGGGATTTGGCGACGTTCTGCTGATGGCCATGTTCGGAGCGTTTCTGGGTTGGCAGCCGTGCGTGGTACTCTTTTTCCTCTCTCCGTTTGCGGCGTTGGGAATCGGGGTCGTCATTAGTTTACTGCGCCAGGAGCGGGAAATCCCCTTCGGTCCGTTCCTCTGTCTGGCAGCCCTTTTCACCATGATTTTCTGGGAGCCGATTTGGCAGATAACCGCCCCCGTTTTCCTTTGGGGGCCGGCACTCTTTCCCGTGGCGGTGGGGTGCCTTTTGGGGATGGGAATTTTATTGGGAATTTTGCAGAAAATCAAAAAATTATGCGGTATTTCCTGATTCTGGCTCTTTGGATGGGGTGGGGAATATTCGTTCCCGCCGGATGGTGCCTGTCGCTGGAAGAGCAGGCGTTTATCTATCATCAGGGAGTGCGGAACTACGAAAGGAACTGGAATCGCTGGCAGGAAGCGGGCGAACCATGGGAACGCTATTCCGTGCGGATGGCGGCGGATTATGCGTATGCGCTGGTCAGTGCGGAGGTCTTTTTTTCGTGTCAGGGTGGGAGTGCGGCAATTTCCCCTCCCCCCCTTCCGATGGAACGGATCACCCCTTTGCTGGAACTCCTCCAAACGATGCAGGATCGGAATCCAGATTCTCCCACTTACGGAAATTTTCGCTGGTACTGGGGGCAGGAGGGGGTTCAGGATCGCAACGCGGTGGAATTTGTGGCAGGGCGGTTGATTTTTTGCAAACAGCACGAGAAAGTTTTGCCCGAATCGGCTCGGAAAATGTTGGAAACGCTCCTCCTTCCCGCCGCCGAAGCTCTGCAAAAACATACCGTTACGTCCGATTACACCAACATCGCTCTCTTGAACAGCAGCAATCTGATTCTCCTGGGGGAACTCTGCAACCGGGACGACTGGTATCAGGAAGGGGTGCGGCGGCTGCACCGTTTTATTGTCCACACCTGGAAAAATGGGGTGAGTGAATTTTCAACGCCTGTTTATTACGCTCTGAATCTGGAAACTCTCGCCACACTTGCCTGTGGGACGAAAAATTCTGCCATTCGCCAAAAAGCGGAGACGTTGCTGGAATATTTCACCGCGGAAATTGCCTGCCGATGGTTTTTTCCCGCGCATCGACTTTCAGGGGCGTACAGCCGAACGTATCATTACGCCGATTCCGACCCGTATCTGCTTTACGTCCTCCAGTGCTGGGGTTGGGAGCCACTTCCACCACAGACCGCCAACATCACCATGATCGGTATTCTCAACGGCAGCTATTTCCCACCACCTCCCACGCCAGCCCCCATGCCGCGACTGATTCAACAGTCCATACAATCCATACAGTCAATCGGTGGAGAGCAGGGGAGTCTGACCACCTTTCTCACCCCCGAATTTGCCATGGGAAGTGCGTTTCTGACCGAGGGATACCGGAAAGATGACGTTCTCTTTGCCATCGATTTGCCGAATCGCCCCCGATGTTACTTTTTTCCCGATGGTTGCGAAAATCCCTACGGAAACCAGCGTTTTTTAGCCTCCAACCAACATCTTCGAGCGTATCACCTCCAACCTTCCCGTTTTCTCGCCCGGCAGGAAAAACCGTGGCTGGTGAGTTTGGAAGTGGAATATTCCCTGGCAAAAGAGGATGGGAAGGAAGAAAATCGGACACGCCTGCAATCGCACTTCCTTTTTCCCATCCCCGACGCGTTTTGGTTGGATGGTGAAAAGATTTCGTTGGCGGAACTCGAAAAAAATCATTCGTTGCGTCATGTCGTTTTGCAATACGACCAGATTTTTCTCCATCTTTGGCTGGAGGGAATTTACCCCGAAAATCGTTCCACGCCTGTTTTTTGCAAGGCCGATTCCCCGGATGGACGTTCCATGCGTCTGACCATCGACCATGGTTTGCCCCAGGAAAAAAAGGAACGCTGTGGTATTCGGAAATTCCTTTTTCTCATGTCCGATCAACTCGAAGATGATTGGAACGTAACTCCCGATTCCTGGAAGACTTACGAAACGGTCGATTTTACTCACCAGGGACGAAAACTTCTCGAAAAAGGGATTTCCGAACTGACACACTATGCCGCCATGCCCACCCCCGTTCAGAAAATCGACCTGCAAGTTGGTGAGTCGCAAACCTGGCCAGCCTGGGATGGAAAATTTTGTTCCCTGTTTCGAGAAGGCGATTTTTTGTGGCTCAATGAAAATGTGGAGTACCAACTGGAAGTACTCCACCGGGGAGAATATCGCCTGAAAATGCTTGCTCAGGCCGACAATGAGAAACAAAATTCATGCTATTATCGCCTCTCACCTGAACAGGAATTTTCTCCCATTTCCTTCCCACCAACCCCTCAGTGGCAATGGAAAACGCTTGGAAATTCAGCATTTTCTCTTCACGGCTCCCATCTCCTGAAATTTCAACCACGGGAATTCAACCTGCATATCCATTCTTTTCAAATCGAACGAGTCCGATAGATTTTTTAGAGGTGCCGATCCCCCCCTTTTCTCTTTTCGCAAATATCCATGTGGAAAATACGGTATAAACACGCATTATCCTTAACAAAGCCCTGGTACATTTTGGAGAAATTGTGTGACTTTTTCGACGGTTCGCAGTTTTAATTTGTGAGAAATGATCGTAAAATCATTGGTTTGAGAGGTTTCAATCGAGTGTTTGTGGTTCCTCCAGTAAACGTATATTGTAACGTAAGTCCTTGCGGCACAAAACATTTCCTGAAATCAAACTGTTCACGCAAACACATGAACAGCAACGTCTTTCTAAACATCTATAATTTAACGACTTACGTCGATTTTCACGAAGTCGTGAATGCGGAAACAACGAAACTTCCTTTCCCAAAAAACGATTTCACGTCACGATTCAGGCACAATCATTCATGTTTTTATGGAAAACGCACTTTGATTCGGCTACGCCGATTAATTTTTTCTCTGCATCTCTGGCAACTCTCAAAGCATAGGAAACCGCCTTCTTCCAATCTGCGGAATACTTCGTCCTCATATCGCTTCCATACAAAATTCCGGGGAAGTATTTTGGACCCAAAAAGGTCTTCACTCGAAGATTTTGCTTGATCCATTGGAAGAACAATTCCACTTGCCAACATTGAAGTTTTAAGGGATGTAACACGGAAATCACCGGTGGTATTTATCAACGATTTTTGGGAATGTCCTCCAAGCAATTTGTTCCATGATTTGAGCAAAAATGGGACTTACCGAATACATTGCCTGCCTCCGTTTGTGATTTCAAGTCGTTACAGGCTAAATTATCGCGTAAGTATAGTAAAATCAAAGGGATACGGACTCCTTTATTACTTTTGATAGGACACTAGGTACTACGCCTCAAATTTAAGATGGCTAAAATGTCCAAAATAAATCAGATAAATTTAAGAAATTGTCGATAACTTTTGTAAAGGAGTTATGAGATGGAACAACACGAATTGACGAAAGAACTGTGGGAAAAAATCAGGCCATTTTTGCCGGAACAAAATCGCGGACGTGGCAGAAGGTGGCTAGATTTAAGGACTTATGTCAATGGTGTTGAAGGGATTCCTGGAACCGGGATACCATGGCAAGACTTGCCGGAACGGTACGGGACTATAATCGTTACGTAAGGTGGCTTCAGGAAAGGGGTTAAGGCAAAATTATCGACGCGATCTACAAGGAAACGCACCAAAAGGAGAGGTCGACTGGGAGATTTTTTCCGTCGATGGAAGTAACGTCCGCGCTCATCGCAGCGCGGCTGGAGCTTCCCAAAAAATTTCTCCTAACTAAATGAAAATGAACAACTTATGACATTTGCGTGGGTGGTTACGGCTCAGGCTCATTTCGTTTACGACGCGAATAGCAACTACATGAACGCTGTTTTGTCTGCTGGTCAGGAGTACGAAACGCAACATTTTGAGGCAGTCATTTCAAGTATTCCGTCCTCTCACGTCACGGTCCATCCAAACGCGCCCCGTCGGATTTGTGGCAACAAGGCTACTCCTCCGAAACGATCCGTCAAAAACTCCGTTCACACAACATAACTCCTGTAATACCAAGATGTTGCAACAAAAAGAAGGCCAAACTTTCTTTTAATCGTGAACGTTACCGCAAACGCAACATCGTCGAACGTATCTTCGCAAAAATCAAACAGTTCCGACGAATCGCCACACGCTACGAAAAATTGCCCTTCCATTACCTCGTCAGGATCAAAATTGCTTTCATTAAACGGTGGCTCAAAAAACATCCAAATATTGGAAGCACAGTGCCTGGTTTTATATAGGATTTTATGTGTTTCGGTGTCTTTGGCGGAGTTACGTCTTTTGACGACACAGGAGGTCAGAACATTATTCGCGTGTAGATTTCTAGGGCGGGAAACTATCCTTATCAGAAACGTCCGATAATGTTTTGCGTTTATTAAAACGACAGGTGGGGACAGGTGTAAAGGTTACAGGTACTCTTGTTTTATCTGGAGATATTCCTAGGGTAGAAGTCACTTCCATGTTGTTCAATGGAGATGACGGGTTGTAGAACCGACTTTGGAACAAATGCGTAATGGCCTTGTATGGCGAGGAGAAGGGGCTATTTTACGTAAGTTTGAATATCCTCGGCATTGATAGTACTTTGGGATGGTCTCTTAAAGTTGCCTGCCTCGGTGCTACACTAAGGACTTATCCGAAAACAATTAAGCATTCTCCCATTTTTTCCGATAATAGAAATATAGGAGGAAGATCGAATGGCACACACATACATGGGAAATATCAGACGCATTTTGGGCGGCGGTGGAGGCGTTGATTCCGACGAAGGAGGAATGTCGGGACAAAAACGGTGAGTACAAACGTAAGTCGGGCGGAGGTCGGAAGCGGAAGTAAGATGACCGAAGTTGTTTTGCTGCAATGGTTTACGTCTTGCGGACGGGAATTATTGGGAACGCTTTGCCACG
>JAUNBF010000075.1:13599-21048 GCA_030527185.1 Planctomycetia bacterium | reverse complement strand
AACAAAAAAGGTGCCATTTCCGGTGGTGCTAACTTTGATTTGGGCGAAGGGGATGGTTTTGAAGCTGCTACCCCGGAAGGACAGAATCTGCGTATTGGCAGCGTGAAGTTGGCCAAAAATGCTTGGCTCGACCTGACTTCCGGCAAAAACCTGACTGTCCGTGACATTACAGGAACTCCCTTCACAACAGGAGCTGGCGCTGATGCAATAACTAACTACAACCGGGTTAGTTTGGATGCTGCCAAAAGATTGCGAGTTCGCAGTGTGAAAGATGTTAATCTGACCGTATCTGGTGAGAACATTCGTCTGTCCAAATCCTCGACGATTCCTGTCCTTACCGTTTTGACAGGTGGTGATTTTGCAAAACTTTCAAAATTCAGCATTGCCAAAGGAACCACGGTTGGCGAATTAACTGTTACCACTGGTCGGACGTTGAATCCATGGAGTGAGGGAACCGTTAAAGAGTATAACGGATTCACCGCATCCAAAAAGATTACGCAGAAAAATTATTCGGAATACTTGAAGGAGAAGCCGGGGGACAACACGTGATTGGTTACTGCCAGAAAGTTTGAGCATGTACATGTGGGAGGTTTTTTTCCACCACGAAAACTTCTCCCTTGTACGGAATGTGGGTTTTGTGAAGAGATAGAAATATTTTAACGCAGAATCCACAAAATAATCAGGAAAAATGGTTTTCTTTTCGGAGAGACTGTTTTTCCTGTTTTTATTTCCCCCCGCTTGGGTCTCCCTCAATGAGAAGGTGATACCCTCCAGAAGAGGGAAGTTTGGGGGGGATTGTGGGGAAAATTTTTTGTCGGTATAATTCAGGAATCATGTATCCCACCCCCGCACTCTGCACAGGAGAATGAAAATGTTGAAGGCACGGCTCGTTTTGGTCGTAGGGTTTCTTTGTCTGGCACCGCACACACAAGCGGCCGGTTTGCGCGACCAATTGGAAGGTCTCGTTTATGAGGTGGAAGATTGGACGACGCCGAAAGCGTGGCAGTTGAACAAACCTTCCGAAAATCAATGGCAACTCTGGACGAAAGAGGCGGATGTCTTGAAAAAACGTTCCAACGGAGCGTCGCTCACCACCCCTGTTCTTCCTGAAAAAGACCGCGAAACTCCAGAGGAGGGGGCACCGCCGCTGCACACCAAAATTACCGGGATTCCGAACGGGTTGTACCAGGTTTTCTGCGGCCCCACCAACCGTCCGCTTGCCTTTTCGTTCGACGGCCAAAACTGGCAGCCGGGGAGTCGCGGGAAGAATGACTTCGGTTTTTTCGAGATTACGGACGGGACGTTTGAGGTTTGGGTGGACGACCGCTACGCTTCGCCTGAAAATCGTGGCTGGGCGTATTATGACTACATCCAGTTCCTTCCCGTGGAGAAAAACGTCCTGCCGACCATCCGTTCGTTGAAAGCGTTCACGTTGCCGGATGGTTCGACGCAACTTTCCTGGATTTCGAGTTTGCCGTCCGCACCCTGCACGGTGGAAATTGATGGGCGGACGTTTGTAGAAGAAAAAAGTGGAATGCGGAACCACTGCCTGACGATTCCCGATTTGGAAAAGGGGAAAAAGTATACCGCGAAAGTCACGTTGCCGATCAATCGAAAGGGGATGTGCATTTCTGAAACGATGGAGTTGGAAGCGGGATACCGTCCGCAGCCCGGCAAGACGCGGAAAACGTCGGTCGTGCTGACGGTGGCGGAGCCGACAGAGGTGGCGCGGCAAGATTGGCCGGTCATTTCCGGTGTCCCCTTTGCGAAAGGGGTGCTTGCCCAGGCGGAAAATGTGCGTCTGTTCGATGAAAGTGGGCAGGAAGTTCCCGCCCAATTCGAGACGTTTGCCGATTGGGAAGATGGGAGTGTGAAATGGCTTCTGTGTACCTTCCGAGCCACCACCCGTGCCAAAACGGAAAAAGCGATGACGTACCGTCTGGAAACGTCGCCGGAATTTTCGTCTCAGCCGGGAATTTCGCCTGTTTCGGAGGAAGAAATGCAAAAATTTGCGCATTCGCTGAAATCCCAGGTCGTTTTTGCGGACGGCACCGAAACGCATTGCAATCCAGCTCAATTCCAGCTCGTTTCGCAAGGTTCGCAAGCTGCCGTGCTTCAGAGTGTGGACGATTTCCAGCCGAAAGAGGGGGAAAAGGATTTTCTCACCGGGTACGAAGTGACGTTCTTTGGCAAAGAGTTTGTCCGAATCCGCACAACACTTGCCAGCCGTGAGTTGGAAGAACCGATGACGTTGGTTCGCAGTGCCAGCGTTTTTCTCCCCGGCGGAAAGGATTCGCCTGGAATCTCCATTTTGCAGGATACCGAGAATCACGCAACGATCGAAACGGGAAATTCCGGCCAAAAATCCGATTTGGAACACTGGGACGGAATGCTGAACACCCCGGACGGCGTTTTCTTCCTGCGTGACGCCTGGCAACTCTGGCCGAAAGGAATGACGTGCGGCGAAGGGACGGTTGGATTCCACCTTCTCCCGCAACTTCCCGAAAGATATTCGCCGGAAGGTTGCGAGGAGTTGGAAAATCTCGTCATGAAATACTACTGGCTCAAGGAGAATGCCTACCAGTTCAAGCGGGGAATGGAGGTGCGGCACGATTTCTGGGTCGTCCTTCCCGACAAAGAGACCGGAAAAGTGCGGGAAGTCGATGCCGCGTGGCTCCAAAATCCGCTTTTTGCCGCGGCACCTGCGGAATATTACTGCTCCGTCGGCGTGTTTCCCCCCGTCCATCCGGTGCGTGAGGGAAAGTGGGACGACTACGAAAAAGCTTTCCGCCAAAGTTTTGCCAACCTCGAAAAAGGAAGACAGGAACATGGCGAATACGGCTGGATGAACTTCGGCGACTGGTACGGCGAACGGAAACACAATTGGGGAAACAATGAGTACGATCTTTCGTACGTCTGTGCCCTCTTTTTTGCCCGAACCGGCGACCCCGAAATCCTCCGTCGCGGAATCGAATCGGCTCGGCATTACTCGACGGTGGACAGAAAGGCCTATTTCTGGAATCCACACGATCGCGAAGCGCAGTACACCCACTGCTACGGCCATGTGAACTATTTCTTTACGGAGGATGACACCCGGGTACAGGAATTGATTGGCTCCATGAAATACAGCATGTTTCGCTGGGAGTCGGACGGTTCCGGCGGCCACACGTTCCATCCCGGCAATTACTACATAGCGTGTCTGACTGGCGACCGCTACATCTGGAACGCTGCTCTTACTGGCTCCTGGCGGCAGGCGGAGCGTTATACGCCGAATTTCAATTTCGGGATTGAACGTGCGGCAGGCTGGTCAATGAACAACGCGATTTATTCTTACCGGTTTACGCACAATCCGTATTTCCTCAACGCGACGCAGATTTATCTGGAGACCATTGCCGCCAAGCAGAACCCGGAGACAGGTTGTTTCGACCTTCGGCAGGATCAGTCCGAGTGCGATTGCCCGGATAAAAAAGAGCATCGTGGCGGGAAAGCGTTTGCGGTGGGAGTACTCCTTCATTCGCTCATCCGTTTTGCCGAAACAACCCCGGACGCGCAGGAACGTGAACTGGCTCAGACGATTTTGGTGCGTGCGGCGGACTGGCTTCTGGACGTGTCGTGGAACGAAGAGAAAAAAGGATTCCGCTACAAAACCGGCTGTCCCAAGTATGCCGACAGCGGTTGGTACTCCATCCTCGTGACGGAAGGGATTGCGTATGCCGGGCAAGTCACCCAAAATCCCCGCTACGCCGATTTCCTCCTCCGAACCATGCCCGAACCCATCCAAAAAATTTCCGGTTCCAGCCGTGGCTGCGGAAAAAGCTTTTCCCAACTACATCGCCAAACACCCCATGCACTCTATTATCTTAATGATTAACGAGCCAGTGGAAAATTCCCTTCCCCGGCTTTTTTTGAGAAATGCTCATGAGATTCGGATCAGAAATGATAGAAATATTGTATGAAGACGGACCGGTTTTGGTGGTGAACAAACCGGCAGGGTTGTTGGTGCAGTCTCCGCCGGGAATCGACAATCTGGTCGATCAGATCAAGGACTGGATTCGGGAAAAACTCCAAAAACAAGATGGAAACGTCTACCTCGGCGTGCCGCACCGTCTCGATCGGCCAGCGACGGGAGCGATGCTCTTTGCCCGCCATGTTCGTGCCGCCAAACGGCTCTCGGAGCAGTTCCAGATGCGGACCATTGCGAAAAAATATTGGCTTCTGGTGGAAGGTCTCGTCCCTGAAGAACGTGGCGACTGGGAAGATTTTCTGCGAAAAATCCCCGGAGAAGCGCGTGCGGAAATCGTCTCCTCCCGCCATCCCGAAGGACGTTGGGCATTGCTTCACTATCAGGTTCTAACCCGTTGGCCGGAAAGGAATTGCACGTTTTTGGAGGTGGAACTGGAAACAGGCCGTACCCACCAAATCCGCCTTCAGGCCGCGTCGCGTGGCTTCCCCATCCTCGGCGACACCCAATACGGTTCCCAGACCCTTTTCGGCACTCCTTTTGAAGACGAACGTCTCCGCGCCATTGCCCTGCACAGCCGCTCTCTCGAATTCAAGCACCCCATGCGTGACGAACGTGTCCACGTCGTCGCCCCAGTGCCGGAAAACTGGAAGGATTTTGTGGAGAATGTGGCATTTTCATAACTCTTTCCACTCCCAATACTTACAACGTAAATCGTTTTTTTGCCAATTTACCTGCAAAGGAATTAACGGAGGGGTGGGGATACGCTTACGGGATTGGGTGCGTGAAATATGTCGCACGTATGATATAGAGATACTGGAAGGTTCGGTGTCTCAAGATCATGTGCATGTGTTACTGTCGTGTCCGCCGAGTACATACGCCTTCAGGATGGCTCTGAACCAAGCGACGGTGGTGACAATTTCCGTGTGACCCCCTAAATTCGTGTGCCAAAGGCTTTCAAGCCGACGCTCTCGAAAACATGAACACACCGCCTGAAAGCGGGGGAGCATTCCGTTCCAGACCTGTGAGATATTTCTGGTGGATGGTTCCTGTTCGACTTGCCGTTCCCTAAAATAAAAAAAGCAGAGAAGGAATTTTCTGAAAATGGTTCCCTCTCTGCAATATTTTAATTTTTGACCATTCCTGGCTCACCAGGAGAAGGAAATACCGAGGTTGCCGGTATGGAGGGTCGTGGAGCCATTCAGGAGACCATCGTAACCGCCGAACAGTGTCCAGAAACTTCCGGTATCCAACGTCATGCCGAAACCGATCCAGGCGTAGTCTTCTCCCAGGTCGGTTCCTGTGATGAGGAACGAGGAGGTGGTATCGCTGAACATGTAGTCTGGCGGATCCTGAACCGGGTGGGTGAATTTATTTTCAATCATCACCTGCGTGTCGCAGAATTCATGTACCCAGGATGCCCGCAGATTCATACCGAGGCACCTTCGGTCATTTTTCCAGCAGAAACTCAGACGTGCGCCCAGTTCGGAGCGGAGAGAATTCAGGTCGTCGAAGCTGCTGTTGAGTTCTGTCACATAATCGTTTCCGTCGCGGCTGTGTTCTTCCAGATCGTCCATCTGCATCCGAACGTATGTCAGACCAGCAAATGGCCGAAGCAGGAACCGATTTTCCCAAAACGCAAACTCTCCCGCGGATTCGACCCGCAGGGACTGTTGCGTACTGTACGTGCGGCCGTAGTGAGTACGGTCAATCCAGTCATTCGGACCACCAAAAGCGACCCGTCGCGTGGTATCGTAGTTACTGTATCCGAAATTGCCACTGGCGCTCAAGTAGCCCCACTCATTTCGGAGCAGAGCGTAAAGTCCCAGATCATAATTGTCTATTTCCGCGTCTGCCATCGTTTCCCGTTCGTTCATATTCGCGTTGACGTACTGGAAATAGGCACCCGACCGAAATCCACGGGAACGAAAGAAATCGTAGCCGACGATAAGTCCGGCGGAATCGTAATGGAACCCGTAGGAGTTTCCATCCGAATCGACTTGCCCGGTATTTCCAAGGAAAGAACCCCATGCGTTGCTAAAACGTTGCTCCGGGTGGTCGCATTCGTTAAACGGGCAATCCATCGGACGAATGATGTTCGCCAGATTCTGATGAACCTGCCATCCGTTCTGGAGTGTCATGAGGTTCATGTTGGCAAAAATCGTGCCGGACATTCGGTCGAGAGCAAGATGAACCTCGTCACTGGCCGCTCCTGATTCACTGTTTGCGGAAATGTCATCCAGAGCGGAAAGCACCCGAAAGAGGTCGTTGTTTTCGTAGTCTTCCTGCGTATTGAGAGTGTAGGCGATTTTGTCAAGATACGTGCCTGTGCTAATCTGGTTCGGGGTACTTCCCGCAGGCCCATACTCAAAATCCCGGCGGAGGGAAACCCAGTATTCCGTGTCGTTATAAAATCCCTCGGCATGGAAAAGTTTGGGGATCATCTCGCTGTCTGGAAGAATTTCAAATGGCTGATTCACGATCAGTTCTTTTCCCTCTCCATGGACGGTAAGAAACAGGTAATTCTGCCCTACGGTAAGCCGGTCGCCCGAAAGATAAAGGTTTCCTCCGTTAATGACCGCGTCTTCACCCGTCACGGATGTTTCTCCGAATACGCCATTTTGGTAAACGATGTAAATATCGCCGCCTGTGTAGGTGGTACTGCCATCCTCGTTCAGTTTCGAAGAACCGTTGGTGAAACCGCCATGAACCTGCATGTTCCCGAAAATTTTCAGAGTACCGTAGTTCTCGAAATCTTCCTCGATGATCAGAGAATCAATCTCGGAAATGCTTCCTCCCTGCTGGTTGGTCAGGTTTCCACCAAAAACATATTGAGAGCCAAAACCCGTTCCTGTGATGGTACCGATATTCTCCGTGTCCCCCGAAATGTTCGCATTCTGGAAGCCGGAAATTTCCAATTCGTTTTTCAAAATCCCTTCCTGCGTCAGCGTCGAGCCGGCTCCTGTGCCCGTAATCGTCCCTTGATTCACAAGATCCTGGGAGTTGGAAACTTCGCTGAACCCTGTGATTGTTCCGGTGAAAGCTCCTGTTCCTTCCGCACCGTAAAGCCCGCCCGTTCGGAAAGAGGCTCCTGTGCCCGTTCCGGTGACTTTACCCGAAATATTGGACGTCCCCTTCACGGTGAGTTTTTCCAGATCTCCGATCGTTCCCGCATTCACGAGACTTCCCGCCTCATAAACGGAGCCTTGCCCGGTAGCGGTCAGCGTGCCCGAATTGGAAAGTTCTCCGTCAACCGTCAGAGACTCATAATTTTGGATGAAAGCCCCTTCCTCGTTTGTCAATTTCCCGGAACTTTTCAACGACGAGTCTTTTCCTGTCCCTTCGATGATATTTGTGTTGGTCAAATCCCCTTTTACAGCAAGTTTTTCCAGATTTCCGATCGTTCCCGCATTCAAGAGACTTCCCGCATCATAAACGGAACCATCGCCAGTGGCGATCAGCTTGCCCGAATTGGAAAGTTCTCCGTC
>JAUNBF010000075.1:0-13499 GCA_030527185.1 Planctomycetia bacterium | reverse complement strand
CCAGTGGCGATCAGCTTGCCCGAATTGGAAAGTTCTCCGTCCACCGTCAGAGACTCATAATTTTGGATGGAAGCCTCTTCCGCGTTCGTCAATTTCCCGGAAACTTTCAACAACGAGTCTTTTCCCGTCCCTTCGATGGTCTCCGTATTCGTTAAATCGCCCGTGACGGAAAGTTTTTCAACCTCGCTCACCGTACCATCGTTTTCCAGTCCATCACCAAAACGATAGACCGAACCTTCGCCGACACCGGAAATTGTTCCGTTATTGACCGTTTTTTCGTTGACGGAAAATTTCTCCCATGCCGCGAACGCCCCTGTGTTGCTCAGCGTACCGGAAAGCTGAATCACCGAATTCAGGCCAGTTCCCAAGATGGTTCCCGTATTGGTCATATTTACAGTGGAAAGACTGGAAAATTCCTGAATTGTCCCCTCATTTCTCAAATCGCCATACAGTGTCAACGAGGAGTTGGCACCAAGCCCGGAAATCATGCCTTCGTTCGCTGATCCGCTACTCCCTGTAAAGAGAATATTCCGAAAATTCTGGATATTTCCACTGTTACTGAGAGACGTACCCTGCATGGAAGCTGCGGCAGAAGTTCCTGAAATATCCTTTGTATTCTCGATTACACCTTTGGAAATAAGGTTTCCGGTGAGGTCGATTTTCCCACTATTGGTAACAGATTCCGTATCCCAGTCCCCCAAAATACCGATGGTTCCTGAATTTGTCGCTATCCCAGACTTAATCGAAGCATTGGCGTACCAGATTCCTTTATTCTCCATCTTTCCGTCAATTTTGGTAGTTCCCAACGTCAAGATAGTCCCGCCTGTGTCGTTTTGGATGGAACCTGCTTTCAGAGAATTGCCGAACACCGTGACTCCAGAATTTGTCAGAGAGTTTTCGACAGTAACCGCCCCGGAAGAGGTGAAAGAACCTCCTTCTATGTTCAGGGATTTGGTATCAATCGTCCCTTTCGATAGCCAGATACTATCTTTCCCTGTTTGCGAAATACTGTCCGCGGTAATGGTACCGAGCGCGGAAAAAGAATTGGAATTCGTGATGGCACCCGAGACAATCAGGGAACCTCCAGCATGGAGTGAGCCGCTATTGCCAATAGAGGTCGCGTTGACTTCCCCTTTGGCTGCCCAGTTTCCTTTATTGACAAGATTGGACACCGTGGCATCACCAACGGTAATCGTTCCTGAATTCTCCACGTCCTTTGCCGAAAGCACGTTGATTTTGCGCATTTCACCAGAATTGGTGAGTTTTCCACTCACCGTTAACTGGTTTATTTCCGTAATGATTCCATTATTCGTCAAATCCTTGTCAATCTGAATGGAGTTGACAACCGCGATCCTGCCAGTTGTATCAACCGTCAGATTATCTGTCGCGTACAGCCTATCCACAACCAGGATTTGACCCGTTACGGTATAATCCCCTTTCTCGAGCAACATGGTTTCAATATTCTGATACGTCCCCGCAAGCGTTCCACCACCAGTAACCGTATAGGAACTGTTGAAATCAATCGCGCCTACATAATTTTCCGACCATACCAGAAACTCCGCGAGTTGTGCGCTGTAAATTGTCTCCGTGGCAATGGCAATAGCCTCCTGCGCTGCGGCAACCGCAACGGCTCCAGGACCGCTTGTCCAAGAAACGGCGACCGCACCAGTGGCTGCGGCAACATTCACCGCGCCAGTGGCTACCGTTGCGCTCAAGGTAGTTATTGTTGCGATATTTTTCGAAGTTTCATTATTAAAGTAGTATCGCAAATCGGAACCATTGTATCCAATAAAATCCGTTTTTCCACTCAGCTCAAGATATCCCGAAGGGTTCTCTCCATTCGGTGTAGGATCCATGGGATTATTCCAGTCAGGTTTCACTACCGCACTGTCAAACTTGAGACTGCTTTCCCCATCCCCTTCTCCTTCTCCAGGATATTTCAGTTCCCCATCCTCATCCAACACATGATCATCGCCATCCAAAAAAGGATTGCCGTTGGGGTAACGCGGTACACCATCCACCAAAATAGGAAGCCCATGCTCATTGACAACATATCCATAATCCTCGTTCGTCGTTTCACATTTCTGAGTATTCCCCTTTGATTCTTTACAAGTACCATCCTCGTAAAACGTATAGGTTATGACAGTTTCATACACACCCTCATTCTCAACCGTATAGATACGACGTTCAAAACTTGCCACTTCCACTGGCTCCTGAGCGTAGGCGGAGGAACAGACGAACGGAACATTTACCAAAAATTCCACAAGAAAGAGTGTGAAAAGAAACCTTTTCCCACGGTACATGACCTGAGAGATTTTTCGGAATAAATTCTTTGAGTCCAACATTGAAATTCCCTTTTCAATGAAATGTTTTGAATGAATCTGTTGGGTAAACAGTACAGGTTCTTCTTGACATATCGTTTCTTCTGGTAATATTGCCAAGGAAATTTATAACAGTCGAAATAGTTTCACTATTCTTCCTAATTTTTTACGTTTATAGAAATCCATCCTTTCTTTTCCCCCTCCCTGTTGAAAGGTGGGGAAATGTGCTAGGCTAAAAGGGATGAGGGAATGTTCAGATTGGCATGGTTCATTTATAGATTGTGCGGGAAGGGAGAAAAAAAATGTCTCGACTGGAATCAGCAAAAGAATTGTACGCGTCGGTCGGTGTCGATGTGGAGGCCGCGTTGGAGCGACTGCAAAAAGTGCGGATTTCGATGCACTGTTGGCAGGGAGACGACGTTTTGGGATTTGAAAATGCCGGAGGACTTTCCGGGGGAATTGCCACGACGGGAAATTATCCCGGAAGGGCGAGAAACGCGGATGAATTGATGGCTGATATGGACAAGGCCTTTTCGCTCATTCCAGGGAAGCACAAAATCAACCTCCATGCCAGTTACGCCATTACCGACGAAAAAGTGGATCGGAATCGGCTGGAACCGAAACATTTTGTGCCGTGGGTGCAATACGCCAAAGAGCGAGGGTTGGGGCTGGACTTCAATCCGACGCTCTTTTCCCATCCCAAAGCGGCAGACGGCCTGACACTTTCGCACCCCGACTCGGAAATCCGGCAGTTCTGGGTCGAACATTGCAAGGCGACGCGGAAAATCAGCGAATATTTCGGGATTCAACTGGGGATGGTTTCGCTACACAATCTCTGGATTCCTGACGGCTACAAAAACATTCCGGCAGACCGAATGCTCCCGCGCCGACGGCTGAAACAGTCGCTCGACGCCATTTACGCGGAAAAAAGAGACCCGCGTTACATGGTCGACAGCGTGGAATCGAAAGTTTTCGGCCTGGGGCTGGAATCGTACACCGTCGGCTCGCATGAATTTTACATGAATTATGCCGCGAAAAACCGCATTCTCTGCCTTTTGGACAACGGGCATTACCACCCCACCGAGACGGTGAGTGACAAAATTTCGTCGATGCTCCTGTTTGCCGATCAACTGGCACTGCACGTCACGCGACCCGTCCGTTGGGACAGCGATCATGTGGTGCTGCTGGAGGATGAACTGAAGGAAATCGCACGGGAAATCGTTCGGTGCGACGCGCTCGACCGGGTTTTGATTGGGCTGGATTTCTTCGATGCCAGTATCAATCGGGTAGCCGCGTGGGTGATTGGAATGCGGAATATGCAAAAGGCACTCCTGACCGCCCTTTTAATGCCTCACGCCACGTTGACGCAACTCCAGGACGAGAATCGGTTCTACGAATTGATGGTTTTGACCGAAGCGTTGAAAACGTATCCCGTGGGAGATGTCTGGGATGCCTTCTGCGAGCAAAACGACGTTCCTGTGCGGGAAACGTTACTCGAAGAGGTTCGGCAGTACGAAAAAGAGGTTCTGCTCAAGCGAGTTTGAGAAAAAACAGAAGCGGGAGGAGCCATTTTCCCTCCCGCTTAAGAAGGTTGCCAGGAACCTGGTTTACTCTTGGAGGAGTGCCTCAACCACCACCAGCGAACGTGGTTGCAGGCGGATTTTCCACACGTTATTTTCGTGCGAAAGGATTTCCGCACTCTCCTTTTGAGGAAGTGCCAGAAAAATCTTTCGTGGGTGCGAATCGTGGCAAGTCAACGTTACAGTTACAGGAGTTGAGCGAAAATTTTCCAGCACCTCCACTTTGCCATGGGGTGAGCGAAACAAATGGAACGAAACTCTACCGGGAGCTTCCAGCGAAAATCCCAATGGCTGCAAGAGCGTGTTGCGAAGTGCATTCAACGTTTCCTGCGGCAAATCCATAAGTTCCTGATAATTCCGGGAGTAGATCACCATTCTCCCCTCCTCCAACGGTATCCAGGCGGTCTCCTTGCCCACATTTTCCGGCAAAGACCGCTTCCCAAGAATTTTCTGCTGTATCGACGCCGGGAGTTCCCGAAAGAGATGGTACGTCACCACGAACGGCTTCTTTTCCGCCATGGCTTTTTCCAGATAGTTTTCGAGATTCTCGTAAGGAAGGGAGTGAAGTGTCAGGTAAAACGACGGCGTTTCTCTCAGTTTCATGGATGGAAGGACAGGTATTCCCAACATTCCGACATAGCCGGGATAGCGGACATTTTGTTGCGGAGAGTCGTTCGGTTTTTTCGGTACCAAAACACCATAGGGCTCCATCCCCGCCAAAAGATCGGCCATTTTCTGGAGCGAATCGACCTCCAGCCGAAATGCTTCCGCGTCTGCACGGCCATATTTCACCCCTTCGTCGCCACGGTGAATGGCAATTCCAGGGTCGGTCGTGGCAAGATAATCGTAGCAATGCAGTAACGATTCCCGTGCCCCTCCCAAAATACTCTGCCGAGCCTGTTCCACAAATGTTTCCGGCTTGGTTCCCAGGGGATCGTACCAACATCCTCCGCAAATCCCCTCGTCCACATCGTTGAGCCACCCCTGAAGCCAGGATGCCTGTGTAGGCGGACCTTCTTCACGTGTTTCCGTACCTGCCCAGGAAATGCCGAAAAGGGCGGTCTGTCGTATCACATCGTAACCTCTCTCTGGATACCCTTCGTACCAGCAGGGATATTTGATGATGATCTGGCACTTCGGATTCACTGCCCGTGCAGGTTCCAGAATCCATTTCCGCGAAACTTCCAACATATAATCCCGCCGAAACGCTTCCCATGAACGTCCCTGGCGAGCCTCCTCACACGTTTCACAGGTGCAAGCATGAAAAAGAAAGTCGTCGAGAATGATAAAATCGAAAATACGAGCCGTTCGCTCTACCGTTTCTTTCAAAAATTGCAAACCGGTCGGATCGGTAAAACAGGTAACAATCTCCCACTGCGTCGATTTTCGCTGGCTCATTTGCGTTGGCGTGATACACCCTCCCACTTCCAGACCGGCTGCTTCCAATCCCCTTTTCACCTCTTCCAAAACGGACGAATCGACAGAAACACCATGGCGGTACGATTCCAGATACAACTTCTCGATACGGTGCTTCCGAAACCATCGGATCGCCTCTTGTCGCCCTTCTTCCGTACGGAAAAGATTCTGGACGCAATCGACCTTGCATGTCATCGAAAAACGGTGTTTCTCCGCACTTCCCTCACTTGCCAGACTCAGCAAAATGCCCATAAAAATCCATGTGAATCCTTTTTTCATCTTGAACCTTTCTCTTTTTGAACCTTTCTCTTTCCCAATCCATTCCACGATTTTCATTATCAACCACCATTTCCACACCGACTAAAGAGGCACCTGAGCCACATTCCCATCCGAACGGTGACTCAGCCACGCATGAATCCGCGGCTCCAGCTCATACGAAATTCTCTGTACCGAACCGTCGCCCATCGCCATGCCAAAGGCTCCTGAATGGCAACTGCCGAACATCTGTCCCAGATTCGCTCCCTCCCGATCCTGAATCGGCCGTCGGTTGTCAGAATCATTTCGGTAATAGCAGGAACGGATACTGTCGTTATCTGTACCATCGCAAATGGATTCATTGTCCCCTACGCCATCGCCTGATTCATAGCGGCTGGCATCCACATTTTTTTCACCCAAAAGGTAGGTGTTCGTCGTCCCGTCCCGGATTTCCGCGATCGAAACGGTGCTTCGCTGAAAAATCACGCCTGTTTCCGAGCCACTTCCCCAGGTACGATTTTGCGTTTTTCGGACACACTCGTCAAAATCCTCAGGAACGATGAGTGTCCCCACCGGTTCGGTCGCCAACGTTCCGTAATTTCCCGCGTAATCCGATTTTCCTACCAGACGCTCTGGGTCGGTATCAATATTGCAATCGGTATGACGCAAATTCATCGGATACGTCTTCACTCCACGGCGAGAAGGGCAGACGAAAACAGAAACTGGCGTCTGGATACAAATGGCCGCTCCATTTTTTTGTTCAGGGGTAATTTTATCCGGCTGACCATCCGCACCCAATTGAAATAGAGCCGTCTGTTCCAGGTAGGGAAAAAGCGAATAGCCCATGAACCTGGTTGTTCCGGTCCGTAGCCGCGATCCGGGTCCCCCACCCAGTCATAACGCCACCCTGCCGAAGGATACATCCGAAAAGCTGTCTCCGCGTTGAGCGCCGCCAGTGCCAGATTTCGCAAATGATTGTTACACTGCATCACGCGAGCCGCCTCCCGTGCCTGCTGGACGGCTGGCAGCAATAACCCTACCAACATTCCAATGATGGCAATCACCACCAGCAATTCCACTAACGTAAACCCCTTCCGTTGACGCTTTTTACGTCGCATCCCGTTGGCACGCCATTGTCGCAAGCCACCTTTTTTTCCACAACTCCCCAATATTCCTACACTTCCCACCAGCAACAACCACCATGTCGCGGGTTCTGGAACGGCATTCGTGTCCCATGTTACCATAGCTCCCGTAACGCTTGCGGTTGGCGAATAGTCCGTAAAATCCCACACAAAATACGGCTTCGTTCCATCCCAATCCCGAAAAACCACCGAATTTCCCTCTCCCGCTTCCGGCTGTGTCCATGAATTTTCTTCCAACCAACTCAAAAATTCTGAAAATTCCCCCACTCCTGTTATCGACAATGTTAAATCATAGGGCAAATCCAGATTCACATCCAGCCAACCACGGGAACAAGCGTCGAAATCCAATATCGGCACCGTTTGGGTCAATGTTCCTTTTCGAGCATCATCCAATAATGTGTAAACCAGTTGTTTCTCCTCCCCCACCGTTTCCCATCGCGTTTCCAACCACGGCGTTTCTCCGGTTTGTAAAATTGATGGCGTTGTGGTGGTAACAGGAACAGACAAAAGCACTTCCGATTGATTTTCCCAGCCCCAGCACCCCGAAGTCTCCGAAAAATTCACCGAAACCGTCCCTGCCAAATGGGCTGAAAGTGGGGACAACATCGTTTCGTCCAAATTCTCGATGGTCAGTTTTCCCGACACTCTTTCGCCACCTTTCACGAAAAAATTCAACGATGATCCGGCATACAAATCCAAATGCTGCGTCTGGATCGTTCCGTCATGAATATTCAAACTACCAGACGCGTTTCGTCCAATCATCAACCGCGCGTCTGCTTTATTGTAATCGTCGTATCCCGAAACCTGGACCGTTCCGCCGTAAAGTGTGTAGGAACTCCCTGCCGACCCTTCCTGATGGCCTATCGAAAAATTCCCCTGTGTCGTCACATTTCCCGCGTATTGCTCCATGAAACCTTGGGTGTAACCGCCTATCCGCAAACTGGTTACGTTCAAATTCCCCGCTTTCAATTGGTATTTGGCAGTGCCATTCAAATTTTCTCCCAAAGTCATTCCCTGCGAAGATGTTCCAGTATTCACGTTGACCGTTCCGCCACTCTGAATGAATTGAGCTCCTCCCTTCCAAATCATGCTTTTGGCCGTAATCGTTCCGTGCTGGAACTGAAAAACACTCTGGGGATCCAACCGAATTGTCCCCTGGGAAGCCACCACATTCAACGTTCCTCCCTCCTGTTTCCACGAAGCGGACTCGGAACCCAAATGAAAAACAATATTCGTCGCCGTTGTATTCTCAATCCGCAACGTCCCTCCCTTGAGAACAAAATCCGAATTCCAGAGGGAAAAGGAAGAGGCCGTCGCTGTTCCTGACCCTATTTCCAGAGAACTCCGATAATTTGCCATACCTGCCTGAACAATCGACTGTCCCAGACTTCCCGATTGGACCAGACCAAACGGAATATTCCGATTGTCTGAAACAGAACCTTGAGTCCAATTGCGATAATCTGCCAAATCCTGACTGACCTCTCCCGTCCACAGGAAATCTTCCGCGTAAGCCGTCGAAAGAATTGTGAAATATATTCCCCAAAGAATTCCACCTAATTTTCTCATTTGCCTGTTCATACGTTTCTCCTTGTCTAAAAATTTACCAAACGATCCTGAATGTCTTTATTTTAATCCACCTCCCCTTGAAATCAAGGGTAATTTTAAGCATAATAATAGGTAATTTTGCGAAGTTTTTTCCTTGAAATTTTTCCTGAAAAAGATGTCCTATTTCCAAAAAATTCCCGAAATTCAGCTTTTTCTCCAGACCGATCTGGATTCCCAGCGACAACTTTTACGTGGTATTCTCCGTTATGAAAATCTGCATGGCCCGTGGAACATTTCTCTGGAAAACGAATTTCCCCCCAAAGAAAATTTTTCTCCCACAGGACGCATTGTCTGGATGGGACTCCCCATCCCGCCAGAGTGGTGGGAACCTCACGTCCCTACCGTCATCCTCAACCCCCGCGACATTCATCTCGCCAATCCCGTTCTGGCCTCCTTCAGTCGTTTTACTTACGACACATCCACTGTCGGAGCCATGGCAGCAGAATTTTTCCTGAATAAACACGCTCCCCACTTTGCCTACGTTGCCTATTGGGAAGATGTCAACTGGAATCGGGAACGGTTGGAAGGATTTCAAAAAAAACTCGCTGAGAAGGGGCATTCCTGCCTGGTAATTCGGTTGACGCCACCTGGAAAATATTCCTGGAAACGGGAATGCCAACGACTGGGAAAGTGGCTGCAATCGCTCCCCAAACCCATCGCCATTTTCGCAGCCAACGATGCGTGTGCCGTCCGTCTTCTCAAAGCATGTCACCAACAGTCCATCGTCGTCCCTCACGAAGTCATGGTTTTAGGAGTCGATAACGACGAATTTCTCTGCCAGTTGGCTCGCCCCTCCCTCTCCAGTATCCAGGCCAATATGGAAGAAACCGGTTATCGAATGGCGGAACACCTGGACGGCCTGCTCCGCAAAAAACTCCACGCCGGGCAGAGATTTTTTACCGTTCCATCCCTCTCCCCTCCCACCACAAACCTCGATTTACCAAAACAGATACTCTACAGCCCTATGGAAATTCATGAACGACGTTCTACCAACACGCTCTATATCCAAGACCCCTACGTCGCGAAAGCCATGGAATTTATTCAGATCAATTTCTGCGAACGGATTGGAGTGGCGGAAGTGGTGAAAATTGTGGACATTTCCCGCCGTTCTCTGGAAGTACGTTTCCGAAAAGAGCGAAATCGTTCCATTTTCGACGAAATCACCCATTGGCGACTGGAGAAACTGACACGCCTTTTGCGAAGTACCACCCTTTCTCAGCGGGAACTCGCCCCTCTTTGTGGTTTTCAAAATGAAAATTACATGGCAAAAACCTTTCGCCGACATTTCGGAATTTCCATGAATACCTGGCGAAAACAGGAAGCCTTCCCCCGCTCATAATCCCCCAAAAATTCATTCCTTAAGCGAGGCAGGCAGGGGGGCAGGTTAGGGTATAAAAAGGGGGACACAATACGTTGTAAAGAATTGCAAGAAAAGAACAACTTTCGCAAGTGCTTGAAAATAGAGAACTTGTGCGCATAAAAACCCTGTTTGCGATTCTTTACAAACCGGTGATTTACCCCGTGTAGAAATCTCTATAAAATACGGCTTTTCTGAAAGTTTAACTTCATCGGGGGGCAAGAATGGGGGCAGATCGAATATTAAACAGGAAATTCCAGGCTGTGTGCTTCCAATATTTTAATGTTTTTTATACCAGTGTTCCTTGAAATTTCCGATTTTCCGCACGAAAGCCCCTCCCAAAGGTAGGGGCTTTCTTTTCGTTTTCCTGAAATTCAAAATGGAAGGAATATAAATCGGTTGAGTAGTTGACAGCGTAAAAAACTTTCCGCAGAGGATGGAGATGGAAGTAAAATCATCTGCGGACAAAAAAAGGAAGGGCGGGAAAACGAATTTTTAAGAGAGATTTTTGGATAAATCCAGCAATTTCAACCACTTCCAACGTTAAGAATTATCCGCAGATGACGCAGAAGACGCAGATATTTCCATTCCTACTTTTTCCTCAGCGGATATTTCAAACGGGATTGTCGCCGAGAGAAATAAATCGGTTGAGTAGTTGACAGCGTAGAAAACTTTCCGCAGAGGATGGAGATGGAAGTAAAATCATCTGCGTCATCTGCGGACAAAAAAAGGAAGGGCGGGAAAACGAATTTTTTAGAAAAATTTTTGGATAAATCCAGCAATTTCAACCACTTCCAACGTTAAGAATGATCCGCAGATTACGCAGAAGACGCAGATATTTCCATTCCTACTTTTTCCTCAGTGGATATTGAAAATCGGGATTGTCGCCGAGAGAAATAAATCGGTTGAGAATTTGGCAGCGTAGAAAACTTTCCACAGAGGATGAAGGTGGAAGTAAAATCTCATCTGCGTCTTCTGCGTCATCTGCGGACAAAAAAAGGAAGGGCGGGAAAACGAATTTTTAAGAGAGATTTTTGGATAAATCCAGCAATTTCAACCACTTCCAACGTTAAGAATTATCCGCAGATGACGCAGAAGACGCAGATATTTCCATTCCTACTTTTTCCTCAGTGGATATTGAAAATCGGGATTGTCGCCGAGATAAATAAAAAGAGAGAATGTTTTTTATACCAGTGTTCCTTGAAATTTCCGATTTTCCGCAAGAAAGCCCCTCCAAAAGAGAGGGGCTTTCGTTGGCAAACTCAAAAATTTATGGGAAAAACCCATTGGGGATTAGTACATTCCGTCCATGCCACCGGGAGCGGGGGCTGCGGGGGCGTCGGGTTTGGGTTTTTCGGCAATGAGGGCTTCGCTGGTCAGCAGCAACGAGGCGACGCTGGCAGCGTTCTGAAGAGCCGTTCGGGTGACTTTCGTCGGGTCGATAACGCCGGATTGCACGAGGTCTTCAAACGTGTCGGTCGCGGCATTGTAACCGAAATTTCCTTCCCCTTCCGCCACTTTTTCGCAGATGATTCCGCCATCTTTGCCAGCGTTGGCCGCAATCTGGGAAAGTGGAGCGCGGCAGGCACGCAGAATGATGTTGTAGCCAATCGTTTCGTCCTGCGACAGGTCTTTTGGTTCCACCGCCGCGGAAGCACGCAGCAAAGCCACGCCGCCACCGGGGAGGATTCCCTCTTCGACAGCCGCACGAGTGGCGTGAAGGGCATCTTCCACGCGAGCTTTTTTCTCTTTCATTTCGCTTTCGGTTGCCGCTCCAACCATCACTTTCGCAACGCCGCCGGAGAGTTTGGCAAGCCGTTCTTCGAGCTTTTCCTTGTCGTAATCACTCGTGGCATTGCCGATTTCACGACGAATCTGGGCAATCCGCGCCTTGATTTCCTCGGTATCGCCAGCCCCTTCGATAATCGTGGTGTTGTCTTTGTCGATGAGGATTTTCTTGGCCGTTCCGAGGTCTTCCAGCGTCACGTTTTCGAGCTTCTTGCCGATATTCTCAAAAATGGCGGTCGCGCCGGTGAGAATCGCAATATCTTCCAACATCGCCTTCCGACGGTCGCCGTAACCGGGAGCTTTCACCGCACAAATGTGGAGACTTCCACGCAGCCGGTTGATGACCAGCGTCGTCAACGCTTCGCCATCCAGGTCTTCCGCAATGATCAAAAGCGGTTTGCCACTCTGAACGACCGCTTCGAGGACGGGAAGGAGGTCTTTGATGTTGGAGATTTTCTTCTCATAAACGAGGACGAAGCAATCTTCCAATTCGCACTGCATCGTCTGCGGATCCGTAATGAAATAGGGCGAAAGATAGCCGCGATCGAACTGCATTCCTTCGACGTAATCGACTTCGGTCGCCAGGGATTTGCTCTCATCCACGGTAATGACGCCATCTTTGCCGACTTTGCCCATCGCCTGGGCCAGGAGGTCGCCGATCTCGCGGTCATTGTTGGCGGCAATCGTTCCGACTTGAGCCATTTCTTTTTCGGTCTGGATGGAGATGGAGAGTTTGTGCAATTCGCTGGTAATATCTTCCACCGCCTTGTCGATACCCCGTTTCATCTGGAGCGGATTGACACCCGAAACGACGGCACGCAGTCCTTCATTGAAAATCGCTTCGGCCATGAGCGTTGCGGTCGTGGTTCCGTCGCCGGCAATATCGCTGGTTTTGCTGGCCACTTCGCGAACCATCTTGGCACCCATGTTTTCATAGACATCTTCCAGATCGACTTCTTTCGCGACCGTGACACCATCTTTCGTGACAGTGGGGCTTCCGAAACTCTTCTGAATAATGACGTTACGACCACGCGGTCCCAACGTGACCTTGACCGCCTGTGCCAATTTCGACACGCCGCGTCGCATTGCATCACGAGCTTCCTGATCAAATGCAATCATTTTTGCCATGTTTATTTCTCCTTCATTATTTTTGTTTTGTTGAGGATTGATTATAAAAATACGCCGGGAAACGCTTTAGCCGATGACTGCCAGCAGGTCTTCTTCCCGCAAAAGGAGGTATTCCTGATCGTTCAGTTTGAATTCCTCGCCCGCGTAGGAGAGGAAGAGAACATGGTCGCCGGGTTTGACCTGAAGTTCGCATCGCGTTCCATCTTTCAGGACTTTTCCGTTGCCGACGCAGATGACTTTTCCGCGAGCCGGCTTGTTTTTGGCCGTTTCGGGAAGATAGATTCCGCCCGCCGAGACCGTTTCCGCCTCGTCACGCTGCACGACAATCCGATCCCCCAGGGGCTGGATATTGATTTTGGATTCACCGCAGCAACTACCTTCACAGCACTTTTTCTTTGCCATTTTGCAAATACCTCCGTTAAAATATCTTGTCAGAAATCTCCATGATTTATCTCTTGTCTGCCAAATGGGGGTTGTGTATTCCCAATTATAGCCACGCTATCCAAGAGAAGCAAATTTCGTTCCAATGACAAATTGGCAGATGCCTCCTCCCTGGAGTACTTCTATACTCCATCCACTTGAGTTTTTCGGATTCACCTCCCCCAAGCCCCTCTCAGAAGTAGCTTTTTTCGTTTCCCTGAAATTCAAAATGGAAGGAGTATAAATCGGTTGAGTAGTTGGCAGTGTAGGAGACTTTCCGCAGAGGATAGAGATGGAAGGAAAATCATCTGCGTCTTCTGCGTAATCTGCGGACAAAAAAAAGGAAGGGCGAGAAAACGAATTTTTTGGAAAGGTTTATGGATAAATCCAACAATTTCAACCACTTCCAACGTCAAGAATTATCCGCAGATTACGCAGAAGACGCAGATATTTCCATTCCCACTTTTTCCTCAGCGGATATTTCAAA
>JAUNBF010000074.1 GCA_030527185.1 Planctomycetia bacterium | reverse complement strand
ATAAAAAACCCGCTTGCATGGACTTGCAAACGGGCAATTTAGCAGCGGAGGGACTCGAACCCTCGACATCTGCCTTGTAAGGGCGAAAACACACACATATATTTTGAGTGTCAATATCGTATTAGTCCTTGTTTTTCCGCATTTCACGATTATATTATACTCTATCGCAAAACAAATAAAAGGGGGTATAAAGAGGGGGTATTTTGGGATGCAAGATTTCGCCGGAGAAGTTTTTTCGGTACGATGGAACCCCAAACCGGGTTTTAGGAGAGGTTTTTCAGAACGATTGGGATTTTTTAACAAAACAGTTTCTATTTTTAACAAAAAAACACCCTAGCGAACAATGTCCAGTCGGAGGCAAAACTTATGGAGTTAGGTTCTCTGTAATTTTTTGTTTTCTCAGACATCGTTTTGCTCATCTCTGATTTTTTCTTGTGGTTTATGTAATAGAGACCTCTTTTGGAATAAATACCATGTCGTTAATGTATGACAAATTAATTGGAGCAGACAATAACATAAAAAAAAGGATAATACTGAATATAAAATCTCTTTCAACAGATGATATGGAATATAATTGTTTACAATAATCAGAATCATCATGTATAAAATCAAAAAGAGGATACAAATAACAGTCCAAGCATTCCAATCCACAAGTTTTTCAGCAACTAATTGTATATTCTTTTGCTCACTCCATGACTCAGCAATCTGAACGTAGTGGATAAAGGATGTAATGGCAAATCCAAATAGAATACTCGTGACAGTCAATATATTTCCACTTTGTTCATAATAGGTATTGATAATTTTGTACTCTACATCAATATAATGAAAAACAACAAATGACGCGATACCTATAGCAATGGATGTTAAAAATTCACCACTAAGCCATATTTCTCTTCTCTTTAAAATATTTCCACCAAATTCAATTAGTTCATGGTACATATCAATTTTCTATGTTATCTATATTGTCAGGGTACAAATCAAACAATTGATCATAAATTTCAGTTGCAATTATCTGTCCCTTGCTATCAATATTTACTGAAACCTTTTCTTTAATTGAATCTTCGCTTGTTTTGTACGTTATTCTTTTTTTGTCAACTGTGTCTCCTGTCACACTTGCCCAATCCAATTCTCTCTTAGAGTATGCCTCTTGAATAAACAAGCAAATACCATCTTCTTTCTTAAGGCCTTTTCCTCTGGGAGCGACTATAGTAATATCCGCTTTTGCAGCGTTTGATCTATCCGATAACTCCCCGATTGGTCCTGAAAAATCTTTCCACGAAGGATTTTTCTTTACAATTCTTACAGTTGCCTCTTTAATACGTTCAAGTCCTTTAAGATGTTCAATAAATGATGGTCCTGGGATTGGTTCAATATTAACAACAATTTCTTCTAAAGGTTTGATACCCTCACCAAATAATTTTTTCCAGTAGGTATTACACATGTATTGTATGAAAAAAATAATCTCTTTAGGAGAAACTCCTCCTTCTGCATTTCTTTCAATCATTAAAGTGTATCTATCATCTTTGATACCAAGAACATGTGTATATTTCACACTTTCAAAATTCGATGGCAAGGGATTATCCTGAATCATATTTGTCGTTGTATCAATTACATCTGGTTTTTCACCTTCTTTGTAACTGATAAATCGAAGTTGTAATGCGTCCTGACGTTTACTATAATTGCAATCTTTCAAAAAAATATATTTTGATCTATAAGTATATTTATACTCTTCTGAATGTCTTGCGATTGCCTTAAAAACTTCATTATATGATATGTTTTCCGGCAAGCCAGAGATAGTGAGACGAAACGCTTCGATAGTTCTGCTTTTGGTTTGTGGCATTTACTTACTCCTTGATATAGATTTCATTAATCTTGGCTTTCGTAAAACTCTATATCTAATTTTATATAATCCAAATATATTTTTCAAGAGGGTGGAAAATTTATAAGGTGATTTTTTAATAATTTTCCGATCTAATATCGCATCATGTCAATTGTAACGGTTAGACACATGGTGCTTTGTATATTTTCTATCGCTCTGGAGGAAGGTGGAAAAGGGCTTACTCCCACTTTTTGAACGGGCATTTTTAGGGTGTGTTTAGGACGCTGTCTTCAACGAAATCGAAAGCCGTTTTCGACCGCGTAGTCGATGAGGAAGTAGTAGAAATAGACTGCGCCGCAATAGTGTGAAGGAGTGTTGGCGTCGACGGGTTGGTAGGGGGGGAAGGCGTTTTCGTCGCCGAGGGAGATGGTTGGTTTTTGGGAAAGTTTGCCAACGTGGATTTTGTGAAAACCTGCGGGAATGGGGCTGTGGAAAACGGCGGGGGAACCGATTGAGGAAGCTCCAAATGGGGATAAATCGGTGCCTGCGTGGAGGAGGAGAAGGATGTTTCCATCGGTGGGGCGGTGAGGGTAAAAAAGTTCGTAAGTCGTTTGATTTGAGGAGGTTCGGGAAACGGTCACGTCGTAGTCGTCGCCGTTTTGGTCGTGCGTGTCGGGGATTTTGACGCGAGCGATTTGGATAGTGTAAACAGCCGGGGAAAGGGAGAGGCCGAAGTCAAATTTCACTCGGAAATTGGAAATAATTTCATCGTAATATTCCTGCGTTCCGGTCTTGTTTCCCTGTTCGTCGTAAATGTCGGACTCGCCCCGCCAGACGCTGCAAGTGAAGAATTTCATGAAAGCGGGGTTAGTGACCGCATTTGTAAAAAATCTCGTGCCGACGTAAACGGCATGGTTGTACGTATCCGTGGTAGTTGCGTGCGTGCGGTAAGTCTCTGAATTTCCAGACTTTACAACTCGTAGCCACCGCTCCAT
This sequence comes from Planctomycetia bacterium, assembly GCA_030527185.1. GTDB lineage: Bacteria > Planctomycetota > Planctomycetia > Pirellulales > Thermoguttaceae > RGIG3701. The sequence goes on along the minus strand of JAUNBF010000074.1, from coordinate 18,314 downwards.
CATTTCGATTTTTTGAGAGTGTGCCGTCTCCTGCGGTGTCGAGCCGCCCAGATACGGGTTGTAATCACTTCCGACGTAGCACTGTTCACACAAAAGTTTCTCCGGGGCGTAAATAGTGAGGAAATTCAATGCGTTATGACAACTTTTCAGGAAATTTCCGTAGTAAATCGCGGGACTTCCGGCGGGCGGCAAAGCGTTGTAATGGCATCCGTCACGATTGAAAAGATGATCGTCGCGTTCGTAAGTCTTTGTATTCCAAGATGTTCCGTTGTAATAACGAGTGGGGCGAATCTTTGCCAAGGTGTTCGGGAAGTCGGACCAATTTTCCCGTCCGGTCGGGTCGACAAAATAATTTGCCAGCGTGTCAAGGCACGTTCCAATTCTCTGACAAATCGCGTTATTCACGACGAATCGGTGTTCCGAAATCGTTGTTAATTGCGGAGTTCCGGTTAGCCGGTCGTGAAAGAGAATCTCCCAACGCTCCTCAATCGCGGCACGAATGCACGCCCAATAACGAAAATCCAAAGCGTTGGGATTCTCCCAATCTGCCCCATCAAAATGCCATCCGGTTACCGCCATATCGCCACCTCTCCAAGCACAATATCTTGTGTCGTGCTGTCCGAAAAAATCAAACGATTGTATATGATTGTTAAATCGTCCTTCTCAATGTGCCGGAAGGAAAACGTGACGGAATCCTGCAATTTCGCGTCCGTGCATTCCCACCAGCCGTCGGTGCTACCATATTCCCCGATGATGAGTTTCCCATTCTTGGTTGACAGGTTGACAACCGAGCCTTTGAGCAAAGAAACAAGATTGTAAGTCTTTGTTTCATCAGCTTTTGCAAAGGTTAAATCAAAATTCAGCGTCGTTTCATCGCATTCCAACCAGCCAACTGAGGCGGTCACGGTTGGGACAGAAATGCGGAATGTTTTTGTTTTGGAATCGTAATAAACATCCGAATAACGCCAGTTGTAGGAATGTGTGAACAGACCGTAAATCGTGGTATTCAAATCGTTTACGGAGTTGGTGGTAAATGTGAACGTTACGGGATTTTCCACGTCCGGTTCCGCCCCTTCGTACCAACCGTCGGGAGATTCGTAATCGCCAATCACCCACGGTTCGGAAGTGTAATCGCGGTGAATGGAATCGTAAACATACGACCCGTTTTTCTTTTCAATGCTTTTGCAGTAATTCGTTCCGTTATTATCTCTCCACATTCGCACACCGACGATTAAATCCTCCTGCACGCCGTCCGTGTCGGTGTAAGTGCCGAGAACATTGGATGTTAGGTAGGATGAGGATGTTGAACCGAGTGCGTTTTTTGTCTTTTTCCAATGGGGCATATAGAATTCGACAATCTTTGTTCCTTCCGCCGTGCCGTAAGGTCTGAATTCTGCGGTGTTTTGCGTCGGTATTCCCCCCTGCCACCATGCGTCCCCCTCCGTTTCCCCTGTTTCTCGATTGTACCATGAAATCGGACGATACCCAGGAAAAATAGTATACCGTTCTGACCAAGTGTCCTTGGAAGCGACCATTAAAATCATGCCTCCGGTCTGGTGTCTGTAAAGGATATAATTCCCTCCCTCAAAATACAAATCGCCGTTCACACTTGAAAAAACCGGTTTCAAAATGATGCCGTCCATTTTCAGTTGAAAACCGACGTAACCCGTTGTAATGACGTATCGATTATAATTTCCCCACTCAAATCGATAGGCAAATCTTCCACTGTCCGCCCCCTCACCAACCCACAAATCGGAGATGGAAAACGTCAAAACGTGAATTTTTCCGGGGTGCTTCATCCAACTCATTCGTCGTTCCCTCCCGTCCTTCGAGTGGCCATTGGATGTCCGATAACCCACGAATTTACAGGCACTTGTGCACCAAGAGCAAGTTCCGTAAAGAACAACGTTCCTCTGCCTGTGTAATCTGATTCCGCGCCGTTTTCGTAGTACAGGACGCTGTAGCCGCTTTCCGGGCTTCCGCCAGTCACCTTGCACAAAATGGCACTTTCTCCACCCTCTGACGTTTTGCCGGAAAGGATGTAAACCCGGTTGAAAACGTCGGTTAGCGTCATGACGAGTTCGCCCGATTCAAATGAATTTTCGGAAAAATTGAAGACGGTTTCTTCGGTGAAACCACCGTCGGAAAGTGTCAATTTTTCAAGTGGCGTCGATTCTCCATCTCGCAATTTCGCGACATAAACTTTTCCAGATGTGGGATAAAATACACCGTCGGTTTCCGTTCGTGCGGGAATGAAATCCTTCACGATTCCGAGTTTCGCACGCAGGAAAATCCCGGTCGGGGCGTTCATGCCAACGGTCGTTTTTTGTTTGTCCCAAGGCTTTGTGCGTCCGGCATTTACGAGCGTTTGCGCGACCGTTTTGTCGCCGATTTTGTACCCTGTCATGACTTTTCCTATAAAAGCTGTAACTCGTTAAAATTCACGGACTTATATTGATTGAAACTTAAAAATTGTGGCGTGTCGTTGGGATTTAGAATGTGACCATTGGCATCCAGATTCACCTTAATATTCTGACCATAAATTTCGGACGTGCTTTTGAGTTGACCATCTTCATTGTCAATGACCATATACCCTTCACAAAGTGGTTTTGCCGTGAACGGTTTTTCCCCTTCGTCCGCCTTGATGAGAATACGGTAAGTCGTTCTAAAATAAAGACTTCCGTTGATTTGTTCGCGTGTCGTTTGCGGCGCGTAAAGAAAGCACGTGCCGGGTGCGAAACCCATGAATTCATCAGCATTTAGACGGTTTTTGAACCGATTCATCTTTGCAATGAAAGCGGCGATTCCCTCTGGTGTGTCGGGGTATGCTTCGTAACGCGAAAACTCGATAACGGGGTACGAATTCGGCACTTCGATATGGATTCTTTCGCCATTCGGATTCACAACCGGTTCGTCGGTTTCCGCGTCTTTCAAGAGGTCTTCGGTGACTTCCTGCGACGAAATGGAAAGTGTCGTCGGCCACGTCAGCGGGTCGTTTTCCTTCGCATCCTGGAAGATCACCTCGCTGTCAAATTGACATTCCACCTCCCACAAAATTGTGAGTTTTCCATCCAACTGGATCGTTCTCGCTTCTTTCGGTGTCCGGCTTTTGCACCGGCAACCGTCGTTCTTCCAATCTTCCAGAAGTCGTGGTAATTTGGGCGTTTGCGCGAGAATGTGTGTCCACGTTTCGTCCACATCGTCCGCCACAATTTCAAACACAACGGAGTATTTCCGCTTCCGTTTCTCGAATGCCGAATTTCGCGTTTCCGAGCCGGAAAAACTGCCGTCTTTAATCCCGATGATGGTTCCCATTGAAAAATCCTTTTAATAAATCACATCGTCCTTTTCTTCCTCCGCCAACTCAACGAGTTTTTCCACACCGTCGGCGGTGCGTTCGATATTTTTATCCTTTTTCTCATTATTCACTTTTTCAAGTTCCGCATTTCGCAAATTGGTGTTATTCTCCAAAAAGTTCTTTTCCGCCGCGATGGTGCCGAATTGTGCAACGTCCAAAATGTGAGCTGTAACCTCGAATTGCGACAACAGTTGTGGAGGAATTGTTGTTTCAAACGTTGAGATTTCAGAATTTTCCAGTGTTGGTGTCGAGGTTTCTGTAAGTCCTGCATTTTTCGCACCTTGCGTCGATTGTTCATCCATGTGGCGGGCGAATTCATCAGCTGCGGCCTGGGCGTGTGCTTTATCCTGCACCTCTTTCGTATGTTCCGCCAGCTTTTCACGGATGGAAATATTGCTTTTTTCCGCCTCTACGATGGCCTGTTCATGGCGATTTTTTGAATCTGTAAACCCTTGTTCCATGGCGTTTCGGTCGGCAGACTGAACGTCCGCAAGTGCTTTATCAAACTCGATTTTCTGCTCCTCGGTCATGCCGATTTTCATGAACCATCCGACGAGTTTTGCGATGGTTTCTCTCGCGTCCTGAATTCCTCGTCGCATGGACTGCCAGATGTCCATAAACGCTAATGCCGTTAAGTGCCAGGCAGTTACGAAAAACCTTTGAAAGCCCGACCAGACCGCCCGCATTGCGAGGACGGCGGTCTCGAATGCCCCTGTCCAGTCACCGTTCGTAATTTGTGCGGAGATCGTAGAAAATGCGGAAACGCAATCTTCTTTAAGATTTCCCCAAAGTTCACTTCCTGCCGCCGCGATTCCTGCCCAGGCGGTTTGTGCCGCGTTTGCAAATCTCGAAAATTGCTGGGAAATCCAAGTTCCGACAGAACCTAAAATCTGATAAATGGTCATTCCAGCCGCTTTGAGAATTTTCCACAAATACGGCCCGCACAAGATAGCGATACCTCCAATAGCAGCGACGGCGGCGACGTGAGCGAGGGTTATCGAGGATGCCAAAGCTGTGACGGCTGCAATGCTCCCTGAAATGGTTGCTGAAAACGTAATACATGCGGTACCAATGCCATTTAGAAGTGCCGGTATGCCAAGAAAAGCAGAATAAAGCATTTGCGGCAAACCGACAATAACACTCCATGCTGATGACATTGCGGCAGGAATTCCCAAAACGGCGGTTCGGGTGGCAAGGCAGGCGGCAATCGTCGCGGTTTTGACGGTCGTCAAAGTTGTTAAAATAAACGCTTTCGTAGAAACGTAAGCCGTTATAATTGCGGCTCTTGTGGCAATAACGGAGGAGACGATTCCTGTTTTGATGGTTACTGCAGCTGCAATAAGTGAAGTTTTTACGGTAACAAACGTGGCGGGGATACCTAAAATAGCACTTTGAATGCCAGCAATTGCCAACCGAAAAGACGTATAAACTTTAACCATCGCCAGTTGTGCAAAAATGGGGAAAAACGTCCAGGCGACAGAAAGTGTCTGAATAGCCATCCCGAAACTTCGCAAAGCAACGACCATTCCTGACATAACCGCATGAATCCCAACCCCCACATAAGTCCCCGCTAATGCGATCGTTGAAACAATTCCCAGATAAGCGGTTCGCACCGTTTGCATAAATGAGTAAACCCCAGCCGTTGCAGCACTTGGAATCCATGGAATACCCAACGCAGCCGCTCGAACTGTAGCCAAAACGCCTATCATACTGAGGTACGACGTCCGAATTGCGGCAATTGTAGCAGGAATTCCCACTGCTGTAGTCCTCACCAATCCGAGCGAAGTCGCGAAACCAACAACGACGTATCTCCCTAAAAATAAAGTGTTTAGAAAACCATTCACAACAACATTGAGCAATCCGCACGCAGCCGTGCAAGTGTAAAAAGCAGCCGTACTTGCAGTGAGAATGAAGTGAAATCCGCCTATCGCGAACGTCACCATCTGGATAGCTGTCCCAGTAGCTAAAAATGCGGCTCCCAACGCTCCCACGCACGCAATTCCGACGGCAAATCCCACGACAGTTTCCTTGTTTGCCTCAATCCATTTCGTCGTTTCTTGCACAAACAAGATGATCCCCTCACGTGCATTGTTGATTGCTTCTTTGAAATGCTCCCCAATCGCGTTTCCGGCACGTTCCACCGCCGACCAAATCAAGCGAAATGAGCCACCGAGAGAAGAATCCATCATGTCAGCAGTTTCTTGCGCGACCCCAGAACAGTTTTGTATAGCTGCGGAAAGTTCTGAATATTCGTCGGTTGCCAAGGTCTGCATGGATGCAAGGGCGTACTGTCCGAAAATATCTTTCAGGAATGTGACCTTCTCCATATCGTTCATAGTACTGGCGACTTCGCGGATTTTGGCAATCGTTTCGTCAATATTTTTGAACTGTCCCTGTTCGTCAAACGCAAAAATTCCATGTTCCTCCAACTTGCTGCGTTGTGTCGCAAGGTTGGTAAACATCCGCCGCAATGCCGTTCCCGCATGGCTTCCGCGAATTCCTTGATTTGCCAGAAACCCAATCAGCGTAGAGAGTTGACGAACATTGACACCAGCGTCGCGTGCAGGCTTGGCGCAGTATGTCATTGCATCGCCAAGCATTTCCATATTCAGCGCTGAATTATTACATGCCGCCGTCATCACGTCCGCATAGTCTGCCGCGTCCGAAAACTCCCCGCCAAAAGCCCGAATTGCGGTTAAAATATAATCTGACATGGCGGGTAGTTCCGTTCCTGTCGCTCTTGCAGCATTCAAAATTGCCCCAAGAGAATTTTCCACATCGTCCGGTTTCAAGCCCATTTGTGCCATGACGACCATGGAATCCGCAACCTGTTGAGCGGTGTAACTCGTGGTTTCGCCGTAATGCTGTGCAAGTTTCGTAAGCCGTTGATAATCCGCTTCGGAAGCCTGCATTTTGGCACGGGCGGATAGCATGGAATCCTCGAATCGTGCGAACTGGCGAATGGGTAAAGCGGTACCGATTCCCGCAAATCCCGCCCCCATCATCAGTTGCGTTCCGACGGATTGTATTTTTCGCGCAGCAGCGTCGACGTTTTTGGAGACTGTCGCGAGGACATGTTTCGTGCGGTCGATCGCGGAAATGATAACGTAGGCTTTTCCCGCCGTGATGGTGCTTGAACTTGTCATGGTAAGTCCTTATTTTACGGAGTTTCGGAAATTTTGAGCGATGCTGGGAATCATTTTTCGCAGTGCCGGATTCATGAACGGACGCTTGGGGTAAGTGACACGTTTTTGTGTGACTTGAACTCGATTTTGCTTTTGTAGTTTTTTGTAATCGGTGACGATGGCACCACTTCGGACTTTTTTACGAAACGCTTTGTGTTGGGCGGAAGTTATTTTTCTTCCAGTTTTCCTAACTCGTTTACTTACAACAGTTTTCGTTCCGCCATGCTCGTGAATGGAAGGTACGGGCTTGCTTTGCGTCCCTAAAATTTTCGGGCCAACGACCCATTCCAGTGGCCGGCGCTGGGCGTATAAAATCATCCGCATCCGGTGACCACCTTTTTTTCTGTTGTAAATCGTGTGCGGCGGCGTTCCCGGTTTGGATGGTTTTTTTCGTGCCAATCTTTTTGGTGTTGCCTGCAAACTTTTTATTGCAATTTTACGCACACGTCCTGAAATTCGACTTAACGGTGCCTTCATGCCGCGACGGACGCGAACCTGAAGCTCGCGTCCGTTCCATGAAACTTTGCATTTGATTTTCGGCGTTAGGAAGCTCATTTTCCGCTCCTTTGAGCAATGAAAAACCGGTCTCCAAGCTGCATTCCAACAACCTTGAAATTTTCCGCATTAATTTCCACCGTTCCATTTTGTTTCGGAAAACACGGGTTAAAATCAGCGGGGGTGGACATTTTCGGCTTGCTTTTTGAGTGAAGTCGAATCGCGGCCACAGTATTATTGTGAATCTCGGAAAGAAGAGTTGCATGGAAATTCCAGCGATTCTTCAAAGCGTCTTGATAGACGAGAAACAGTTCACGAAGCGTCAGCGGAGCGATTTGAGAAAAGCTCCACCGAAGCTCCGCCATGACTGCGATTAGGAAAGTTTCCCATCGTTTTCGAGCAGGGTTTCCACGTCCGTTTCGTGCAGTTGTTTCATCATCTTTTCGACATACGCCTCGCTTTTCTGCTTCATAATCGCCGTCAGTTCCGTATCCCGATTTTTCATCAGCGTTTCCATTTCTTTTTCCGCCTGTCTGGGACGATTTAAAGCATCCAAGATGGCAGTCCGTTTCGTAGGGAAAAAATCGGCCAATGCCTCAAAAATAGCGGTTCGTGCGTTCTCAATTGCTTCACCGTCAATTCCACGTAAAAACTGTAGTTCACGAGGGCTCGGACTTCCATCGGTCGAAACATCGGCGACATCTTTGTACCGTTCGTCGATGGTTGGCTTGCAAATCGCATAGACCAGAGCAATCAAGAGACCCGCATTTAAAGTCAGGTCTTTCAAAAGTTGTTCGTCCGGCGCATACAAATTTACCGGGCGGTCGTAAACCTGCGAAAAATCCCAACGGTTCAGTCGCATGGCTGTTTCCATCGTGATTTTGCAATCCCATTCATTTCTGAATCGATCCTTAAACGTAGTCATGATTTGCCTCCTCAATTTCCGTTTGCACAACTTCCCGACCGTCTGGCGTGACATTCATCGTTTTTTCCACAACGTTCGCTCCGTCCAAAATCCCCAGCACGACCGCCTTTTCGACGGCAACGACCGTTTCCTGTGGCAAAAACCGACTGTGTTCATCGTAAAACGTTCGCAATGCTGCGGCTTTCGGGTGGTTTGCGTTCGCGTCGAGGACTTCTTTCAGTTCTGCCAACGTCAATTTCATCGGCGTAACTTTGCGAATTTTCATAACGTTGTTTGTTTGTAAGTTCTGCGAAATTGCACGGTTACGGATATTTTCAATATTCATTTTTTACCTCCTTGTTTAGATTGTAAGCCATTCCGGTTCCACGAGCGACGTTCCATCGGTGATGAATCCAAGTTTCACTTTAATGTCGTTCGCGACAATTTCCGAAAGTTCTTCCGACCGGTTCATTTGCGTGACATAGACAGGAATGCTCCAGCCTTCTGTGCCGGACGCGGTAATGTCACCGTTGACCATCGCGTATTTTGTAGCAGTTCCATTCAAAATGTCGTTCCGAATCAGAGTTTCCATCCCCGGAACAATATTGTGAACCATCTTGAACGTCGCGCTCATCGCCTCCATCATGCCGGGCATGATACGTTTCCACTCGCTCCCGCGCATGGCAATTTCAATTTCCTCGCGGGCGACATCATCGACGCTAACGCTTTGCACGCCGCCGACTTCCACCCACGCGTCGCCCGAAATCGGTGAGCGGTACAGTTTCATTTTAAATCCGGGAATCGGCGTTTCCATTACATTTTCAGGCATTTTCTACTCCTTTTTCATTGGATTGCTGTCAAAAATTGGAATTCGATACTTGTAAAAAAGTTCCTTCTTTCCATGTTCACAAACAGGTACGGCGTTCCCCAATCGTCATGAGCGGGTTCCGCTTTCACAAAGCCATAATCGTTGCTACAAGCGACTTTTCGGACGGTGTCAATCAACTCTTCCGTGAGTTGCACATGCCGTCCGATAGCCTCTTCCGAATTGCTGGAAATGGGAAAAATAACCGTCATGTGAACGGTCAGTTTTTCCGTAACAGCCGTGAGGTCTCCTTGCCGAATGTAATTCTGCATCGTGGAAGGACGAGGGCAAAACCAAACGTTCCCGACCGGTTCCCCGTCGACGAAACTATCCTCATAATCTTCCGCCAAAAACCACGTTTTCTTGACCGCGAACGCTTCGCAAAACCCGCCAGCAAGCCGCTTTAGCTCAACAGCAGCGGTCATCAGGTCGCGGAGCTTTTCAATTCGACTGTCGTTCATTTCTTCACCCTCACGGCGTGTACTAAAAGTCTTTTTCCGTCGCTTCCAAGGACTTCCACGGGCGAAACGCCTTCCATTTTACGTGTCCCGCCGATAATTTGAAACGTTTCCGTGTCGATGAGAATTTTATCGTCCGCCTGCGGAAAAAGTCCGTTTAATTGCTCTCGAAACAAATAAAAATCCTGCAATTCCATCCGAATTGCGACGTTCTCGGCAAGGTATTCCGGTCGAATCCGAACGGGAACGCAAACGATGGAAATCTCCGTTTCGCCCCGCAAATATCGAGCCGAAACACCCGCGATAGAATCCATCGTTTCACCGACGGTTTGTAATTGCTTGCGAAACCACGACATCATGTCCCCTCGGCAAGCGTCGTTCCATTGGGAACGTGGATAATCGTTACCCGCGAACCGTCTGCACAGTTGGCGGGTGCGAAACTGACGTAACCCAAGTGGTATGAACCACTTGCCGTTTTCGTCACCTTGCCCGTCGCGGGATCGTAGTAACATTCGTCGCCTTTGGTCAAAGCTCCGTCGGCAACGCCTTCGTAACAACCGCCGAAGTACTCCAATCCTACCGCATCGTCACCCGAAAACGCCCGAACGGACGAAATTTCCGGGCGGTTCCCCGTGATGATAACATCGCCCGGCATCACGTTTTGCGTCAATTTGACGTTCCGAATCAACACCGGGTCTGCAATTTTCAAAAGTGTCATTTTTTACTCCTTTTCAATTTTCTTTTCATGTGAACCTACTGGCCTGTGACTTTCGTCATCATTTCCACTTTTCCCGGCACAACGTTGAAATCCGCGTAAACCTGCACGCCCGTGCCGAGCATTCCCGCGCCGAAGTCGTACGCCTCGACGTGCGGATTGATGTTGCCATGCAAGCACGGGATGTAAAACGCGGCTCCTTCTGGACTGTTCGGGTCGCATGTGACGAAATATTGGGTGGAACTTTGATTCGGAAAAACGCGGTCGTCGTCCTTGAAAATCGTCTGGTTGATAGCCGTGTTGTCCAAATACGGCGTGACGATAGGCCGCAGCCGCCCACGAACATCATTCTCCATTGTCTGGTACCGAATTTCGTTCTCTTTGCCAGTTTTGTACGCAAACACCGGATGTTCTTTTGTATAAAGGGTTTGCGCGATGTCTTCAAGCGAAACGCCAACAATCACACGGTCGGGATCGGCGACAATCGGTTGTTTATCGAAGCCAACGCGATTACGGTATGTTTTTCGCACCGCCTTGACTGCCTCCTGACTGTAAACCGTGTCTGTACCAGACATTAAGTTACCTCGTTTGGCGGTAAAATACGTGTTCGCCCCCTTCTGGAGGACGTAATACGCCAGTTGCTCTACCGTTTTCGGGACGGTTTTTCCAATCGTCACAAACTTCGACAAATACGCATTGATGTCGTCGTTAATACGTTCGACGCGGGTGATGCCGTAGATTTTCCCGAAGGTTCGCGTTTGAACCGTAAACGATTGGTCGTCCATCCGTCCATGCTCCAACACCCCGTTGTTGCCAACTGGTGAAAGCGTGCCATCCAAATCGACGCTGTACAATGTCGTCGGTTTGAAATCCTGCACGTTGATGATTTTACACCATTGCTGGTAAGTCGTTGGAATTCCTTGACTTGTGGCAAGCAAAATTTTTCTTGCAACGTTTAACCAAACCACATCCAACGAAATCGGCGACCCTGCCGCGGCCTGAATGCCGTAACCAGCGAATCGTGCTTGGGAGTACGCTTCGCCTGCACGCTGCCAGAACGTATCACTTTTTGGGTTCACAAATTCGTTAAACCCAAACACCTGGCGGATTTGCGTCGCGTAAACCGTACCGAGACTGGGGTTTCGCAATTCTGGAGCGTCGGCAGCCTCAAGCGTTTTTTCATCGAACCACGCCTCCAAACCGTATTTCTCAACGCCATCTTTCGTGGTAGTCGCGAGCAACGGAATATTTGCCTCTCGCGCCACGGACTTGAGAATTGCGCACTCCATGACTTCGTTCGTCACGTCGTGATTTTTTGCATGGATACCCGGAGCTACGGGACCGACGGGGCGTTTTCGACTTGCGTCAAGCATGGCCTTTTTGAACGCGTCGGCACTCACGCTTGCGTTCTTTTTGGCGTAACTCTCCGCCGCTTCGGCACTTCGGAAAATCACACCTCCTTCCAATTCGATTTCTCCAACCGTTCCCGTCGCCGCAATAGTATTCGCGATGGTCTCGATACTGAGAATCCGCATTTGTTCCTGCATGGCGTTCATGTCGGGAACTCCTTGTTTTTCAACTGTTTGTGTCGGTTCCGCACTTTCGATTTTCGGAATCTCCGGCACCGGGTTTTCAATATTACTCATGTTCAAAACTCCTTTTTCTTGCGCCTTGATAGTCTGTGTGAAGCGGTCGGCGCCGAAAACCACCACACTGAGTTCTTTAACCAAAGATTTGCGAGTTACTAAAAGTGGGCCAGGGTAGTCTTGCCCATTAACATGCACTGTTTCACCAGGGGCAACCCTTTCAATTTCAATGGGTTGTGCTCCAATAGAAACTTGAAAAGGAAACCCATTGTCGATATTTTCTTTAATACTTCGCGTGGATTCTTGGGTGTTGGTGAATTGCCATTCTGCAACAATGGCCGGACCGACAATTACGGTATCTTTAACCGCCTTGCGTTCTCCAACTCCAAGAATCGTGCGACTTACGGACGTGCCGATAGGTTGCGACACATCGTGACCATATAGCACAGGCAATTTTTCTCCCGCGAATTCTGCTCCGGTCATATCTATCACTACGGGGAGTTCAGAAAACGTCAGACGCATGGGAGTACCTGTGTTGGCAACCATAAAATAGCGGTCTTTGTCCGTCCGAAGTTCCGCTGCGCAAATCATTTTTTCATATTTGAGAATATCCATTTTTCACCCTTTCTTTGCTTTGGAAAAATCGTCGAATTACCTTTCGTGTTACATCTTCCCAATCAAGAATCCATTTTCCTGAATACACTTTGACAATCGCCGCATCCGCGTTTTTATCGTCGATATAAATATCTGCCGCAACCTTTCGCGAACCGGGAAAATCTGGGTTGTTGTTGATGTCGTACAAGGGAATTTCATACTTCTGAAACCATTCCATTGCCGTTTGCAAAGCGTCCCCTTCCCGAAGTGTTAACAGGATGATTTTCATCCCCATCCGGTCGAAAAGTTTCAGCGATTCCACCGCGTCTGGAATAGTCGTCCCCTGTTGTGGATAGTCTCCGATAACGCATGTGTCGTCGTAATCCACCGCCACCACAAAATTATTCCTCATCGTTTTCATCCTCCGTTTCGTCGTCCTTTGAATCGATGCCTGAATCATCCTTTACGGACGTTTTTGTTCCTGCCTGTGCTGTTGCGCAACCTCTTATTTTGTCTAATGTTGCGATAAATTTTGCCTGTTCAAGCTGTTCGTCCTGCCACTCTTCATAATCCTTGCCGAGAAGTTCCTCCTGAATGTACCGGTCGGTGTAAACCCCGGCCTCACGCTGTTTTACGATGGCGTTGGCGATTTTCGTCGGGTCGGTGTGCTTGATGGTCACTTCGTCCCAGCCAAACTCATGGTCTGGCAGTTCGCGTTTGGAAACCGGCATTAATCCGCGCTCTGTGAAGTAGGAATCCGTCAAGCATCCAATTTCGTACCAGCTTTCCGCAAGCGGTTCCAGCACGTCATCTTCAAACGCAAACCGTTCCGCCTTCTGGCCTTGCGTGTACAATCCCGCGTCCAAAACGCCGCTTGCCATGTTGCTGTCTTTACTGCTTCCAATCCCCATGTTGTACGGCACTAAAAGCGGTCGGAAAATCTCCCGCATGAGCGCCCCGATGAACAAATCGTACTGCTGACCAACCGGTACTCTGTCCCACGTCTTGAACCGAAAACCTTGCGGAAGCAAATTAAACGACCCCATTTCAATCGGTATTAAATCGAACATCGGCCCGTCGTCTTCGTCCGTAACTTGTTCTGTACCAATGACTTGCCCATTTTCATCCTTAATTTCGACCGTTCGCGTCGGAGGCGTTTGTAAGTTACGATAATTCGGAATATCACTCTCCAAAACTGCTGCCAAACATGCCTGAATCTCCGCGCAACGCACAAGCGCCATCGTGTAACGTCGGGCAACCGCACACAAAGGAATCGACGGTGTGAGTTCAGGAATTCCCCGGTGCCAACTTCGCATGGGACGAAAAACGTGAATCACATGTTCCGCAGGAATCCATTTTCCCGACGTGTCACCATCAATCATCCCACTTCCGCCCGGATGATGATTCAAAATGTGGTACGAAACGGGGAATCCATATTGGTCTAACTTAATACCGTCTGCCATGTTAGGAGAAATTGCACGATTGACGACAATTCCGTTATCCTTGGAAATTCCGCCCCATGGATTCGTTATACAATCCGCCTCCACAATGCGAAAATCCAATTTTACCGGGTGCTTCAATCTCGGATTATAAATCTGCACCGCGAACCCCTCGCCCGAAACCGCTTTATCCATCCTCAGTTGCCACAACAACTTACGCAATTTTATTTTTTTCTGCCACCGTTTCCACTGCTTTTCAATTCTCTGTCTTTCCTCACGCGGCACGTCCATATCCGTAATCCGCAGCCGCACGCCGCTTCCCGCAAAATCGTTACACAACGAAATTAACGTGCCATTCAAATACGGATTATTCTCGACAACCTCAAATCGCGAACGGCTTCTCAATCGTGCCCGAACCAACGGGTCATTCGCAGCATCCGGTGACAAACTATCCGCTTTTGCCCAGTGATTTTCATTCGTCGGATATGTCTGCGCCGCCTCATAACGAGCTTTGATAAAACTCATTTCCACCTGTGTTTTCCGCAGTTCGTGGCGAAGCATGGAAACGATATTTTGTCGATCAGCCATAATATTTCCCCGTTTTGCAAATCGCTGACTTAATTCCGTAAGGTGGCTTCATTCCTTCATTTACGGCATTTTTTTTCGCGAGATGTTCATCCAGTTTTATCAACTCGGAAATACTTTGCGTTTTCACACTTCCCTCCGCATTTTCCGCTTCTTTTGGCTTATCAACGATATTTTCCAGCGCGGTTTCCGCGATATTTTTGGATTCCTTCATCATTTACTCCTTACTTCCAGTTGGTGAACCGACCTACTACCTGTTGTGCTTACAAATATCAACTCCACAACATATTGCGTACTTCTTTCCGGGAACGGCGGATTGATTCCATCATCCGGGTCGAAATCAACGTTAAAAACATTTCCTTCACAGTCTATTTGCGGCTCGTCCAAAATTGCCCGACGCGAAATCGAAACGTTCTCATATTCTGTGACTGGAAAAAATTTTCCCATATATGTTTTGAAGATATTCAGCCGAATTTCTGCGATTTTTTCCGATGTAACCGCCGTCCCGTTGCAATCCGTCAACATCCCCCGAATCCGCCCCGAGCCGGATGTGTAAACCGTTTGAATTACCATACTTACCTCCGTCAATTAGGATGAATCCACAACCTTTCGCACTCCAATTCCTGCACCGATTCCGCCGTTTCATCATCCTTTTTCTCACGACAAAACACCCACTTCAAATGCCATGGCGGATTGGCCGCAAAAACCCTTTCCTCCTCACTCCCCCCCATCCACTTCCGAACAACATTAAAAAAACTCTGCATTTCCACCCTCCTCTATGAAATGCTGATAATGTTATTATTGGAATCCCTCGTCAACGCATACGTTTTCAACACGGCTCCTGAATCGTCGTAAGTCGTTAAAATGTTACCACTTACCGTCCAATTCCCCAACAGGGCGGTGATGAAAGTTAAGGCCGCGTTAACTTGTGATAAGTCGGGAGTGGATATATCGGCAGGTGTTGCGAAGCCGGTGGCGGTTGACCAGTTGGAATCGCCGTGGGTGCGTAAAGCCGTTATATCGGAAGGAGTTACGGATGTGGAGGGGATTTTGTCCGTCTGCGTTTTGATGGCGTTAGCTGTGGTTTGGAGGGCGGAAAGGTTAGCGGCAGTCGCAAGGCCTGAAATGTCAACGGTTTGCGTCGTGACGTTGACGGTTTCGGTCGTGGTGGTGAGTTGGACGTCGGAGGGTTGAGCGGCTGTTTTGGCAGCGTCGTAAGCCGTTGTCAATGTCATTGCGTCGCCCGGTTTGGCAAGGTCGGACAAGTCGGAGGTTTTGGCTAAACTGGACAAGTCGGACGTTTTGGCAAGGCCGGACTGGATGTCGGAAACCGTTGGAATTGTTGAGGTTAGAGTGCGGTTGGTGTATTGCCAAACCTCTTGTGCCGTGGCACCGCCGCCCGTGGTGGATGTGAGGGTTCGGGTGGCGGCAGACCAAACGGCACTGGCGTTTTCGGCAGCCGTTGGTACATCGATTCCATCCGCGTTGACGGTGATTTGTACGTCCGATTTTGCTGCCGGTTCTGCCGGCAACTTGTCCGTTTTGGCTTTGATGGCGTCCACAACAGTATCGATGGTTGACAATGCGTTCTTGTTCGCAAGGATTCCGCCAGTACGTTGAATCATAATCGTCATAACGTCGGTAGCAGGAACGCTCTCGTCGGATACGGGGTAAACCCAAACATCATCCGCCGTAAGTGTCGAAACGGTGCCGGTTTGCGGCATTCGGGCTTTGATGGCGGTGATGTCTGCCTGTAGGTTTGCAACGGCAGTGGTCAGCCCGTCGACGGCGGATTTTATGGCGGCAATGGCGGTAGCGTCGTAGAGGCAGGTTCCGCCGGAAGTACCGCCACTTTCGAGGAGGGTGGCGAAGGTGTCTTCGGCGAGGGCGGAAAACTGGTCTTCTGTAAGGGTTTGAAAATCCATGGGTTAGTATCCGTATTTCTTGGCAAAGTCTGGCGTGGATTGTAGGGAGCCACTTAAGTCTTTGTAACGAAACGAGTTATAAAAACGTTGTGGGCGGTTTTGGTTCATCAAATCACTCCAACCGGGCGATTGGCCAGCGATAAAAGTAAGCGGCGTGTAGGCCGGATGGTCGGAAAAAAGTTGCGTTATATGTTGGTCGCAATGGTGTTTTGCCCAACGCGGATAGGGTCGGCAATGCTGTACCAAGGCCGGAAGCGTTTTAGGGCTGACCATAAAGCAATGTAAATCAATCACTTGCGGCGATTTTAGCAAAAACTCATTCACCTGTTCCGGGGTGCTGTAGTGCCAGCCGCCCGCGTAAAAAAAGCCCCAGTTTTCCGGCAACGCGGCCACGCATTGGGGAAATTTGGTCTCAAAATCATCTTCAAAAACGCAGTCATTTTCCAAAAATAAAATCGGCTCGCCGGGATATTTTTGAGCCGCCAACTCGAACATTTTCAAGTGTGACCAGGCACATGCCCAAACGTGGGCAGCATCAAAATTTGCGGCAGATTGATCCCATTCTCTCGGCTTCCACCACATCGGAGGCGGCGGAGCATCATCCGGCGTAAACCCTTGAAATATCTCCGGTTGCGGCAACACCGACGGATAATTTTTCAGTAAATTTTCCAGTCGTTCGGGTCGATTTTTAGTGGTTAAGATAAAGACTTTCATAAACTTTTTTCTCCTGTTCTTCGGCCAAACGTTCCTTTTCCAGCAGTCCGGGACTCTTCTGAAAAACGCCCTTTTCATCCAGATATTCGTATTCCAGCCATCAACTTTCTTGCCGCGAAAACGTCTCCGTCAGCGACGAATCCCCCTCCGCCTGCCCGCAAAGATTGACCATCGGAGCGTAAATTTTGAACGTCGCGTCGCGGTACAAAATCGTCAGCCGCCGGTCTGGAATGTGACGCCCCGGCCAGTCCTCTGCCGCCAGACAATCGCGGCACTTGGCAGCCCCTTGAGGCGTTATCAAAATTGCGTGCGTGTTGTAGCTAAACCCTGGACGTATAACGTTTTGCGTCACTTGCACCGATGGGTAAATCCGTTGCAAATCCAACTCCGCACCCAGATTCAACATCTCCCAATCGTCCGGCACTTCGGCCAAAAATGCGTCGAATTTTGCCTTAAAATCGTCACAAAACAGGCAGTCATCCTCGAAAATCAGATGATTCTCTGTCCCCTGTGCGCAATGATCGAAAAGCTGGATGAAATTATGACGGTGCGACGCCATTGACGGTGTACTTTTCCACCACGTCGGCACCTCAATCTCATCCGGTGTCTTTGCCGTAACTACTTCAAATTCAGGCATTTCCGACGGATACCGACTCTGAAAACCCGCCAACCGTTCCGTATGTTTCGGCATGTTCAAAACATAAATTTTCATGAAATTTCCTCCGATTAATAGTAATACTCGCCACCGTTTGTGTTACCCTGTCCAATCAACGACGCAACGATGCCAATTTGCGCAACTCCAGCAGAATCATAGGGTTGGCAATACAACGTCCCGTTGGAAAGACTAAAATTCGCACTCATAACGCTACCGTTGGCTCGTCCCTCTTGAACATAATTAATTGTTTCGTTCTGAATGCTCAATTTCCCATATTCCGACCCGCCATTCATGTAAATAATGTGATAATCCACAAACGCCGTGCAGCCGTCGGTGATGTTCAGCAAGTCAACCGATGTTGCGAAGTACACCGTCCGCCCCTTCATGAGTGTAATCGCTCTGCAATCAGAATTGTCGGAGTAAGTCGTTCCAATAGCAGCAGATTGTGGCAACCTGCTGCTATATCCCGAAACGATTGAATAATCGCCACTTACGTCGTTAGTATACCCGCCAATACAAACAGAATCACTACCGAGGACATGGTTATTTCTTCCGCCAACTACAACGGAACGATTACCATTTACAATGTTACTGTATCCGCCAACCACGACGGAACCGCCGGCATTCGCATAGTTTGAATTCTGAATTTCCGCACTCTTAACGCCATAACATCTATCCGCCAACTTCTTGAAATTGCTGTCAATCCTCGCTCCTGCCGCACCCGTTGGCGTGATTGATTGGACGATGAGGTTTTTATAACTTTCGGTACTTGCCATTTACACTACTCCTTATTTTTCAATGGGTTTTGGTTCGGTTTCTTTCATCTTGACACCTTC
>JAUNBF010000073.1 GCA_030527185.1 Planctomycetia bacterium | reverse complement strand
CCGAAAAACTCAAGTGACATTTTGAAAACATCGTAGGAGACTTTCCACAGAGGATGAAGATGGAAGTAAAATCATCTGCGTCTTCTGCGTCATCTGCGGACAAAAAAAAGGAAGTGCGAGAAAACGAATTTTTTGGAAAGATTTTTGGATAAATCCAGCAATTTCAACGACTTCCAACGTTAAGAATTATCCGCAGATTACGCAGAAGACGCAGATATTTCCATTCCTGCTTTTCCTCAGCGGATACTGGAAACGGGATTTAGTGACGAGATAAAGAAGAGTAAAAGGGTGAAAATGTTTTTTAGAAGTACTCTAGCCCTACTCCTGTTTTTTTCAGGTTGTGCCGCGTATCAAATGGGGAATCAGACGCTTTTCTCGTCGGACGTCCGTACGGTGGGCGTTTCGATTGTGGGAAATGAGACGTGGCGGCGGAAGTATGGAGAGCGTCTGACCGAAACGTTGATTCGGGAAATTGAGAATCGGACACCTTACAAAGTCGTGCCGGAAAGTCGCGGCGACACGGTTCTGAAAATCGACATTATTTCGGAAAACAAGCACGTCACGTTTGAAAACGACTGGGCAGACCCACGGGAATTGGCGTTGGGGATGGTGGTAAGAGCGCAGTGGGTTGACCGCCGAACGCAGGAATTACGACAGTCGCAGGACATCAATCTGGAAAACATGGCGTTGGACATTTCCGTCACCACGCCACTCATTGCGGAAGCGGGGCAGTCGAACGCCACCTCTTCCCAAATTCTGATGGAGAAACTGGCTCGTCACATCGTCGGCATGATGGAAGTGGCGTGGTAAGTCGACTAAAATTTCCGTGGGAACGATAATTTCTTGAAAAGATTTCCCCTGGAATAAAAAAGGAGCATCCTTGCTCTTCTCTCGCGTCCTTGAGCTTCATAGTATGTCTGAAAAGAAATCTTTGACAAGAGGGGATTTGAGAAAAATTTCAAGATTTTTCAGACTTTTCTTCTCTGGCATATTTTCAATTTTGAAAAAGGGAATATAATGAAGAAAGAAATAGGGTGGGAAATTCCCTGCAAAGAAGAAAAAAGGAATGAAAAAAATGGAAGAAACGATGTTTCCAGGAAATGAGAGAAAATATTTCCAGTCGAAAAAAGATTTTTTTCAATGGTTGGGGAGGTGGGAGGTTTTTACCTGGTGTGTGGGAATGTCGGCAACGGTTCTTTTTCTGCTGGGGTATGGTGGTGAGGGAAATCCGGCGGTCGGCAATGGATGGTCTTTTGTTGGCTTGTTCCTTTTTTATGGCGGCGGGACACTTTTCACGGCCTGGTGCGTCACGCAATGCTATCCCTGGAAAGAGGAGGAAAATCGATGGACGCGGTATGGAAATCGGTTGATTTTCCTCTGGTTGTTGCTGGGATTTTTGGGTCTGGCTCTGGGAATGCGGGGAATTTTGCCAGCCTTGGGGACGGTGTTTGGAGTGATGGTTTTGGGGGTCGGTTATGCTATTTTTTCCATGCCGATGAAGGATTTTTCGGAAGAAGAGGGGGAGGAAACGTCTTCACCAATACCGGAAGGGGTGACGCAACAGTGGGTTCGCGAGGTTTTGCCGACGGGGGAAGAGCAAATTTCAGGCCAAATCGTCGCCACCCTGGCACCGTGGCAGAAAAAAAGTGTGTTGTACTTGGCGTTTTGTCCACCATTTACGCACTGTCCGAAAGTGGAGTGCTATCCCCTGGAAGAGAATGGTGAGGTGGAACATGGGATGGAGATTTTTCCCCATGGAGCCAAAATTCCCATCTGCCGGGTACATGTTTCCGGTCTGGAGGAATCGTTGACATTTCATTTTTGTGCCTTGGAAAAGGGAGAAGAGACGTGAATTCAGGAACCTTTCGGGATACTTCCCTGGAAACGATCAGTCGGGAAATTCTGACGCCGGAAGAACTACGGGAAATTCGGGAATATAACCGTTCCGATTTCGTGTGGGGAATGGTGGATCGGCTGGTCGATTTGGTCTATTTGACGGTGATGACCTTCGGCGTGGCGGCGTGGCTCGATACTTTTCTGGAAAGTGCGTGGGGACTGGAAAATGGATTCGTGCGGGGAGCCGTTTTCATTCTCATTCTGATGGGTGGGCATATTCTGGTCTCGTTTCCCATTTCGTATTACAGTGGCTATGTGCTGGAAAAGCGGTACGGGCTGAGTGCGTTGACCGTGGGTGGGTGGCTGCGGCGGTATGCCCTTCGGATGTTGTTGGCAACGGCCATGAATCTGGTCGTTCTGCTGGCACTTCTGGCGATGATCCGTTCTTGCGGCGAAATCTGGTGGCTGGTGGCGGCAGGCGTTTTTTTTCTCTTTTCGATGTTGCTGGGAATGCTGGTACCGGTCTGGATTTTGCCGATGTTCTATCCGATCGAACGTCTGGAAAGGGAGGATTTACGTGAGCGTTTCCAACGCCTGACGGCAGACACAACGTTGAAAATCGAAGGGGTCTATCGGATGGAAATGTCGGTCGAGACAGTCAAGGCCAACGCCATGCTGGCCGGGGTGGGAAAGACGCGGCGGGTCCTTCTGGGAGATACGCTTCTGGAGCATTTTTCCCCGGAAGAAATCGAGGCTGTTTTTGCCCATGAGGTAGGGCATCACGTGTACGGGCATTTGTGGAAAATGATGGTTGGGATGTTGGGTCTCAGTTTTTTGCTCTTCTGGGGCCTCGATTTTTTGCTGCGGCAGTGGGTGGGCGAACCGTTTTCGTACGCGACGCTGCCTGTTTGGACACTTTCGATGTTCCTCTGGGTCTCTTTGTTGGTCGGCTGGCTTCTGGAACCTTTGCAGAATGGTATCAGTCGGTATTTTGAACGTCAGAGCGACGCTTACGCCGTTCGTAAAAGGGGGGATGGCGAAGCACTGGCAACGGCATTCATTCAACTGGCCAAACAGAACAAAGCCGATCCCAATCCACCATGGCTGGAAGTTTTCTGGATGCACAGTCACCCCTCTCTGGCGGAGAGAATCCGAAATGCCCGCCAGTTTTCTGAAATTCCCTGAAAACGGCCTTTTTCCAACGTCGTTTCAGGCGGAAAAAATTTTGCACGTTTGAAAAAGGAGAAACCATGATGAAATATCTTCTGGTAGGGATGATTTTATGCGCAGGCATCGTTTGCGGAGAAGAAAGATTGGAAGAAATTTCCTGGCGGGAAAAATTTCTTCAGGAATTTTCTCAAAAACTGGAACAAGAAGAGGTGGGAACACAGGATTGGAGACAATTCCAACAATTCCAAAAAACGGCTTCTACGGAAAAAGAGCAAAAAACGTTTTTCCTGCTGGAAGCCAAATTTCAACGTAAAATAGTCGGCAATCCAGCGGCGGGGGTGGAGTTGTTGCTCCCCTTTTTTCTGGAAAAGAACGATGTGGAGTCCTGGAAACAGAAAAATCAACAAAAGGGAAAAGAGAAAAAAACGCCCGCTTCCCAGACGAATTCCACGGAGAATCCGTCCTCCGAAGAGCCGTCCATACGCACCATCCATCAAAAAGTCCCCGCGTTGTATCGGTGGAATTTTCAACCTGAAAATGCTTCTTTGGCAGTGGAAATCGCGAACTCTCTCCTGGAAGAAGGGTATTTTGAGGATGTTCTTGCCATTGTCGCCGAAGTGGGAAAAAATAATACCGACGATTCGGCAGTCATGGCCGCCGAAACGGGTGGTGATTTATATGCCCGGATGAAAATATGGGACAAGTCTGTGGAACTCTATGACTACGGTGGAAAATTGTT
The DNA here is from genome assembly GCA_030527185.1 of Planctomycetia bacterium. Classification (GTDB taxonomy): domain Bacteria; phylum Planctomycetota; class Planctomycetia; order Pirellulales; family Thermoguttaceae; genus RGIG3701. The sequence goes on along the minus strand of JAUNBF010000073.1, from coordinate 17,660 downwards.
GCAAATGCTCTCCCGGAAAAAATATGAACCAGGGGAAGGAGAGCAGACCGTTCTTACGGAAGAGCAAAAAAGGTGGCAGCAGCGTCTGGAAAAAAAGCGTCGGGAAGCTCAAAAAGAACTGGAGGCAGACCGTTATGGTGCCGATTGGGTAGCTTATAAAGAAGCTCAGGAAAACCATTTTTCCAAAGATTATCTGGCGGCATTCTTGAAATACGAGAAAATTCGGCACGCTTATCCCGACTCCATTTACGCGGAGGCAGCCGTGTGTTATCAGATCGAAATTCTGACATCCCTTTCTGATCCCGCGAACCAACCAGCCCTCACATCCACTCTGGAGTCGGAGCAGAAGAAACTTTCCCAACTCCTTCAGGCAAAACAAACACGCAACGCGGCACTTTTGGAAAAATATCTCCAACAGGAGAAGACGCAGGCGTCGCTGGTAAAACAATACCAGAGCCTTCCCAGAGGTCTGAAAGCGTTGGAGGAAGCGGAAAAAAAGGCAGAAGCCTGGATTGCCGAGGAGGAAAAGGGGCTGTATCGTGGGGAAGTGATGTTGACAATCGGTACGTGCTGGCTGGAAGTTTTTCATGACCTTACCAGAGCGGAAAAATGGTATGAACGTGCGGCAGACTGGTTTGCCAGAGTACAAAGACTGGAAACTCGGCTGACACGATTTCAGGTTCCCGAAAAATCTCAGAAAATCTCTCAACCACCGCCCGTAGAACGTACTCGGGATTTGTGGTCCAACCTTCAGAAATCCCGTCTTCGTCCCGGCGAACTCTTTAACCGTCGGGAATGTTCCTGGTATTTGGGATTCCTGCAAAAACGAACGTTGACGATGTTGGGACTCATTGCCTACAGCCGACAAGATTACGATAAGGCGGAGAAAGTATGGCGTTCGCTTTACAAATTGGATTCCTGGTTTCAGGAAGAAGACCAATCCGAGGGACTTACCTGGTCTTACGTCAAACGACTGCTATGGAATATCCAACACAATCGCGGTGCCCTTTTTGGAGACAAAGAGGAAGTCCGCTCGTTCAACGACCCCCAAAGTCGTCTGATGTTGCTGATTGCGGATTTGGAACTGGAAATGGAGAACTATCCCGAAGCGGAAGAAAAATTTCGCCGGTTGCTGAAAAATAAAAAGATTCAGTCCAATCGTAATCAGGCCGCTTATTGTACTCGTGCTTTGGCAACCGCGCTGATGATGCAAGGCCCGTCCAGAAATAAGGAAATGTTTGCTCTTTTCAAATTGTTCAACACGGGGAACATCTTCTCCAAAACCGACACAACCCCTTATGCCTTATGGCTTTATGCGAACCAGCTTTCTCAGTGCGAGAACACGCTGCCTCAAACGCTGGCTCTTTACGAGAGGATTTTTACGGAATATCCCAAGCATACCCTGGCGGAAGAAGCGTATCTCACCTGGGCGGAAAAGCATACCCAAATCAGCAGTGAGAAAGGGCTGGAAATGCTTCGGAAATATTTGAAAAAGTATCCCAACAGTGACTTGAACGAGCATGCCCATCTGTTGATAGACTCGATTTTGCACCCGGAAAAGTACAACGGTGAAGAGGAAAATGAGGAGGTAGAAGAATGAGAAGACAAAAAATTTCAGGAATTTTCTGCGGCATGATTTTTCTTTATGGAATGGCTTTTGCTGATGGAGAAAATCGGTATGAATTGACAAAGAAGGTCGCACCGAACAAAACCATTCACTTGGAAGATACGTTAACAGTCGTCTATCCCAAAATTGTTTCTTCCAAAATGATTCTGAAAGACTACCGCACAGGAGATGTAAAATACGGTATTGGCGGACAACTCCCAAACCGTTCCCTGGAACCGGATTGTGTGAGTTATGGAGGGCTTTATTTTGGCGAAGGAGTGTGCGTTGCGGAAGTAACTGGAATTTATGAACATGTTAGCGAGAGACAAAAACTTCATAAGCCTGCCCCCATAGAAAAATTAATGGGTAATGGTTTAGGTGAAGATAGCTGTTATCTTTATATAGATAAAAGTATCTATTTGAAAGGTACAGAAGGAACCTATACCTGGTTAATTCCTCAATATTTGAAAATTGCCCAGAATGATACCCCGGCACCTTTTGCATATCTGGAACAAAAATTTACCTGTAAGGTAACAAGTGATGAAAATATTGATGAGGTGGTGAATGGAAAACACTATAAACGTAAATTGGTAGTGCTTTTTACGGTTTCCAAAAATGGTTTTGAGGTAAGCCAACCTCAAACTATTTACTATACTCAAGCGGAATTGGATTCTTATTTGGGAAATTAACAGAAAGGAAAATTTCATGAGGTATTTTTTAATAACCCTTTTATTTTTCGGTAGTTGCATTCCAGCACTCTGTTCAGAACCGATGTCAAAGGAGGAATTGGGGAAACGTATCAACGAATTGGAAAAACAATATGTGAAAATCCTTTTTGCATTGTCGGAAGATGCTTTTGTGGAGGAGCGGGAGGAATGTTATGGCTACCTCAAACCACTCCTGCAAGAACTGGAAAAACTCACTTGCGAAAACCCTTACGGTTATTACGATATCGTCCGATTTGCCAATTATACTTTTCGAGCTTTCCAAAAAATGGGACGGTACGAACAAGAGACTTGTGAGATAGAGTTTACAGAATTTTGCCTGGAAGCCGTAATGCGTCAGCTTCAGAGAAAAACGACCGATTCAGAAAATATCATAAACAATTTTAATATGACAGGTATTCTTATTGAAAGAGCGTCCAGAAATCCATCCGTTGGTGCCTGGTTCCTGGAACATCGGAAGGAATTTATGGAATTTTATGCGGAACTTTTGCCGCAGTATGTGGGCACGTTCTCACGCGGAGCGGAAATGCGACTGAAACAGGCCGCTAAAGACTGGGATCGCTACTACCACTCCGACCAGTATCCAAAATTCAAACTCCCCTCGGCAGGAAGTTTTTGCTTTTTGGATAAATATGAAACGTATCCTGCTGAATTTATTGAAGATGAGGAGAAACGGGCAGAATATATTATTATGTATGAAAAGTGGAGAGAGTCCCGTAACATGAATCATCTCCTTAACCAACGAGCGGAATATCAGCAACGAGAACGGGAAAGTATCATCGAAGGGATTGTTTTCTTGTACTCCACGCCACCTTTTGCCACGAAAGAGTTGAAAAAAATTTTGCGGTCGTCCAAAATTGAGAAAAAAATGCAAGAAGAAATTCTCGAAATGGTGGAGGTGAATGAGAGTGAGGCGATAGAGAATGAAGGTCGCTGATAAACATTTGTGGGGAAAAGCCCTCTTTTTTATGAGAGAGGGTTATTTTCTTCCAGAAAACTCCTCTAACCACTCCCATTTCTGAAAAAGTTCTGTAAATTGCTCTGGACAGAAATGAAAAAATCGGGTATTTTTCCCCAAGTTCAGTTTTTCTTCAGGAAAAGGGTTATGAAATTTTCACGGTTGGGAATTTTCCGATGGATAGGTTTGGGACTGTTCGTGAGTCTGTGCGGGTGTGCTGCGCAGAATCAACAATCTCTGACCGCCCTGGAACAGGAAAATGCCATGCAACGGGAACGCATCTGGAAAAGCAACCTGAAAATGGAAGATTTTCGGCGGGAAAATGAGATTCTCCGCCAGCAAATCGCGTATCTGGAAACGCAAATCAAATCGCCGGGACGCAGCACCTCGACCCCTTCCACGGGTGGAAGCATTTTAAGCCCTACGCCTCGGACGGAACCGCAGGCCACCCGCTCGACGACCGTTTTACCGAGCCAGAAGCCGATTTCCAAGAATCCGCCGGCGGTGGAGTTGGGAACCCCTTCTCAGGAAACGCCAGCCTGGCTTCAGCCCGAAAATGGGAGTGGCCCCATGTTGGAGAGTGTCCAGCCTCCCACAGGAAATTTGGTGCAGCTTCCCAGGGAGAAAACTCCGGTTATCGTGCGAAAAGTGGATAGTTCGGCCGTCTACACGGTTCAGATTCTTCAGGAAAGCGTCCAACCGATTCATTATGAGGGGATTCATGTCGAATTTCAGATGAAAGACGCTCAGGGAAATCCCGTTTTGGCAGCGGCTCCGGTCGTTCTGATGGTGACGGATCCTTCCCGCCCGGAAAAAGAGTCCCGGATTTCCAAGTGGGTCTATTCCCCGGAAGAAATCGCGGAAATTATCAACTCCGGTCAGGCAGGTTTGACGATTCCTTTAAATATGGCATGGGAACAGGGTTGTCCTGAAAATCTTCAACTGGAAGTCCATCTTTTGTATCAAACCAGCGACAAACGTCTCCTGATGAGTCGCGTTTCGGTTCAACTGGCAGCCTTTGCGGAAAGCCAGGAAGCCTCTCTTGCACCTTCGATGGGTCATTCTGCCGAGTTGAGCGGGTCGCTGGAACGTCCCACCTGGTCTCCCAATCCCTAAAATTTTCCCCGACAGCCTTGTCGTGTAGGTGGATGGCGTGCCGTTATAATCGTTTTGAACGGTAAAACCGGTCGTTTGAGCCAATCTTCTTGCACGAATTGCCGAAAAAGAGCCGGGAATATTCTTGAAAATCGTCAGAATGCCGATAAGGGAGATAACAGATTATCGTGAATGATCCTGTGTGTGTTAAAATGTAAAATATGGGAAAACTGCACCGCTTGCAAAATTCTCCTCCTTGTGTTATACTGGGAGAGATGTCGGGAGGGCAAACAGCCTCTGTGCGAGAAGCGGTTGTGGAAGATCATGTTACATCAAAACGGGATTTGGAACTGGGAAAAAATTTCAGGAGTTTGCCGATATGTGTCGGAAAGTCATTTTTTATTGTTTGGTTCTGTGTGCGGGAACGCTGGGTGGGTGGATGAGTGTTTCCCCTGTCCTGGCACAGCAGGATGAAAGCGAAGTTCTTCGCAAGATGTTTGGGCTGGGGATTCACCAGTACAACGCGGGAGATTTCGTCCAGGCCTACGATTCTTTTTCAACCTGTATCGAGGCGAAATCGAAAAATCCCAGCGTGTACTATTTCCGCGGTCTGTGCCTGATGCAGTTGGGTCGTGCGGAAGACGCGGCGGAAGATTTTCAGGCGGGTGCGGCGATTGAATTGAACGTTACCAATTCGACGGCGCTGAATCAGGTCGGGTACGATTTGCAGAACGTGCAGGGAAATCTGCGGCTGACGCTGGAACAGTACCGTACCGAGGCGAAGCTCCGGGCGTATCAGAATCGGCAGTCGGTCGTGGCACTCCAGCAGGGAGCGACGACGGTCAACGCGGCGGGTGGTGGTCCGGTGGCGAATTTCCAGTATGAGGAGGCTCCCGGCAGTTATTCGATCGACGGTGACACCAGTCTGGACGATCCGTTGGCGGAAGATACGGGAGATGTTTCCCAGGAGAGTTCGCTGGACGATCCGTTGGCAGATGACCCGTTGGCAGAAGACAGCGTGACGGATGAAAGCGACGAAGGGCTGGATTCCGTGCTGGATGATTCGGACGCAACGGACGAAGAAGACGAAGAAGTGGAAGAAGAAACGTTGGAAGAGGATTCTCTCGAAGAAGAGGATGATACTGCTTTGGAGGACGATTCTCTCGAAGAAGACGCGGAAGAAGATTTGGAGGAGGAGACCACTCTGGAAGAAGACGCGGATGACGACGCGTTTGGGGACGAGGAAGTGGCCGAAGACGAGGACTTGGCGGAAGAGGAAGAATTGACCGATGAGGAGGATGTCGCGGAAGATGAAGAAGCGACGGAAGACGAAGCGGTTGAGGATGAGGAAATGGATGAAGAAGCTGCCGAAGATGAGGAATTGGCCGAAGACGAGGAGTTGACGGAAGAGGACGAGGCGGTCGAAGAGGAAGAATTGACGGACGAAGAGGCGGAGGAAGAGGTTGCGGACGAAGAAGTGACCGAAGATGAGGATTTGGCGGAGGATGAAGAGGAGTTGGACGAAGAGGTCGAAGAGGAAGAAGATTCTGACGAACCGGTCGCTCCTGAAGAAGAGGACGAGGACGTTTTTGACGAATGACGTTCTTAACCGAATCTGAAAAAAATCGAATCGCCACGATCCACACTTCCGCGTATCGTGGCGTTTTCGTGGTGACAGGGGGGGGAGGGGAATTTCTGGGAAAACTCCTCCTGGTTCCTGGTGCGTCGCAAACGGTTTTGGAGATGATCGTTCCGTACAGTTTTGCTGCCATACGGGATTTTCTTCAAGCGAAACCGGAACATTACTGCTGTGCGGCGACGGCTCGAAAACTGGCGGTGGCGGCATGGTACCGTGCTCGAAAATGGGCGGAACAGGGAGACGAAAAGCGGCTTTTGGGGCTGGGGCTGACGGCAACGCTTGCCACGAATCGGCCTCACACAGGGCAACACCGGGTCTATCTGGCCATCCACACTTGCGAACAGACGCTCTGCTATGCCCGGTATTTTACGAAGGAGGGCACTTCCCGCGAAGAGGAGGAGCAGGAATTGACCGCGTGGGCATTGGAGATTCTGGAAAATCGGGTTCGGGAATGTCCGGGGAGGATTCCTCTGCTGGAATTTCAGGAAGCGGCCTCCGACTGGCAGGAACTTCTCTGCGGAAAACGGCTTTTCTGCAACGTTTCCTCCGAAAATTCGGGGAAGAAACCGGTGGGACTCTTTCCCGGCTCGTTTGCCCCGATTCACGAAGGGCACTGCCGGATACTGGCGGTGGCGCGGGAGTTGTTGGCGGGAGATGTGGGGCTGGAACTGGCGGTATGCAACGCGGACAAACCACCGTTGGATTACGTCGAAATTGCCCGGCGGCTGGAGGGAATCCGGCAGCGAAAATTGCGAAATACACCTGTTTTTCTGACCGCCACCCCTTATTTTGAGCAAAAAGCGGCGACTTTTCCTGAAACGACGTTTCTCGTGGGAGCAGATACGATAAATCGCATTGCCGAACCTCGATTTTATGGCGGGGAGACGGCTCGGATGGAAACATCGATTCGGAAAATAGCGGAGTATGGCGGACGTTTTCTCGTATTCGGACGGTGGGATGGCGAAAAATTCGTCACGCTGGAGGATTTGACTCTCCCTCCCCTTCTGAAATCGCTGTGCCGGGGAGTTCCTGAAGTGCTTTTTCGGAAAGACATCAGTTCCACCCTCCTGCGACGACAACTGGAAGTGGACTCTTGGTAACGAACAGGCCGATTTTTCCGATTGTGCCGGCTGAAACTTGCTCAAAATGGGAAAATTTTCCCTCTCTCCGCTCAACTTTCGTTGAGAATATGTTATAAATAATAAAGATAGGAAATAATCAGGAGAAAATTCATGCGAAACATCGTTTTTTTATCCATTCCCGCGCTGCGGCGGCAGGATATGACCAGGTTGCCTGCCTTGAATCGACTTTTGGAAAAGGGGAGCGTGACCGATTTGTGCCCCAGTTTTCCGTGCGTCACATGCAGCGTCCAGGCCAATTTGACGACCGGAATGTTGCCGTGGAAACATGGGATTGTGGGGAATGGCCTCTGGAAACCGGAGGAGCGGAAGGTGGAAATGTGGACGTTCAACAATGAGTCGGTGGAGACGTCGCAGTTGTGGGACTTGATTTACCACCATCCCGACAATCCCCGCTCGGCCGTCTGGTTTCCGCTTCAGGCCGTGGAGTGTTCGGCAGAATTCGTCTGCACGCACAAACCGATTCATCACCCGGATGGTTCGGAAGAGCTTTGGTGTTACACCCGTTACCCGGAGTTGTATCGGGAGTTGCTGAAGGAGTTCGGCCATTTTCCTCTGCAAAATTATTGGGGGCCAATGGCAAACATCCGTTCGGCGGAGTGGGTCGTCCACACGGCTCAATGGCTGGCGGAGCGGGAAATGCCGGAATTTTTCTACATTTACCTCGCCTATCCCGATTACCAGCCGCAACGATTTGGTCCGAATTCGCCGGAAGTGGAGACGATGCTGGGGGAACTCAACGGTTTGCTGGATTCGCTGATCACGCACTTCACCGAAGCGTATGACCGCAAAATCACGTGGTTTATCGCTGGCGAATACGCCATGACGGAGGTTTCACACACGACGTTCCCCAATCGGGTTTTGCGGGAAGCGGGGTTGCTGAAAGTCCGGGAAAGTGACGGCAGGCAGGATTCGCCGATTCGCTCTGCCGCACGGGATTACACCCGTTTTGCCGGCGAGCTTCCCGACATGGAGACGAGTTCCGCCTTTGCCCTGTGCGATCACCAGATGGCGCATGTTTTCGTCCCGAACAAAGAGGAGAGCGTGATTCGCAAAATCGTGGAACTTTTTGAGGGACAGCCGGGAATCGACGAAGTTTTGGCAGGCGAAGGAATTGCCCGTTACGGACTCCAACACCCCCGCAGCGGCGACGTGATTCTGGTCTCCAAGCCGGATAGTTGGATGGCGTATTACTGGTGGCTGGACGACGCGAAAGCCCCGGATTTTGCGCGGAAAGTCGATATTCACCAGAAGCCCGGCTACGATCCGTGCGAACAGTTCCTCGACCTGGAAACGAAGTCGATTCCCCTGAAACCGGAGTTGGTACGCGGTTCCCACGGAGCGCCAGCCCGCGACCTTTCGCAGAAGACTTTTTTCCTCTGCTCCGACGCCCGCTTCGTCCCGGAGTATGAAATTCGCGATACCGATGTTTTTGAATGGATTATGAAATCGAGTTGGATATAGTGCTTTGTGAAAGAAACCAAAAAGATGTTTTCCAGTGCGAAACACCCATAATTATCAATTTAATAAAGCACCAGGAGAAAGAAATGGATAGGGAGTTTCAAAAATATGGCCTTTCTTCTCAAGTTTTGGAAGAAATCACCACACTGGCCAGGAAATCCCAGTTGGATGCGGTTTTTTTATTTGGTTCCAGAGCCAGAGGAGATTACCACAAGCGGAGTGATATTGATCTGGCTATTTCGGGTGGAAATATCACACAATTCACACTGGATATTCAGGAGGTGCCCCATACTTTATTAAGTTTTGATATTGTCAACTTAAATACACCTGTCGATGAGGGATTACGGGAATCCATTTTACAGGAGGGAATTTGTATCTATGAAAAAATATGAAAATTTTGTTAGGGCAGTAAAAAACCTTCATGATGTCTATAGTTGTCAGGAACCTTATTCCAATATAGAGCTTACCGGACTGGTAGGATTATTTACGATCTGTTTTGAGCAATCGTGGAAGGCGATGAAGGAGATCCTGGAAAAGCATGGTTATTCGGAAGGGAAAATGGGGTCGCCGAGATTTGTACTCCAGATGGCGTACCAGGCCGGAATGATCGACGACGAGGAAACCTGGCTTCAGGCGTTGGAAACACGAAATCAGGTGGCGCACGCTTACAATGAGTCGGTGGCACTGGAAATTATCCGCCAGACGAAAGAGAAATTTGTGACGATGTTTGTGGAACTGCAAAAAACGATGGAGGAGACGTGGCTGTTGCCATGATTCTCGAAATGCCTTTTTACGGATGGTATCCTTACGATGCTCCAGGAAACGTATGACCGAATTTGCCGAATTGTGTTGAGCCTGCTGATGGTAGGGCTGTTCTGCTTTTTCACGCTGAGCCTGATCAGCTTCCAGCCCTCCGATCCTCCCAGCACGCTTGTCTGGCCGAATTCCCACCAGGTGCAAAACTACATGGGTGGGATGGGAGCCGGTTTTGCGCAGTGGATGTACACGATTTTCGGCCTCGGCGTCTGGTATCTTCTGGTAGGAGCGGCGTACCATACCACACGATTCCTGGCCGGGTGCCATGCCCGGTATCCGTATCTGCGATTCGCGGGATGGTGTTTCAGCGTCCTGGGCGTCTGTGGTTTTGTGCAAGTCGCTTTCCCCGAAGCCTTTCCCGACATCCTGATTGGCAGTGGCGGGTTTGTGGGAGCCACCATGAGTGGTTTTTTCGCACCAACGGGGACGATTTTTTCGTTGCTGGGGATGATTGCCATCACGCTTTTCGGCTGGGTACTTTACAGTGACTACGCCATTCCACGCCTGGCACGGATGGTCGTGCGGCAGTTTCCACGGAAGAATGTGCGGACGTTTCTCCCCTGGCTGCAAACGGTTTTTCGTGCCCGATCGGGCTGGAACCGTGCGTTGTTGCGGGAAAAGGAGGAGCCTGCGTTGTCTTCCTCCCATACCATGGCAACTCCTGCGGAAACAGAGCCGCTACTCTTGAAAAAAGGGGGAAAAACGCTCCTTCCCACGGAGGAGGATTCGGCAGAACATTCCCCTGTCACACCCCTGGAAGCCAATCCTGTCGTTTCCAAGCCGAAAAAACCGGAATTGAACGAAACCGGCATTTCGATCCATCCCCCGCAAACGGTTGCCAAAGGGGACGAAAACGCGATTCAGGAAACGTTCCCCGAAAAGGAAGCGGAATACGTCTTTCCGTCGCTGGAACTGTTGGAACCGCCCGAAGATTTTGATTACAGCGAGTTTGAGACCGAAGCCTCCAACCGTGCCCGCCATCTGGAAGAGATTGTCCAGGAGTTTGGGTTTCGGATTCGCGTCCGGGAAATTCAACTTGGCCCGGTCATTACGCAGTATCAGGTGGAACTGGAATCCGGCCTGCGTGTGGCGAAAATTGCCAGTCTGGCGGATGATTTGGCGGTGAAGCTGGGGGTGTCGAATGTGCGGATCGTTTTTCCGCTGCTGGGGAAGAAAAACCTGGTGGGAATCGAGATTCCGAATGTGAAAAAACAGTGGGTTCGGCTGCGGGAAGTGATGGAGGAGTTGGCTGGCACCTACACGAAAAAGGGAATCCCGATTTTTCTCGGAAAAGATGTGGCGGGCAAGTCGCTGATGACCGATTTGACGGAACTTCCCCACCTCCTGATTGCCGGACGTACCGGAACGGGAAAAAGCGTCTGTCTGAACTCCATCATCACGTCGATTCTCATGACGCGCAGTCCACGGGAAGTCCGAATGCTGATGATCGACCCGAAGATGGTGGAGTTGAGCCAGTACAAGACGATTCCTCACCTGATGCACCCCGTCGTGACGGACATGAAAAAGGCGGAGGCGATTCTGGCCTGGGCGGTGGAGAAGATGGAAGACCGCTATCAGTGGCTGGCACGTGCCGGAGTGCGTCATGTCAACACGTATAACAAGCTCTCCACGGAAGAACGCCACCGGAGAATCCACCCTCTGGCCGGGGAAACGGTGCCGGAAAATATGCCGTACATCGTGATTGTGGCGGACGAAATGGCCGACCTGATGATGACCGCGCCGAAGGAAGTGGAGTCGCACATCATTCGTCTGGCTCAAAAAAGTCGTGCCGTGGGAATCCACCTGATTCTCGCCACCCAAAAACCGATCGTCAGCGTCATTACCAGCTTGATCAAGTCGAACCTCCCTGCCCGTATCGCGTTTCAGGTCTCCAGCAAAACGGACAGCCGCGTCGTGTTGGACGAAAATGGTGCCGACCGGCTGCTGGGACATGGCGATATGCTTTTCCTGCTGCCGGGAACCAGTACGCTTGTGCGTGCCCAGGGAACGTTCCTCAGCGACGATGAAATCAACCGTGTCGTTTCCGCCATCTCGACCGAAAAGCCACAGTTCGACGACGAAATTGAAAAGCACGTCTACGGCAACGCAGCCAACAGCGACCTCGAAACGCTGGCACAGAAAGATGAGCTTTACATTGCTGCGATCGACATTATCGTTCGGGAAAAGCGGGGAAGTATCTCCCTCTTGCAGCGAATGCTCGGTATCGGCTACGGGCGGGCGGCACGGCTGATCGACTACATGGAAGAAGACGGCATTGTCGGTCCCTTCTGCGGCTACACCAAGCCACGGGAAGTCCTCCTCTCCATCGAAGACTGGGAGGCCAAACAGGCTTCCGGTCCGGGAACCGTTCCCCCGATCTTGCCACCCTCGGAACCGGTTTCCCCTTTGCCGGAAACGTTGGATGAAGAGGACGAAGAGGATTTGGAACATTGGGACGAAGACCCCGACGACGATTTGGAAAAAGAACCGTGGGATGAGGCATTTTCGGAAGACGATGAGCCGGATGAATCTTTGGATACGGACGAAATGCCGGAAGATGAGGAGGATGACGACGCGCTGATTGAGAAATACCTGCGTCAACCTCGGAAAGAAGAAAAAAAACGTCAGAAAAAAGACCGTCGCCGCCGTCCGCCCAATATCGAGAAAATTCGGATGAGCGACCAGCAGGAAACCGATGAAATCCTCCGCCGAATCGAGCCGAATCAGCCCTCCCCTTTTCTGGAAGACGGAAAGTACCGGGAAATTCAATGATTTTCCCCAAAACTCCAGAGGGGGTGAATTGATAATTATCAAATCCTCCATTGTTATCAGAAGAATTTTGGGGGGACTTGTATTTATTTGGAAATTTGCGAAAATACGCATTGTTTATTAAAATTAGACACCCAAAAGATGTCAAGGCGGATTATCCATCTTACGTAATCCGATTTTCCGACAAAAAATTATAAAAAAATTCGATTTCAGAGCTTTTTTTTCCTGGATTCGCATTGTCAAAAATTCCAATCCCGCATAAACTATAAAAAGTATATTGAGAATAAGGACTTGTTTGTTCCAGGGAACTCGAATCTATTTTACTGGTTGCGATCGGTAAAATAAAGATAAGGAATAAACAGGTCTGGAGGAGTCCACAAGTTAAGGAAGTCACTGTGAAAATTCACCCAACAGCAATCGTCAGTCCAGAAGCAAGGATTGCCTCGGATGTCGAAATCGGTCCTTTCAGTGTCATCGAGTCTGGAGTCGTGATAGAGTCCGGGTGTTCGCTGGCCAGTCGTGTCACCATCAAAAGCGGGGTTTTTCTGGGAGAGAATAATACGGTTTGTGAAGGTGTCGTTCTGGGAGGAAAACCGCAGCACATTCGTCTGTCGGAGGAGTGCGGTGGCGTGAAAATCGGACAAAACAACATCATCCGGGAAAATTCCACGATTCATTGCGCGATGTATCCCGAAAAGTATACGTTGGTGGGAGACAACAATTTTCTGATGGTGAATGCGCATGTGGCTCACGATTGCGTGGTGGGGAACCATGTTATTTTGACAAACAACGTGATGCTGGGGGGACATGTTCGGGTGGAAGACCGAGCCAATGTTTCCGGTGGCGTGGCGGTTCATCAGTTTTGCCGGATTGGGATGTTTGCCATGGTTGGAGGGCTGTCGCACATTGTCCAGGACGTGCCACCTTTCGTCACGGTGGATGGAGGGACGTCGCTGGTGGTCGGTATCAACAGTATCGGTTTGCGTCGTGCGGGAATTCCGAACGATGAAATTCGTTCCATTCGGGAAGCGTATCGTGTTTTGTACGAGGAACTGCGTCCGTTGTCGGAAGTGGTGAAGACGCTGCGGGAACGTTTTGCCACCGGTCTGGCATCGCATTACGCGGAGTTTTTGGTGGGGAGCAAGCGTGGCTTCATTCAGGATCGACGGAATTCGGGCAAGTCGCTCAAACTGGTTCGTCCCGAAGAATCGGAAAAGCACGAAATTTCCGCTCCTACAGTGGTGTCTCAGGAAACGACCATGCCGATTCGTGTCACGGGTTGAGCTTTCGGCCAAGACGGTCTTAAAGAAAGAAATCGGGTAGTCCTGCGAACGGTACGACAGTCTCAGATCGTACCGTTCATCTATTTTGGGAATGTTTTTCCACCCATTGGAGAAATTCGCCGGAGAGGATGGCGGCCTCCAATTCTTCCAACGTCTCACAACAATGGTGGGAGAGAAAACGGACGACCCAATTCTTTTTCAGTGGGCTGACGGTAATGACGCAGGCTCCGTGCTGGAATCCTTCCCACATCTCGATGGCTGTCCCCATCGTCGCTTCGGGAACAAAGGCAATCAGCACGTCCATCTCCCGACAGAGGTAATTGTGACCAAAAAAGACCTGGCGACCCTGTTCGTCGGAATAGTGAACGGAATTGGCATGTTCGGCGGTAGGGTCATAAACGTCGGCATGGGGAATCGTTTCCCGGAGGAGTTTGGCCAGTCGGGGGCGGTAATTTTGGGAATGGATGGCGGTATCGGGGAGGGAACCCTGAATAATCCCTGCCAGAAAAATGCGTAATGGTTTCATGATTCGGTCTGGATAAGTTTTTTGCAATACTCGGTCATTCGGGAATAAAGGTCGAGCAGGCACTGCCAATCTTTGATTTCCCAGGAAACACGTCCGGTTGTTTTCTGGATTTCGGCGGACTCCACCATGAAATGGAGCCGAAGTTGGACGTAGAGCAGAATATCTGCCAACTGGACTGCCTGCCAGGGCTGTAATTCCCGCGGCAATTCCGGGGGCTGGAGGGCATGAAGCCGTTTGAGAGCTTCGGGAATCTGCTCCATGTACGGTTCCAGTTCCCGTAACAAAGCGGGCGGCAATTCTTCGGGCAGATTCTCTTCCGCGAGGAATCGTAACCCCGCTTCCTGTAACGAAAAGGGGTCGATTCGCTCCAGGCGTGCGAGAATTTCTTCCCGCGTCCCCACGATAATCAACGTTTGGCCGATGGAAATCAAGTCTCCCGGCTGGAGGACACCCAACCAGATACTCTGGCCGTTGAGTTTGGTACCGTTGGTACTGTCCACGTCGGTGAGAATCACCTTGCCATGATCTTCCAACACACGGCAATGGTAACGGCTGACCCTTTCATCGTTCAGTGTCACACGATTTTCCGGTTCACGGCCGATACTGATGGGAAGTTTCATGTGTCGATACTCTTTTCCCTTATCAGGTCCGTCCAGAATTCGGAGCGTGATTTTCATAGGCAATGGTTTGGTCATCTTTTTCAATTTCCGTAAAAGAAACGAATTTCCCGCGACTGGAGGAGGTGCTACCAAAAAGATTCTGCGAGGAACCTCTGCTTTCCCGGCACATGGCAGGGCATTTTTCCGTTCGTATAATTTACCACCGAATCCGGGGAAACGTCAACGGGGGGGTGGCATCTTCTCTTCCCATTATCGGCATATCCCTGTCTGACTTGGAGGAATGCTCGAAAAAACTTCGTTTTCCCGGAAATCTCCTGGAAAAACTTCCGAAAAGAAGAAAAATCTGAGAAATTTTCCGAAAAATTCCTTAAAAAAGAGGGAGTCCTGTTGAAATTTTAAAGGAAGTCTGGTAGTATTAAGGATGAAAAGATGGATGATTCCCCTGTTGTAGGAGGAACCTTCCGACCGGTAAAATGAAAATGAAGAGTTGAAAAATTTTGGTTTCAAGGAGTTTGCGTGGAACTGTTGATCCTTTTTTGGAAAAACCTGCGAGAATGGCTCATACGCCGAATAATGGTGTGTGTTCGGGAAGTTCTCCAGAATGAGAGCGGTGTTGGGGAGAAAAATATTCTCCCGCGTGTCTCTCTCTCCGAAAAACGTCGCTGGAAGAGATTCTATTTCCAGCAGGGACGGTACCATGCTTTGTATGTTTGGGAGATTTGTCGCCGGACAATCCCAAGACGTAAATATGATTGTCTTCCTTTTTTCAAAATAGCATTCCGAAATCTATCGACTGTATTCTTCGAGAAAAACGCATTTACCTCGGTTTTCGGAACATTTTCGGGTTCCTGGTGGAAATTTCTGGAGTTTTCCCCGGCATGACGGGTGAGGAGGAGCGTGTTTCCTTCCTCGAAATTCAGAAATTTGTCCGTGGACAGAAAGGTTCATCCATCAACGGCGTTCTGAGCCGTATTTTTCCTGTTTGGGGGGAATTTTTGAAAACCAACGTGTAGGGTGCACGTGATAAAAATATGAGCTTATTTTTAAAAAGAGGTTAAATGATGAGCGAACCTATTTTGATAAAAGGGATAGATTTTTTCGGAGTCCCACTGTGGAGTATTTCCCGACTGCCGTTTATCCACATGCTGGAAATCATTACGGCAGTTCTGATTACCTATTTTTTTCTGCGATGGCTGGATCGTGTCCGGGAAAGAGATGCCCAGACCAAGGCGGAGGAAATCCGGCGGAATGCGGAGGAACAAGCCCAACGGTTGTTGAAAGACGCGGATATTGAAATCAAGAAAAAGCAGTTGGACGTCAAACTGGAGACGGAAAAAGAACTGCGGATTTTGCGTGAGGAACTCCACGAACGGGAACGTCTGCTCAACAAACGGGACGATACCTTGACGCAACAGCAGGACCAACTCAAGCGTCAGGAAAAAGTCAACGAAGGGACGCAGCGCAAACTGGCCGAAAAAATCCAGGAAACGGCTCGACGGGCAACGGAGTTGGATAAACTGATTGCCATGCAGCGACAGACGCTCCACCAGGTCAGTGGTCTTTCCAAAGAAGAAGCGACACGGCGTATTCTCTCCGAAATGGAAGATTCGCTCCAGCAGGAGACCGGAGCGTTGATCGTCAAACATGAGAAAAAAATGAAAGAGACCTGCGAGGATATTTCGCGGGAAATTCTTCTTTCCGCCTTGCAGCGATACTCGGCTCCGCACACAGCCGAAGCGACGACCAGCACGGTGGACATCCCCAGCGACGAAATGAAAGGACGCATTATCGGGCGTGAGGGACGCAACATCCGTTCGTTTGAGAGCATTACCGGTGTGGACGTTATCATTGATGATACGCCGGGGGTGGTGATTGTCAGTTCGTTCGACACCATTCGCCGCGAAGTGGCACGGTTGTCGCTGGCCAAGCTGATCATGGATGGTCGGATTCATCCTTCGCGGATTGAGGAAATTGTCCTTGCGACTCAGGCTCAATTGGAAAAAAATATCCAGAAACTCGGCGAACAGGCTGCTCTGGAAGTCGGTTTTCCCAACATGCACGAACGAATCATCAATCTGCTGGGACGGCTCCACTATCGCACCAGTTACAGCCAGAACGTCCTGCGGCATAGTGTGGAAGTGGCGTTTTTGTCGGGAATGATTGCGGAACAGTTGGGGTTGGACGAAAAACTGGCCCGACGTTGCGGTTTGTTGCACGACATTGGAAAAGCAGCCGACCACGAAGCGGAAGGGGGACATCCCAAAATCGGAGCCGATTTGCTCAAACGTTATGGCGAGCCACGGGAAGTGGTGGCGGCAGCGCTGTGCCATCACGACGATTTCCGCGTGGAGAGCGTCTACACCTCCATCGTCGCGGCGGCGGACGCGGCCAGTGCCTCACGGCCAGGTGCCCGACGGGAAACGTTGGAACGGTACATCCGGCGGATGGAAGAATTGGAGACGATTGCCTGCAAATTCAAAGGGGTTGAGCAGGCGTATGCCATCCAGGCCGGGCGGGAATTGCGTGTGATTGTCTCCTCCAAAGAGACCACCGACGAACAGGCCGCCAAAATTTGCCGTGACATCGTTACCGCGTTTGAGGAGCAGTTGAGTTATCCCGGTGAGATTAAAGTGACCGTCATCCGTGAAACGCGGTGCATCGAAATTGCCAAATAATCGTTTTTTCGACCAGATACAACGCCCCTATTCCCCTCTGATAGGGGCGTGAATGGTTTCTTTAGGAATGCGACAAAAAAGAGAATTTTTTTGGAAAAAGTGGAAAAATTTTGGGAAAAGTTCTTGCCAAAGGCGGGGAAATTTATTATATTGATGGAGAGACAGGTTATGGTGACCTGTCGATTGGTTTTTTCTAAAATTGAGGAGTGTGACAAATGAACGCAGTTTTTGTCTCAAGAATGTCAAACTGGGGGGGGGGGATAAAGTAGAAAATCTCCTCTCCAGGAGGAGTAATAGGGGATTCACCCTGGTGGAAATATTGGTGGTGATAGCTATTATTGGAATGTT
>JAUNBF010000151.1 GCA_030527185.1 Planctomycetia bacterium | reverse complement strand
AAACTCCCGCTGGACAAAGTACATTTTCGGATGCAGACCGTCGTACAAAATGCCGGCCACGTCACCCAGCCGCCTTCCTATTTTTGCCCAAAAACGCTTCCACAAACCCACTTGTAAACCTCTACATTTCAATACCTTACGTCACCCGGCAGAATCCGTGCCGTCACAATGGCTCCGAGTGGATTTTTCGCCATGGCCTCTTTTTTCGTCTCTTTAGCCAACTCCGCCAAATCTCGCAGCGCGATTTTCGCCACGCTCCTCCCCCCACTACTCACCGACTGCACCCCATCCGCCGCCACTTCCGCCGCCTTCTCCAACCAATCCGCCGCCTCTTTCTTCTCACCTTCCATCTTCTTCAATCCTCCTCTCTCCCAAACATATACCACAAACTCCCGAAAATCAACACCTTGCGACAAACCTGTTTTCTAGATGTAGAAAAATGGTGAAAAATAATGAAAACTTCTTGACAAAATATGTATTATATGGTATATTAAGAATATGAGATACTTGATGGAATAAAGATTATGAGGCAAAATCATGAAAACTTATGCGGAATTGAAAAGAGAAATTTTGAGTGACCCTGAAATCAAGGCGGAATACGATAATCTGGAACCGGAATATGCCCTGATTCGCCAGGTTATCGAGGCTCGGCGTGAATTGAATTGGACGCAAAAAGAGTTGGCTGAACGGATGGGGATTCAGCAAAGTCACATTTCACGTCTGGAATCCGGCAATTACAATCCTTCCCTGGCATTTTTGAAACGTGTTTCCAAAGCTCTCGGAAAAAAGATTACGCTGACAATTGGATAACCCCTTTCCTACCAATGACTTACGAGAAAACCATGACCCATTACGAGGATTTTCGAGAAGAATTGATGAAAGACCCAGAGTTTCGAGTTGCTTATGGAGAGAATGTTTTTCAGAAGGGTCCTAATATGTCACAACCTTTTGAAAAACAAGACTTTCGGGAAATTTCATTTCCTATATATAAGAAACAGAAGCAAAAAGTGGAAAAATATTGACAAATTGGCTGGCGGAGGATAGAATAAAAAAATTCTTGATTAGAACGGAGTAAAAAAATGAGTATCACCCTTAAATCCCTCAATGCCGAACAGTTGAGCCGCCTGAAAGCCAGGTTGGGGAAAGAGGTTCGCGCTCTTTTTGGGGAAAAACTTTCTGAAATCTTTCTCTATGGGTCGTATGCCCGCGGGGATTTTGATGAGGAGTCCGACGTGGACGTGTGGGTGGTAGCGGATATTCAGGATTCTGAGCAGAAAATCTACCGTCGGCAGGTTGACCAACTGGCCAATCAATTAAGCCTGGAGTGGGATGTGGTGGTTTCGATTCTGTTGGTTTCCCAAGAAAAATTTGCTCGATACCGTTCTGTAATGCCACTTTACAAAAACATCCTTCGGGAAGGAGTGCCTCTTCATGTGGAGTGATGAAACGCTGGAATTATCACGCTATCGAGCCGCACTTTCGGAAAATTGCCTGAAAAGTGCTGAACTTTTGTATCAAAACGGTGATTTTCTCGCAGCCGCCAATCGCTCCTATTACGCTGTTTTCCATGCCATGCGATCCCTGCTCATTCTTTCTGGAGAGGATTTCAAAAAGCACTCCGGCATAATCGGAAGATTTCGTCAACTTTACATCAAGAGTGGAATATTGCCTGAAAACCTGTCGCAGATAATAACCAGCCTCTCCAGCATAAGGAACGAATGCGATTATGGCGACCTGATTTCTATCTCCAGCGAAGAAGTCCGGGAAAGAATGGAGGAAGCTCAACAGTTTTGTCGAAAAATCAAAGAATATCGGAATTTTTTGCAAAAGGGAACTTCTGAAGCGTAATTTCACCGTTTGGAACGGATGTTTTCAATGCTTTTCTCTTTGGCCTGGCAGTTTCCGCACTTTCGGTATCGGATGATGCGGATTTCTTTTTCATGCCGCGTGACGATCGTTCGCACCACCTTCATCGGGCTGCCGCACTGCGGACAAACGATATGCCATTGCCTCGGTTTCATCTTTTCTTTTACGTTTTTCCTTTTAGTATATCATAACCTTTTGAAAATCAACACTTTCGGGAAAGTCCATTTCCTATATATAGGAAACAGAAGCCAAAAAGTGGAAAAATATTGACAAATTGGGGCTGTAGGATACAATCAAGTGTGAGGTGATGGTGTTTCATGATAATGAGAAAGAAAGGAACAAAAATGAGTATCCGTTCACGCAATCCGAAGGAATTATGGGATATTTTTTCCTCTTTAAGTCCAGAAAAACAAGGTAGTTTGTTGTCCTATGCACACTTTCTTCTGGAGGAAGATATTTCCGATGAAGAGGCTACGGAGGAAATTCTGAACGACCCGGAAATGATGGCTGCGATTCAAAAAGGAGAGGAAGAAATCCGCCAGGGCAAAACGATTCCCTGGGAGGATGTGCAATGAAAATAGAATTGTCCCAGAAGCCTGCAAGCAATTTCAGAAACTTCAGGAGCCGTATCATTCTCAAGTGCGGATGAAGATTCAATCTCTTGAAAAACATGGACTTACGATAACAGGCATGAAGACGCTGAATGGGCATTTACCGGATTGTCTTTCGAGTTCAAAACGATACGGCTTATATCAGTACCATTCAACATCGTAAGGATGTTTATGGAAAATAACCTCCACACTTTTGACTTTCTGCTGGCAGTGGGGGCACTTGCGATACCGTGTGATTTTGACACTTTGCAACAAACCTGTTTTCTAGATGTAGAAAAATGGTGAAAAATAATGAGAACTTTTTTATTCCCCTCTTGACTTTTTGTAACATATCGGTTACAATGTAACGTATGAGTTACGAAATTGAATTTTACCGTCTCCCCTCTGGCAGAGAGCCAGTACGTGAGTTTTTGGAGAAATTAAATCGCCAAAATCAACTGCTGATGTCACGGGTTATCCACGACATTGACCTTTTACAAGAGGCTGCTCATGCGTTTCGAGAACCCGACGTAAAGTACATGGGACGCGGTATTTATGAATTACGCAGTCGGGCTGGCTCCAATATTACGCGGGTTTTTTATTTCTTTTTTCGTGGAAAAAGGATTATTTTAACGAACGGTTTTGTCAAAAAAACTCAAAAAACTCCGCCGATGGAATTGGAGAAAGCTCATCGCTACAAAAAAGATTACGAGGAAAACCATGACCAATTACGATGATTTCCGGGAAGAATTGATGAAAGACCCGGAGTTTCGGGCTGCTTACGAGGCGTTGGAACCGGAGTACGCGATTCGGCGTCAACTTTTGCTGGCCAGAAGTCAGAAACACCTCACTCAAGAGGAGTTGGCCAACCGCATCGGCATTCAGAGAAGTTCGCTGGCACGTCTGGAAAGTGGCAATTACAACCCATCCCTCTGCTTTTTGAAAAAGGTGGCCAAGGGGTTAGGAAAAAAACTGGTCGTCACGTTTGAAGAATGATTTTACCGTTTCAGGCCGATATTTTCGATACTTTTCTCTTTGGCCTGGCAGTCTCCGCATTTTCGATACCGGATAATGCGGAGTTCATTTTCGTGCCGCGTGACGATCGTTCGCACCACCTTCATCGGGCTGCCGCACTGCGGACAAACGATATGCCATTGCCTCGGTTTCATCATCCCACTCCGTTTGGGTCGAAGGTGTAGCGGATACGTTTTGGGGGTGCGT
>JAUNBF010000072.1 GCA_030527185.1 Planctomycetia bacterium | reverse complement strand
TCCACGGGGGAAGGGAATCCGCTGGAAAAACAGGAGGAATAGGGAAAATGTGTTGCCATTCTCAAAAATCATTCCTATAATTATATGTATTTTCAGGAATTTTGGGAAAAATGACGTAAACCCCGTAAAAACAAGGATAAAACCAGTCTCAAAAATATTTTGGAATTTTGAGACTTTACCTATTTTAACACCCATTCCACGCCTAAACCAGATTTTTTTGAAAAAAACCTTGCATACGGATGAAGGGGGGAATATTCCCACGTCATAAAAGTGCTATAATGTGAATACCAAAGAAGCAACCCAAAGGAGGAAAAATGTCAAGTATCGTAACCCGAAACGGGAAATACTACCCACGCGTTTACATTTCAGGCAAGCAGGTGAAGTTTTCCCCCGGCTTGACGAACAAGCGGTTGGCACAACGAACGGCTGACAGGATTGAGGAACTGGTCGCGTCGCGTGCAATGGGGGAGCTTTCCCTTGATTTGAAGTCGTGGCTCAAAGAAATTCAGGAAACCCCGCTTTACGGCAAACTGGCGGCGTTGGGACTGGTTGAGGAACGCCAAAGGCCGCATACGTTGGAGGAACTGGTTGGAATGTATGTACAAGACGATTCCAAAAAGGAACGTACCTTGAGGAATCGGCGTGTGGTGGGGAGTATGTTGACGGGATTTTTTGGCGATGGGCGGATGGTCGATTCATTCCAAAAAAAAGACGCTGACACTCTTTATAAGCACATGCGGGAAACGCTGGCGGTGGGGACGTACCAACGGCGGGTGACTACCGTGAAGGCGATTTTTTCGCTGGCGGTGGCGTTGGGGTGGTTGCAGGAAAGCCCCTTCTCCCACTTGAAAGGAGGACGAAAAGCGAACCGGAGCAAGGATTTTTTCATCACGTCCGAAATGGCCGGGGAGATTCTTGCAGCTTGCCCGGATTCCCGGTGGAGGCTGATTTTCACACTGGCACGATGGGGAGGCTTGCGGATTCCTTCAGAACTGACGTACCTGAAATGGAGCGATATTTTCTGGCAACAAGGGAAATTCAGAATCAGTACCCCGAAACTGACCGATAAGCAATCGGAAGCAGATGGGACACTGACCGAGCGTTTCTGCCCCCTATTCCCGGAAATTCAGACGGCACTACTGGAATACTGGGAAACCCTCCCGGAAGGAACTCCAGACCGGATTTTCCCGGAACAGAACGGTAGTGACAGTGCCGCCACGATATTGCGGGAGCGTCTCAAACGGATTGTCCGTCGTGCTGGCCTGACGATGTGGCCGAAACCCTTCACCAACCTCCGAGCAACACGGGACACGGAGCTACAGGGGATGTACCCCCTCCATCTCGTTTGTGAATGGATGGGGCATTCTCCTGAAATTAGCCTGAAACATTACACCCAAACTACCCAAAATGACTACTTACATGCCGCGGGGACTTGTACAGAAAGTATATATGCAACCCCAAAAGCAGGAACACCCTATATTTCACGGTATGAGAGCGACGAAAAAAAGGGTCTCAAATGGGGACTTGTTGGGGTCTCAAACGGAGACTTGCACAGCATTGCAGAAAAATGTGACAAAATGAAGGAATTGCCGCAAGTCCTTGAAAATACGTCCTTTATGCGCAATAAAAAACCCGCTTGCATGGACTTGCAAACGGGTAAAATACCCTCTAGGGGACTCGAACCCCTGTAACAGGACTGAGAATCCTGTGTCCTAGGCCACTAGACGAAGAGGGCGAATAATAAAATGATTGTAGCTTTTTTTGTTTTTTCGTCAAGTGGGGGGGATTTTAAAATATTAAGGGAGAGGGAGGCTCTGGGTTTTTACGGTATGTTCTTAATTTTCCAGCCGCAATAATGGGAATAGAATCACGTCGCGGATGTTTTGCGAATTGGTCAGGAGCATGACGAGCCGGTCGATACCGATTCCCAAACCTCCGGCAGGCGGCATTCCGTAACGCAATGCACGGATGAAATCGTGATCCATTTTCGCCATCGAATCTTCTTCGGCCTGCCCTTCGAGTTGCCGCGTAAAGAGCCGCTCCTGAAGGTCGGGGTCGTTCAGTTCCGTATAGGCATTGGCAATTTCCATCCCTTTGACGAACAGCTCGAATCGCTCCGCAATGTCGGGGTCGCTGGCCTTGCGTTTGGTCAGGGGGCAAATGCTGGCGGGGTAATCGTAAACGAATGTCGGATTTTGCAGATTTGCTTCGACGGTCTCTTCAAACAGGTCGTTGAGAATCACGTCAGGATGTTTTCCTTCGACTTCCAGACCCAATTCTGCCGCTTTCGCGCGTACCGCTTCGGTGTCGGAAGGTTCCACACCCGCGTACTCCTGCACCAGGTCATGATACTTCCGGCGGGCAAAGGGAGGCGTGAAGTCGATCGAGTCGTTCTCTCCCCACGGCAAAAGGACTTGCTGGCCGTCGGTGGGAAATTGTCCGGTGGCTTGAATGGCCTGGAGGAAAATCTGCTCCGACAAATCCATCATCGTGCGGTAGTCGCCATAGGCCTGATAGATTTCGAGCATGGTAAATTCGGGATTGTGCCGCGTATCGACCCCTTCATTCCGATACACTCGGCCAATTTCGTAAACCCGCTCCATCCCGCCGACGAGGAGCCGTTTCAGGTGCAGTTCCAGCGCAATCCGCATGTAGAGTTCCATGTCGAGCGCGTTGTGGTGCGTCGTGAAAGGCCGAGCCGCCGCACCACCTGCCACGGCATGGAGTGTGGGACCTTCGATTTCCAGAAAACCGAGGTTGTCGAGCGTTTTTCGGACGGACTGGATGATTCGACTGCGGCGGACAAAGCGTTCGAGCGTCCCTTCCGTATGAATCAGGTCGATGTAGCGCATCCGCTGCCGCATTTCCTTGTCGGCAAGACCACTGTGCTTATCCGGCGGCGTGTTGATCGATTTCGTCATGAAATGGAGATTTTCCGCAAAAACGGTCAATTCTCCGGTACGTGTGAAGGCCAATTCCCCTTCCGCCACGACCAAATCCCCCAGGTCAAAGCACTGTGCCAGCTCAAAATTCGCGTCTCCCACCTGATTTTTCCCAATCATCACCTGAATCACACCTGTGCGGTCTTTGATATTGAGCCAAATCACCTTCCCACTGGGACGCTGGAGCATGATCCGCCCGGCCACTCGGACTTTCGGCCCACGGACGCCCTCTTTTTCCCGTACTTCCGACGCGGGAACCTCCGACGCTCTGTTTCGCACGTCGCCGATGGCCTGCAAATCGTCCATCCGGTGTCCCCACGGATCGTGACCCAACTGGATGATTTTTTCCAGTTTCTCACGCCGCGACGCTTCCAGTTGAGCCGCCCCCGCCACGGCTGCCGCGGCTGCCTGAGCTTCCTCCTGCTCCCGGTGCCAGGCCACGAATTGTTCGTAACGCGATTCCGGCAGAGGATCGTTCGTGGCAATCACCTCCTCTCCCAACTCCGCTTTCATCCAGCTCTCAAAAACGGGAAGTTTGACTTGCGGCGCATCGGGATTCTGGGTCTTTCGCCACTGATTGTAGTGCGTGTAATGCTTTTTGATGGACATGGAGGGTGCGATCCTGTAAAAAACCTGTGTTTGTCAAAAATTTTTCCTATTGTAATCGAAATTGCAAGAACGTCAAGCCCGCGTAAAAAGCCATGCGTAAAAAACCTTGCCTAAAAAACGGCATTAAAAGTACAAGTCTCGCTCCGGGGTTGTTTCAATACGCTCCAGTCGGGAAATCAACTCCGTTTTTTGCGCATTGGCAGGAAGCGTCGCCAAAACTTTCGCAATCGCGGCTTTTCCCACCTGGCGTGTTTCGTCGGAAGCGTAATCGACCAGATACTCCTCCAGCGTTGTCAGGGCGTTCGGCGTGCAGAGTTTCTGGATGAATCCGGGAATGGCAAATTCCATAAACTGTTGCCCGGTGCGACCTTTCCGATAGCAGGCGGTGCAGAAACTGGGGATGAAACCGTCCTGCAAAAGTTCCCGAATAATACTGTCCAGTGGCCGCATATCGCCCAGTTCAAACTGTTCCTTTTCGGAGACCTGTTTTTCGCCCAGTTCCGAATAGCCACCAATTTCAATCCGCCCCCCCGCATCGATCTGCGACACGCCAAAATCCATCACCGCCCGCCGAATTTCCGCACTTTCCCGTGCCGTGCAAATCAGCCCGGTGTACGGCACGCTCAACCGCAGAATCGCCACGAGCCGTTTGAAAATCTCTTCCGTAATGTTGTATTTCCACGACAAATCGGTTCCCGCAGCCGGTTGCAGACGTGGAAAACTGATCGTGTGCGGACCGCAGCCATACGCCGACATGAGGTGCTGTGCGTGGGCGACCAGTCCCAACACCTCGTAACGCCAATCGTACAGCCCGAACAGCGCTCCCAGCCCCACGTCATCCGCCCCGGACTCGTACGCACGATTCAGACTGTCGAGCCGCCACAGAAAGTCGCTTTTTTCCGTCCCCGCAGGGTGCATCCGAGCATACGTCGGCTTGTGATACGTCTCCTGAAAAATCTGATACGTGCCGATTCCCGCTTCGTGAATCTTGCGAAAACCGTCGAAATCCATCGGTGCCGCGTTTACATTAACCCGACGAATGGAGGCGTTTCCCTCCCGAACCGCGTACACTTTCCGAACGCACTCCGCAATGAAATCCGCGTTGTATTTCGGGTGTTCGCCAAAAACGACAATCGTCCGCTTGTGCCCCAGCCGAAGCATCGCCCGCACTTCATTTTCCAACTGCGTGTCGCTGAGCGTCTGGCGAATCGACTCCCGATTGGAACGGCGAAAACCACAATATTGGCAGTCGTTCTGGCAATAATTCCCCACATACAACGGCGCGAAAATCACGATTCGATTCCCGTAAACGTCTCGTTTCAACTGGCGTGCCGTCTCAAAAATCGCCTCGCTCTCCTTCTCGGAACCGGCAATCAAGACGGCCGTTTCGGCTGGCGTCAATGCCTCTTTCGCACGGCTTTTGGCCAGAACATCCTCAAATTCCTTCGCGTCAAAACGGGTTTCCGCCAAAAGTTCATCCACTCCCGCCGCGTCCACAAAGTCCACCGCGTTTTTGCTTAATTTTGTATGATCAAATAACATGTTTTCCTCGTTTGCTGATAAAACAACATATATCGTGGCATTGCGCCTTTATTCCCCTCTTTCCGAAGCGGGGTATTTCGTACTGAAAATCGTGGAGAATTTTCCATTCCTATGATGATGGGAAAAACTACTTGTTTACCGCTTGTCTAGAGCATTTCCAAAACACATTTTCTCTTTTTTATTTTCCCATAAATTCATCTTAACGAGAAAAATCTACCCCAACCCATCTTATTTATCACAGCGGTAATCCCGATTTCAAGTATCCGCCGAGAGAATTGTGGGAACGGAAATGTCCGCGTTTTCCACGTAATCCACGGACAAATATCAATGTTGAAAGTCGCGAAATTTCTGGACTTATCCAAAAAACTCTCCTGAAATTCTTCTTAAAAATAGTCTCCATCCTCTGCGAAAACTCTCCTACGCTGCCAAATTTTTAGCCGATGTTTTCAAAATGCCAAATATAACAAAAAGGAAAGCCCCTCCCTCCAAAGAGAAGGGCTTTGTGGAGTGAATCCGAAAAACTCAAGTGGATAAAGTATAACGGTACGATAACCCCCCAATCACTCCCGCTCATACCGTGTCCAAAAATTTTTGTTTGCCATTACTGCTCTGTTAAACTTGTAATTATTGATGTGACTATTGCCTAAAGCCTTAAAAATACGGCATGAACACCCAAAATTATCAATTATCAATTGAACACAGCACTACATCACCCTATTTGTTATTTTTTACGGCGTTACTCGCTCACGCGGGAAATTTTCGTGGAGAGAAGCCGCAACTTCCCTTTCTGTTCCACCCATGCCCGCAGTTCCGGCAAATCGTAAACCCGCAGCGCTCCGTGAACGGTACTGGTCAGGGGCGTGTTGGAGAAACCGCCGTTTTCCACCACATTCGTCCAGGAAACCAACGCTTCCGATAACGTTAAACGGGCAAAAAGCTCTTCTTCCAGTGCCACGGCATGGAGGGCGGGAATGCACCCTTCCGAAACGGCATGAATTTCGACCGACGCGGTTTCCGACTGGTTTTTCAGCCATTTTGCCAGCACCAGAATATCTTCCGTGCGGTAGCCGACATACGTCTTTCCCAAATTGTACGCGGTGTAGAAATCCTTGCCGTCACTTCCCAGAAATTTCGGATTGAAATATTTCTGCCCCACCTGCTGCGTCTCCCCCCAGCCGCGCAAATCGACCGCCAGCACCGATTTTCCCGCCTGAATCATCGGCAGAATATCGGTTTCCCACGCGGACGTCTTACCACGATCGTTCACATAAATCACCTGTGGTGCCTTTTCCGCTCCTTGGGGGGAAAATCGCAACGCGGGGAGGAGAATCCTTTTTTCCGGCTGAAAAACGATCGTTTCGTAAACGATTCCTTCAGCCAACTCCGTTTTTTCGCCGCGGGAGAAAATCTGCGTTTCCGGCAAATCCGATGCCTTGCGAATGCTTGCCAATTCCCGGATTTTCGCCAGCGTCTCGTCTGTCAGAGGATTTTTCGCCCGAATTTCCGCCAGCCGTCGAGCTTCGTCACGATTCAGGTCGTACGTACTCCTGGCTCCCGGCTCCAGCAGTGTCAGCCCCTCTTTCGTCACGCGAATTTCCGCATCGGAAACCTCCAGTTTTTCATCCGGTTCGAAAATGGCCTCTTCCCGTTTGGCTAAAAAACGGAGCATGAACCGCACCGTCGCTTCCCGGAGCGTCTTGTCGTAACCGTGCGTATTGTCCGTCTCCGCCAGATCAATATTTTCGCCATAACCCATCCGTTGGAAGAGTCGTTTGGCATACCGGAAACCATCCCACGTCATCTCAATCGGGAAAAAGTCCTTCGTCGCACTCCCAATCAACGTCGGTTTCGGTGCCCGCATCATGCAATAGTCGGCGTGATCCATTCCCCACGCACTCTGCCCGAAAATATTCTGCTCCGCGTCCTGGGGGTCGTTCTTTTGCATCAACCCAAAGAGGCTGCACAGATAACAACATGACGCGGCCACCGAAACCCGATCGTCCAGTGCCATGAGGTAGGCCGTCTGCGTTCCGCCACCCGACAGTCCTGCCGCTCCCAACGGACCTTTCTGGACATCTTCGCGACTTTGCAGGTAATCCAGCCCCCTCATCAAATCCCAAATCTCGTACCGAGCCGTGTTCCAGCCCAGCAGAATACTCCCAATCCCGATCAGGTTGTGCGCATGGACGCTGGCCGCCAGTTCCTTTTTCTTCTCCAAATCGACCAACTGAAAACGTTCTCCCTGGTCAATCGGATCGACCAGAAAAGCTGCCATTCCATTCAGAGCATGGAGTGCCGCGACACGTTGGTAATTGACGTACCCTTTTCCATTGTAACTGTGCCCACACGAAATCAGCACGCCCGGCCACGGCTTGGGAAATTTCGCCTCATCCGGCAGGAACATCACCCCCGTCACGTACAAGCCCGGCTGCGACTCGAAAAGCACTTTCTCCATCACAAAACCGTTCCGCTCCAGCCGACCGGTAATCTTCGCGTTTAACGGCGTGCGCTCCGGGAAACCGCCGATATTCTCGATAAACTTCTCCTTCAGCGTTTTCTGGTAAGCGGCAATCTCTTCCGGCGTTTTTCGCAGTTCGTACGCTTCCCGCCACGCCTTTTCCGCAGCCTCCACCTGAGGACGCAGCCATCGGAACATCATGAAACGCGGCTCCGCATGCGTCCCTACTCCTCCCAGGGCATTCGCAGGCAAAACCGGTTTTGTCAGCACTTCCGGCGTCTCTCCGAAAACCTTCCCTCCCAATATCGTCAGGCAGGCAACCAGTAAACAAACTCTTTTCCCGTTCGTTTTCATTCGCATCACAACTCCTTCTTTCGTTCAATCATGAATTCCACCCCTCATTCTAAAAGTTCTTCCGCGAAAAACAAGGGGTACGTTGGAATCATCCCTCCTAAAGAAAAATTACGAGAACAAGAACCCCAATTCCAGGAAGAGGAAGTTAAAGATGTGAGAGTGAATGCGAAAATTTCGGTAAAAATAAAAAAAATTTAAGTTTTTTGCAAAAAGTTAGACGCCCCTAATTGACAACCTTGTCTTTGTGTGTATAATTCCATGAAGTTGAATGAAACGAAGCGAGAACAAAATTTTTTTCCAGATAGAATTAGTCATGTCTAACTTTTATATTCCAACGACGACGCTTGATCGGGAAGTTCTGGAGAAAGAGCTTCTGCGATTTTTGCTGGTGCGGACGGCGGCGGTTCGGTGTGGGGAGAAGCCGGGAGAATTGCTGCGGGTGAATCGGGTTTATACCTGGCAGGATTCGGAGGGGGAGGTGGTTCGGTATTCGCAGCGAAAAGTCCTTTCCCTTTTGCAGTTGCCGTATTGCGTGTTGCGGACGGACGAGAGGGGGTCGCTCATCCTTTTTTATCACCCTCAAAAACTGTCCGCGACGCTGCGAAACGAGTGGCACCTCCAATTTTTAAGCCGTTTTGGTTTTCCGGCGGAGGGAGGGCTTGCCCAATATCTGAAAATACTTCAGAAACGGTTCGCGGAGGTGTATCTCCCTCATGAAGTCGGCATTTTTCTGGGGTATCCTCTGAAAGATGTGGTGGGATTCATCCAGAACGCTCCCAAAGTTCCCGTTCGCGGCAGGTGGCAGGTTTTTGGGAATCCGCGTGAATCGTTGCGGAAAATGGAGCTTTATCGATCGATTGAAGTTTATGCGGAAACGATTCTGGAAACTTTTTATGACATCGAGACTTGTTTGGAAAAGATAACTCAAATCAATCCTGCTCATTGGAAGGAGACTTACTCATGCAAAATGTGAAAGTGATTTACGGAAGTACCACGGGCTGTACGCAGAGTGCGGCCGAGGCGATTGCTCAGGCGTTTGGCACCGAAGCGATCAACATTGCGGATGCCAAGACGGAAGATTTTCAGGCCGACCTGCTGATTTTGGGAACCTCCACGTGGGGTTTCGGCGAATTGCAGGACGACTGGCTCAGCGGCATCAACAAACTGGATCAGGTCGACCTGTCCGGCAAAAAAGCGGCCGTTTTCGGGCTGGGAGATCAGGAAGGTTTTGCCGATTCCTTTGTCGATGGAATCAAGGTTTTGGCAGATAAGCTGAAAGAGCGTGGGGCGGAAATCGTGGGGGAAACTTCCACGGAAGGCTATACCTACACCTCCTCCATGGCGGCTTGTGACGGGAAATTCTGTGGGCTGGCATTGGATGACAGCAATCAGTCCGATCGGACCTCGCAACGTATTTCTCAATGGGTGGAAGCTCTTCAAACGGCGGTGTAAGCAAGGCGTTACCCTCCGAAAAATACTGAACCGGCAGCGGAAACCAGGATGTTGAACCGACTCTCCAGCAACATTGAGGATTTCCAAAGCCGGTTTTTTTGTTCTTGCGGGGAAGTTATTTCTGTGGAAAATCAATCTTTTCTCTTTCAGATTAAAATTTAGTCCACCCTAACTTGAAAGAGCGGGGAAATTTGTTATACTGATAAAGAGATAGGAAAACCAAGGGGAAGGAGACGTTGGGTATGTCGGATACGCCATTATCAGCAAGTTTGGAAGATTATCTGGAAGCGATTGTGGAGCGGGTGGATGAACATGGTCATGCGCATACGCGGGATATTGCGAATTGTCTGAACGTAAAAATGCCATCGGTGACGAATGCCCTGCGGATTCTGGCAGGGAACGGTTTTATCGAGTACCAACCGAATCAGCCGGTCATCCTGACGGAGAAGGGGATGGAACGGGCACGGGAAATTTTGCGGCGGCACCACCTGCTTCAGGATTTTTTCACCCGTTTGCTCGGTTTGCCGGAAGCGGAATCGGGGGAAATGGCCTGCAAGATGGAGCATCTGGTCAATCCGCGTGGAATCGAGCGGTTGTCGATTCTTTCGGAGGCGATTCAGCGTCGGGAAGATTGCCAGGCATTGCGGAATTATCTGGAGGAAGTTTGGGAAATGGAGGCGTCGCGGAATGGTTCCCAGCCGGTTTTGCTGGCTCAGTGGACTCCTGGCAAACAGGCGGTTTTGGTACGTGTGGGTCGGAACGTGGCGCGTTCGGGAGAACTGTTTTCGCAAGGGTTTTGCACCGGAGCCAAAATCGTCCTGCGGCAAATTTCCCTCGAGGAACATCTTTGCGAATGTCTGGTGGAAGAGCATTTGCGGACGTTGAGTCTGGAAGAAGCGGAGAATATCTGGGTGAAAGAGGGATAAAAAATCGGGGAAAAAAGGTGTCCGCTCTCCAGTTCAGACGTTGGCTTTTTTCCCCGGCTGTCTCTTACTCGACGGTAATTGCTTCGACCGGGCAGGCTCCTGCGCAAGCGCCGCAGGATGTGCATTGGGCGGCATCGACGGATGCCTTGTCGTTGTCCATGGTGATCGCTTCCACGGGGCATTCGCCGACACAAGAAGCACAACCGGTGCATTGTTCTTTGTTGATTTCCGCTGCCATAGGAACATCTCCTGTAAAAAAAGTGGAAAGTTAATCCCCCACCTTCGGGGTTTCATTCTGCCAGGTATTCTATCGCCAAAAGGGGGAAATGGCAATAAGGAAAACGCTCCCGCGGCATTTTTTTCCGAGAATTATAACGGGCTAAGAAAAAATATTGCTGTCGGAATTGTTTTTGGTAGCCGTAAGGGATTGTTTTTTAACGACTTGCAAAAATCACGAAAGTCTGGCGAAGGGTTAGGAATGACTAAATAAAAACGCAAGAAAAAGGTTTTCCAGCCCAGTACGACCGGGAGCGACCTGGTGCTATCGCATTGTTAGAAGTACTCTCGTCGATTCTCCCCTTTGGGCAGTGTTTTCTTATGAATCACGCTGAAAATTTTGTCCCCAACCCTTTCGTACGAACACTTTACGTAACGATTACAAACCGATTTCCATTTCCGTACCGTTCCCGCCAATCCCGCCACGGAGTTCCTGTTCCCAGAGTCCACAAAAATTCCACTGTCCTAAATCCTTAAATCAAGCCACTTTCGGTCACATCCACCATTTTGTTCCGGTAAAAATTTTTCTGATTTTTTCCATTGTTTATTCGTCAATTCATGTCGTTCCATCCGATTACTCCTTTGCAAAATTATTGGAAAATGCTTGAATTTAATTGGTTTGTTGGAAATATTTTGACTATTTTGAATTGAAAATACACGTCCTAACCTTTCCCGTGGCGCAATATCGTCAAATGGAGGCATGGAAGGGCGTCCATTATGGAACCGCCGGAAACCCATTTACAATACGTTGTTTCTTTCACACATCACCATTCCGTTCATTGAATTCGCGGGAATTTGGCAATCCTTGCAGTGTGGGGTTGAAAATCTTCTTTATTTGGAGTATAATTAGGAAAAAATTGGTTTGATGGAAGGAAAAGGGTTGCCATGAAAAATCGAAAAAATCTGTGGTGGGGAATGTCCCTGATTCTGGGGTTGCTGGTGGCTCAGTGGGGCTGCGGCGGAGCGAAAATGTCTGAAGACGCGGCGGTAAAAAGGCTCCAAAAAGGGTTTCAGCAACAGGAAAAAGGGAATTCTGCCGAAGCGATGAGGATTTATACCGAGGTGATTGAGAAAATGCCACAGTTCTCGACAGGGTACGTCTATCGCGCCATGCTCCACGAATCGATGGGCGAAAATGATAAGGCCATTGCCGATTTCCAGAAGGTGATCGAACGGGACCCGACCGATTTTTACTGTGCCCAGCAGATTGCCAATATCCACCGTAAAATGGGAAATACCGCCAAGGCCAGGGAGGCTGATTTGCAAGCGCAGAAAATTCAGCAAAACTCCATGCAGCAAACTCGTAAAAATCTAAACAAAGGCAAAAAGCACTCGGAAAACCAAACATGAAAACGATTCTCTTTGAAGATAGTCAGGTCGAGCAGCTTTACCCGATTACGACAGGACGTGGGGCGTTTGCCATCACGTGTGGAACGTTGCGAATGGTCGATTTGCTGGGGAAAATTTCGGACACCCTCGGTATTTTGTGTCGTCCGTACCTGGAGGCAATCAGCCGCCACGAGTACCCCGAACATGTTTTCGGTTTGCAGGCAATCCAAGAGGTGCTGCGAAAAATGCCGCCGGAGGAAAATGTGCTGGTGGTCAATGCGCGGATGGTTCCTCAGGCGGGAATTCTGCTCTTTCTGCAACAACGGGCTTCCGAATCGCGGCCAAGCCTCGCCAAATGGCAGGATGCGGTTGCTATGGCGGTCTTGCCAGCCGCGGTTTTGCGGGAAAAACTCGATGTTTTTGAGGATGGTTTTTACGATTTGTCGGAAATTTTGCTCCACGGCAAATGGGACGACTTTTCCGAAGCGAATCCGACGGAATTGTTCGATTATCCGCACGATCTGGTACGGAACAATATGCGGATTTTTACGGAAAATATCGAATTTCGCCTAAAAAACGCCTGGCACAGCCGCCGGGACGCGGAACCGGGAGCGGAGGGGGCGTGGCGGGAGATTCGCGACGGCGTTTTCGTCGGAAACAACGTTTCGCTGGGAGACTATTTTGTGGCAGACACCTCCCACGGGCCGATTCTGGTCGATCATGGTGCGTCGATTGGGCCGTTTTGCTACATCAAAGGGCCAGTCTATATCGGGCCGCACTCCAAGGTGATTGAACACGCGGCTTTGAAAGATTTTGTGGGTCTGGCGCACACGACGAAAGTGGGTGGCGAAGTCGAGGCTTCCACCATCGAGCCGTACACCAACAAACAACACCACGGTTTTCTGGGGCATTCGTACCTGGGGAGTTGGATCAATCTCGGAGCGGGGACGTGCAACAGCGACTTGAAAAACACGTACGGCACGATTTCCATGACGTACGGTGAAGGTCGAATGGCCACCGCCATGCAGTTCCACGGTTGCATCATCGGCGACTACTCCAAAACCGCCATCAACACCAGCATTTTCACCGGCAAAATCATCGGAAGTTGCAGTATGGTCTATGGTTTTGTGACTCGAAACGTGCCAAGTTTTGTGAATTATGCTCGCTCCTTCGGCCAGTGTACGGAACTTCCCGTCGAAGTCATGTGCAGCACCCAACAACGCATGTTTGCTCGCCGCAACGTCCTCCAACGACCCTTTCACCAGGAACTCCTCCACCAAATGTTCCGCCTGACAAAAGAGGAACGACAGATGGAAAATGAACCGTTGTCGTTGTAGGAGTGCATAAATATACGTGTCCATTTGACATTTCCGAGAAGCAAAAGTAGAGCCTGGATAGAAATTTCACCGAGTACAAAATGGATCGAGTTTGTATAGACTATCATTTGAATCCATCTTTGGCAGTAGGTTATAAAAATAGGTCACAAAAAGTGCGAGTTATGAGCGAATCATGGGTCGCAGACAACCTATTTTGCCCCTATTGTGGAAACTTATGTATCAAAGCCTTAAAAAGAAACCGTCCTGTTGCGGATTTTCAGTGTGAAAGTTGTAAAAGAATCCTTGAGTTGAAGAGTAAAAAGGGAAACTTGGGAAAGAAGTTTGTCGACGGTGCTTATGCGACGATGATAGAAAGAATCACAGGATCAAACAATCCAGACTTGCTCATCATGCGATATTCCGGCGATTATCGAAAAAAGAAAACCTCTTTCGTCCCATGCTCAAAGGAGTGGCTGGATAGGGCGCAACATCCTGCTCAGTAAAATTCCCCAACAAGGAAAATCGACATCATCGTCAACCAGCGTATGGAACGTATCGATACGGTGGTTGAAAAATATCGATATTCAACACGTTTGAAGACGGATAATTTGAGAGAACGGGGTTGGCTTTTGGATGTTATGAATTGTGTCAACTCCATCCCGAAAGATACTTTTTGTTTGAAAGATATTTATCAATATGTTGGGAAATTACAAGAAAAACATCCTCGGAATCACCATATCAAAGCCAAAATCCGGCAGCAGTTACAAGAGTTAAGAGATCGCGGGATGATTGAATTTATAGGGGAAGGTCATTATCAGAAGAAATTCCCATGAGCTTTAAGATTCAACAAATTGACAATTTAGGAAACCGAGCGATGATGATAACTCTGGATGGTCCGGCGGGGTCGGGGAAGAGTACGGTGGCGAGGCGGCTGGCGGAGCGGCTGGGATGGGAGTATTTGCAGACGGGGTGGATGTACCGTGCCATTGCGTGGGCGGGTTTGCAGGCAGGGGTGGACTGGAATCGGCCGGAGGAACTGGAGAAGATTGCGGCAACCAATCGGTTACGGTGGGAGGGGAAGCGGCTTTTCTGGGAAAATCGGGACATTACGCCGGAACTGGAAACGCAGCGTGTGACGGAGGTGACGCGATATGCGGCGGGGAATCCGGCCATTCGGGAAATCCTTACGCGGAAGCAGCGGGAGTACGTTCGCGGGCGGAACTGCATTACGGAAGGTCGGGATCAGGGGACGGTCGTTTTCCCGGATGCGGAGTTGAAGATTTATCTCGACGCTTCGCCGCAGGAACGTGCCCGACGACGGTGGGAGCAGAAACGGCAGCGGGGGGAAACGGCGGATTACGAAACGCTGTTGCAGGCAATGCAGAAGCGGGACCGGGAGGATGCGGCACGGACTTGTGCGCCGTTGAAGAAGGCGGACGACGCGGTGGTGCTGCGGACGGATGGGCTGTGTGTGGAGGAGGTGGTGGAGCGGATCGTGGCGGCACTGGAGGAAGTGCGGAAACGTCGTTCCTCGGAGGAGAAAGAGGGTTAAGATGAAAAAAACGTGGTTTCAGCGAGCTTACTATACGTTTTGGTGCAATCTGATTCGGTTATGGGCCAAAATCTGGTTCCGCATTTCGTATCGGCACTGGGAACGGGTACCTCGGACAGGGGCGGTGATTTTGATTGCGAATCACCAGAGTTTTCTCGACCCGCCGCTCATTGGGATTGGTTTGACGCGGTACTGTCATTTCATGGCACGGAAAACGTTGTTTCGCGGACTTTTCGGCTGGCATCTTCGGAATTTGAACGCTTTTCCCATCTCTCAGGATGGCAACCCGATCGGCGGTATCAAGGAGACGTTGCGGCTGCTGAAACAGGGGGAAGCGGTGGTAATTTTCCCGGAAGGTTCGCGGAGTTTTGACGGGAAATTGCAACCTTTTCAGGGGGGGATTTTAACGGTGGCGAAGCGAGCCAAAGTGCCGATTGTACCCTGTGCGATTCGTGGAGCGTACGAAGCCCTGCCGCGTGGGAGCAAGTTTCCCAAGCCGCGCAAAATCATCGTCACCTACGGCCAACCCATTCCTGTCGAGGAAATTCAAAAAATGTCAGAAACGGAACTTCTCGAACAACTCACCCAAAAAGTGCGGAATTTGTTCAACAGCATAGAATTAAGATAATGGTTAATGATTGATAATGTTCCCAACACATTCTCGGCAACAGGGGCTTGCAGTTTTTAACTATCAACTATCAACGATCAACTATCACTTATCAATTTTTGAGGAGGGGGGAGTATGTCGGAAAAACCCTGGATGGCAACGATTTTGACGACTTCGGAAGTCCTTCCGACGCGGGAGGGCGTTTTTCGGGAAATGAACGCGGTGCCTGGTTATGAGACGGTCGATTTCGAGTGGGTTGCGGAAGAGTTGGACAAAATAGTGTTTCGGACGCCTGCCGCGACGTTGGCCATTTCGTTGCCGGTGGAGGAGATTGTGCCGAAAAGCGACTTGCAGAATGCCTGCCGACGGGCGTGGCACTGGGCGGAAGCGGCAATGGAAGTGCAAAAAGAGACGCGGCAACTGGTCGTTGCGGTGATGCCGAATGGAAATTCGCTGGATCAGGTCGATGTGGCACTCCTGCTAACCTGCCTGACGATTGCGGTTTTGAAGAATACCGAAGGGGTGGCGGTCTACTGGAACCATTCGGGAATGCTCCACGCTCCGAAGGAATTTGTAGCTCATGCCGAGGGGATGAACCGGCGGACGCTCCCCGTGGAATTGTGGGTCGATTTCCGTATTATCCCCAATACCGACGGCACGATTTCGCTCGGAACGTGGGGGTTGGAAACGTTTGCCCTGAATGAACTGGAAGTCTCCCGTTCGCAGCAGGATGTTCGGTGGATGTTGCGGTGGATGTTCAATTTGTCGCATTTCCTGCTGGAAAACGGGCCGATTTTGGAAGATGGGCATACCTTCGGCCCCAGTGAGGAGGAGAAATTCACCCTCACGTTTGCCTCCTCCGCCCCGGAGATGTTGCGGGAAGACAATCGGCAAGTATTTCGGATTCATTTCGAGCCAATTCCCGACGATTCCCCATCCCCGCCTTCCGAGGAATCTTGATTTTTGGAAAAGGCTTCAGAAAACGCGGCACTTCACGACCATTTTACGGACGTTTTGCGGCTTTTCCACCCAAACCTGGGAGGCATGGACATCTTGCGGCGTGAAAATGGCGATTGTTCCTGGCGTAGCGAGAAATTTCTGGGGCGATTCCGCGTTCGGCGCCCAGAATGGCATGACGCTTTTTGGGAAAAACTGCACGTCGGCGGTCTCGTCGTACTCCCCCAGCGTCGGCAATTCTTTCTCGTAGCGGGCATAGCCCATCCATTCTTTCCCTTCAAGGACGATTTGCAGGTCGATATATTTTCGATGCGCTTCCAGTACCGCTTCCTCCGCAGGTTTGGTGAGATACTCCTGGATATTCAGGAAAATCCGCTCTCCGTCCACGGCCGTTTTGCCCAACGGGAGAGAGGCGACATCGGTTTGCTTCAAGTACGCGATTGCGTCCCGTACCGAGGATGGATATTCCGCCAAAAGAGGGGATTCCGGGGTCAGAGTTGCCAATGTGGTGAATAGCATGAAATTTCTCCTTGTGTCTATTTTTGGGGGGTATAGTGCAACGATTTCCAGTAACGCCCCTCCACCTCGTAGGGATCAATCGGCGTTTTGGGGGTGGTCTCCATGGGAAGAATCCCGTACCGAATCATTTCGCGGAGATAGCCCCACCGTGGAATGAAAACCTGCGGGCAGTTTTCGCCGTTGTTGACGCTGGGGTGGAGCATACTGAAACGGTTGTCTTCTTCGAGAATGTAACGCCTGCCACGCTGGATGTATTTCAAAATGGCCTGGTAGTCGGGGTCGGACGTGTCGGCAAAAACGACTTTTCCGCTCTTGGCCTGGCAAGTACCCAAACCACCTGCCTCTTTCGCCAGCGGACCGCGGAGGACTTTGGATTTTTCGGGATACGACAGGTTGTAGATTTCATGGCGGTTGAAGCGACCACTCTCCTCACATAGGGTATGAGCCACGTACATATTTTCCTGCGGCGGGTAATAAGTCGCTTTGTACTCGGTATTAAGACCGTACGTGCCGATTTTCTTCTCTTCTTCCGTCGGGCAGTGGCACCCGTCACAGCGACGCCGAATCACCTCCTCCGACGCCGCCGTTTCCGGCCAGTCGCGGTCGTTGCGGATGTTGACATGCGCCACGTAGTACCCCAGCCCACCGCAACCGCTTGCCGCGTAAATTCCGGCATAATTCGCTCCCGCGTCGAGCCAGTGACGGATGATTTTCAGTTCTTCCTCCGACATTTTCACCCCCTCATGCCCCTCTTCCATCAGTTTCAGGAGCCGACTGGAGCCAGTGCCAATGGCGTAGGGGGGGAAGTCGCCCATCGAGCGGTTGCGGTTGTCGCCGAAGAGTTGCCGCCACGACATCTGCATGTAGCCAAATGTGTAGAGCGGATTCCAGTCGCCGGAGATGTTGAAGCCACCTTCCTCCCGGTCGTGATTGTGGCACTCCAGGCAATGTTTGTCCAGGATCGGCTGAATATCGCGGGGGAAACTGAAAATTTCCGGCACTCCCTCCACAGGCTGCGGCTGGACGGCCACGGTGCGCAGAAGGTGATTCAGACGGTCGCGGTCGTCGGCGTTCGGCGTTTCGGTACGCTCTTCATGACAGCCGATACAGGTCGTCACTTCCCCCGGCATGACGGCGACAAAGGAGTGCATCCGCTTGACGCAATGCCCTTTTTCGTCCATGGCGCAGAAGAGGAAACTCCGCTTGGCGGGGAGGTGAAAATAGGCACTTCCCTCCGGCGAAACGGGGACGGTGCCGATCAGACGTTCGACGGAAAACGTTCCTTCGTTGGAAATCATATCCATCCCGCCGGAAAAATTGACCGGTTTGGGAAGAACCTCGTAAATCAGCAGATTCTTGACCGTTCCAGGGGCGACATCCTTCATTTTGCGACCACGGTAGATGTTGACCAGCGCCAACGTGCCGTAATCTTTTGTCGGGTCGGTCTGGTCGGCCAGAATTTCCTCCCGAGGCCGCTTCATTACAGGCCGTGGTTCGCCAATCCAGAAACCTGCCTTTTTCAGTTCTTCGGGGAGTTCGTACAAAACCTCCTCCGCTCCGTTGCCACGCACCAGGACGATTTTCGTTTTGGCCGCCGCGAGGAAATGGTCTTCGGAAAAGGCCCACGGATCGGAGTGGTCTTCCGGTTTTTGGGAAATCTTTCGGACCGCCTGCGGATTTTCCGGTCCCAAACGAGGATCCAGAACAACGATTCGGCCATAATGTTCCCGTCGTCCATGGCCGGGGGAGAAGGTGCAGACGATTTTCTCCGTCCCTGGAATCGGCTTCGGTGCCAACATCGCGTCCCATGAGGCAAAATTGCCGTAGAGAATCATCTGCCGCGTCCCGTCGGGGTTCACCGTCCAGAGGTGGTGGTACGTTCCCCAATGCCGATCGACGTACTCCCACCGCATGTGCGCCACCCGTCCGTCCGGCAACATCCACGGCGTGTTGTCCTGCTCGACATTCGCCGAAATTTCGTGAATATTCGTCCCATCG
Organism: Planctomycetia bacterium; assembly: GCA_030527185.1. Taxonomy (GTDB): domain Bacteria; phylum Planctomycetota; class Planctomycetia; order Pirellulales; family Thermoguttaceae; genus RGIG3701. The sequence goes on along the minus strand of JAUNBF010000072.1, from coordinate 3,190 downwards.
AGATGGCATTTGTGCAACGTCCCCACCTGCGTGTAATAACACTGAACGTACCGTTTCGCACGGGTGGAGCAGAAAATGATTTGGTCGTCGGGGGTGTAAATCGGCTCGTAATCGTCCCAGCCGGGAGGGGCGTAGTCCTGCTTGCCATCCAGATTTTCCGGGGAACGACGAATTTCGGTCGTTTGGAGTGGCTCGACACCTGGTGGAATGGACACTGGCGTGTCTTCGCCGATTCCGGTGATTTGCCGCAGTCCGGTTCCGTCGAGATTCATCTCAAAGAGGCTGTAGTGCTTCTTGCCACGAGGAAGATACGAAAAAATCAGCTTTTCCGCGTCGTAATGAATCTGCGGGTCGCGGATGTTTCCTTCCGGGTCGTCGAGAATTTTGCGAACTTGCCGTGTCGTCGTGTTGTAAATCCAGATCGCTCCACCAGAATTGCGAGGAAACGGAAGTCGGCAGGAATTGTCCGCGTAATAGCCGATATTCGCGTACCAGTGGCCGTCGAAACTCGGTTTTCGCGTGACGAAAAGAATCTCCTCCGGCATCCCCGCCTCCCGAAATTCCGCCAACCCATCCGCGTACAGAAAATTTCCCCAAAATATCAGAAAACAACCACTTAAAATAAATGTTCGCATTTCCATTCTCCTGAAACTAACGGCGGGGAAGAAAGTTTTCTCGCAATACATTATAAGGAATAAAAAATCGTTCCAAAAGGGGGGGCTTTTTAATGATTAATAATATAATGATTGATGAGGGGGGAGGTTGTCGGGGGAGGGATGTTTTGGGAAATTTTTTCTAAAATTTTTCCGAAAAAAGGAAAAAAAGAAAATTTCGCTCTGGAAATATTTTTCATTTTACGCTACACTCTCGTTTGAAATCAGGAAATATTCCTGTTCGTCTCGAAATTTCTTCCCAAGGTTAGCCTTTTCAAGAATTTTCCGGCGAGGAGGTTTATCAACGTCATGGAGGACGAAAAAATATGGAGATGTTACGTACTTTTGTAGTCGCTTTGTTTTTTGCGGGAATCACCGTCTGCTCCTATTATTTTCTGAATTCGTATCCCTTGCCCTGGCTGGAGGAAATGGAGAATGTGGCGGAGGAAAGCGGATTCCCTGCCTCAGAAAAAGAAACTCCCAAAATCGAGCCTTTTTCCCAAGTCCCGTCAGAACCGATAGTTGCGGAAAGTACCGTTTCGAGAGATATTCCACCAGCACTCCCCTCGCTTCCTCCGTTGGAACTGCCGGAAAATCTGGGAATGCCGGAAAATCAGACCGCAGCACTCCCCGCTCCGCATGAAACGCAGGAAAAAAATCCTTTTGAAATGGCTCCTGCCATCACGGTAGCGGAACCGCAGCACCACGTCGGGAATCCTTTGCCGGAACTGCCCGCGTCGGTCGATTTGCCGGTGACGGAAGAAATGCCGACAACTTCCACCATTCCCAATGCCGTTTCCGGGGTGCCGGGAGAGGTGAGTAACCCTCTGCGTTCGGGAGAAAACGACCTTTCCCCGCTTTCGGGAAGAACGGTTCCCACGACCTCTTCTCCCACGACCTCTTCCGAACTTCCCGCGTCGGTGGATGTTTACGCGGCCGCCACACCGGGGCTTCCGAACTCCATTTCGGAAACATCTCCTGCCACGCCTGCCCCCCCCTCCGCCGCTCCGGTGGAAGACCGTGCTGTCCACGAATACCTCATGCAGGCATCGGCGAAAATCCAAAACGGCCAGGCTCTCGAAGTCCTCCGTTCGCTGAGTCCCTACTACGGCGACCCCCGGTTCAATCCGAAAGAGTTGGAATATCTCGTCAGCATCCTCGTCCAGGCCGCCACGCAGGTGGTCTATTCGCAGAAGAGTTTTCTGGAACCGGCATACACCGTGCAAAATGGCGATACGCTGGAGGGAATTGCTCAAAAATACCAGATTCCGGTCGAATTTATCGCTCGTGTCAATGGCATTCAGACCCCCTACACCCTCACGCCGGGACAACAACTGAAAGTCCTCCGAGGACCGTTCAACGCCATTGTTTACCTGGATCGGTACGAACTGATTCTCACGCTCAATGGCCTTTTTGCCGGACGGTTTTGGATTGGTGTCGGGGGAGACCTCCTCTCCAAAGATGGCGACTTTTATTTCCGACAGGTACTCCGGCAAAACAATCCGCAACAGGGCTTTGCGTTTGAGTTTGTCAAAAATCCCGCCCACGCCGCACCGGGACAGCCATTGGCCGACTCGCTGATTCTGCACCCTTCTGCCGACGCGGGGGTGATGGGGAAAAACGTGGCTCGCGGAAATATCCTCCTGAGCCAAACCGATATGAGTAGTTTGCTGGCACTGTTGGGGAAAGATTCCCAACTGATTTTACGCAGTCAATCCCCCCACGCCCAGGCGGAACGTGCCCGTGCCACTTCGGGAATGGCCGAATCGCCCCTTCCTGCCGTGAACAACCCGATCGCCTCTCCTCTGGAAGCCTCCATCGGTACGCAGGCCAGTCTCCCCGGTTATGAGACCCCTCCCATTTCAGAAAATGCTGGCGGAATTCCCACAACAGGCGACTTACCCGTTTCCCTGCCGGGTGACTTGCCGACCGAATTACCTAACTATTGACCCTGAAAGGATACACCATGTACGATGCCAATGCGTTAAAACAACTTCTTCTGGAAAGAGCCTTGAAATTCGGCGACTTCACCCTCGCGTCAGGCCGAAAAGCGAAATATTACTGCGACGGTAAGCAGATTACGCTCCATTCCCGCGGCGTGCGGCTTGTGGGAGAGGGAATTTTGCAACTGCTGGCGGAAGAGGACGAATTTCCCCAAGCTGTCGGTGGAATGTCGATCGGTGCGGACCCGATTGTCGCCTCCGTACTTGCCATGGCGGATGTGCAGGGAAAGTCGCTCCAGGGTTTCCTCGTTCGCAAAGAGGCCAAAGGGCATGGCACCAACCGTTTCCTCGAAGGCCCTGTCCAACCCGGTGACACGGCGGTGATTGTCGAAGATGTCGTCACCACCGGCGGCTCCTCCCTCCTGGCAATCGAACGGGCAGAGGCGTTCGGGCTGAAAATCAAGACTGTCATTGCCATTCTCGATCGTATGGAAGGCGGCCGCGAAGCGTTTGCCCAAGCGGGATATGAGCTAAAGTCGCTTTTCACCATCCGTGATTTCGGACTAGAACCGCCAAAAAATTGATAATTGATAA
>JAUNBF010000071.1 GCA_030527185.1 Planctomycetia bacterium | reverse complement strand
TAGAACATTCTATTGCCTTTCAGGTTGGAACAATCGTAATTATCAATTATCAATTATCAATTAAAAAAAGGGGGTTTTATGGCAACAGAAGAAGTGAAAGATGTGGGTGGGGCGGAAGAATTTGCGGCTCGACGGGCGAAAAGGGAGCTGAAAGTCAATAAATTTTTCCGTGCGTTGGTACAATTGAAGGGGAGCGACCTTCACATGAAGGTGGACCGGCCGCCGTACATTCGTGTGGGAGGCGTACTCAAGGCGCTGAATCATCCGCCGATTCCCGATGAGGAAATGGAGACGATGCTTTTCGACATCATGAACGAACGCAACCGTCGAATTTTTCATGAGGAGGGTGGGGCGGACTTTGCTCACGTCGTCGATGTGGATGGGGTAAGCTGGCGTTTCCGTGTCAACATTTTGCAGCAGTTGGGGCACATGGGTCTGGTGGCACGTCGTGTGAATAATGTGATTCCCGATTTTGAGAAGCTCTTTTTGCCGCCGTCACTGGAGGAGCTTTGCAAGTACAGCCAGGGGATGGTGTTGCTGGCAGGGATTACGGGGTCGGGAAAAAGTACGACGATCGGTTCGATGCTGAACTGGATCAACCGCCACTATCGAAAACATATTTTGACGCTGGAAGACCCGATCGAATTCACGTTTACGGAAGACAAGTGCCTGATCAACCAGCGGGAAATTGGGATGGACGTGAAGGATTTCATGATCGGGATGAAACATGCCGTTCGAGAAGACCCGGACATCATCCTCGTGGGGGAAATGCGAGACCAGGAGACGTTCGAGACCGCCATTCAGGCCGCGGAAACAGGGCACTTGGTTTTCGGAACGATTCACGCCTCGAGCGCCCCGAGTACCATTGGTCGTATTCTCGACCTTTTCCCGCAGACCATGCACAAGGCACTCCGCAGCGCTCTGGCCTTCAACATGAAGGGAATCGTGGCGCAGAAGCTCCTCCCGTCGATTATGGAAGGCGTGTCGCGGGTTCCGACGTGCGAAGTGATGTTTTTCAATCCGATGATCAAAAAACTGATTCTCGAAGGGGAGGACGAGAAGCTGGCAGACGCGATTCGGATTGGCTATCAGGAAGGGATGCAGGATTTCACCAAGAGTTTGAAAGACCTTGTGGAAAAAAGCATGATCGACCGGCAAACAGCCTTTGAAGTGGCCCCCAACGTCGAGTCGCTGAAAATGGCGCTCAAGGGAATCGAAGTGAAAGAACCAGGCATTTTGTAGAATTGATAATTGATAATTATCAATTAAATAAAGGGAGCAACCATGTCGGCAAAACAGTCCCAGTCGAAGAATTCCACCGCAGCCCCTCCGGTTGAGAGTGCGCACAAGACGTGGCGGGAGATTTTTGAGTCGATTGCCATAGCGCTCGTGTTGGCATTTCTTTTTCGCACGTTTATAGCGGAGATGTTCGTCATTCCGACCGGTTCGATGGCACCGACGTTGTGCGGTCGTCATAAGGATGTGGTCTGTCCGAAATGTGGGATGGAGTATCAGGTTGGGGCAAGTGAAGAAGCTCGGGCAGCCAGTCGAGGGCAATCGGTGGGGGTGAGTTGTTCGACGTGTACGAACTGTGGCTTCACGATGAACTACGGCGAGGAGAAGTCGTCGGGAAAGTCGCATCCGTCGTACAATGGCGATCGGATTATCGTGGGGAAATATCCGTACCATCTGCGAAAACCGCAGCGTTGGGACGTGGCTGTTTTTCTCTATCCGGGCAGTGCGAGCATGAACTATATCAAGCGTGTGGTAGGATTGCCGGGAGAGACGTTACGGATTTGGAACGGCGATATTTACGTCCGTCCGTTTGTGCCGGAAGCGCGGGAAGAGTCGCCGGAACCGTTCCGCGTTGCTCGCAAACCGCCGGAGAAGATTCTGGCGATGATGCAGAAGGTGTACGACAACGATTGCCAGTCGCAGGAATTGCGTTTGGCTCAGTTTCCCACGCGCTGGACGCCGATTGTGCCGGATCAGAGCCAGCCGCACTCGGCCAGTGGGTGGACGGAATCGGCGGACGGTCGAGAATTTCTCTTCCAGCCAGTGGAGGGGAACATCGTCGCTGGTTGGCTGGGGTATCGGCACATTCTGCCCATGTGGGAGGATTGGAACCAGTTGAGTGTGCTGGGACTGGCGGAGGAGTGGAAAGCGTTGAAAAAACCACGCCTGATTACCGATATGGTTGCGTACAATTCTGCCCGAATCGAGCCACTGGACCGGATTTACCGCACCGGCACGTCGCAGGAGAACTATTTCCTCACGCCGAAACCCGATTTGGACACGTACGGGTTGCACTGGGTGGGGGATTTGATTCTGGAATGTACCGTCGATGTGCGAACGCGGCCACAGGGGGCGAAATTCCACATCGGCCTGGTGAAAGCGGGAAAAACGTACTGGTGCAACTTTGATCTGGATACCGGGGAAGTGGAACTGACCATTCCCGGCAGACCCGATGAACCCCATCGGCTCCCCCCCCCGACCGCCACCAACCCGGAAGAATACGTGGCGAAAGGGAGCAGCCCCATGAATGGTGTCGACGTTTACCGGATTCGGTTTGCCAACGTCGATAGCCAGCTTCATTTGTGGGTCAACGAAAAACTGGTGAACTTCGATGTTCCTACCGCGTATTGTGGGATGGATGTTGCCCGACCGTTTGAAGAAGACCTGTTGCCTGTGCGAATCGGCTGTTCGCAGGCAGAAATCAAACTGTCGCACTTGAAACTCTATCGCGATATTTATTACATCGCCGCGGAAAGTGGTCAGAGTCCCCTTACCGACTTCCCGCATTTTCCCCAGATTCCCTTCCATGAAAATGAGGTGACGATGAGTCCGAATCAGCGTGACGAGTTGGCCTTTTACACCGACCCGTCGCGGTGGGAGGCGTTTCGGAAGCGGCGGCATCGCGACTACGTTCTGGCGAACGGACAATATTTCATGATGGGAGACAACAGTGCCGCCAGTTCCGACTGCCGGATTTGGGACAGCGAAAACTACGTCGATGAGAGTCTGCTTGTCGGCGAAGCGTACTTCGTTTACTGGCCACATCCGTTGCGGGGATTCATTCCGAATTGGGGGAAATTTCGGATGATACACTAGCACCTTGTTAATGAAGCAAAAATGAATAACTAATCGTACAGTCGCAAAACAATCGCGACGTAGCCGCAAATAAAAATCTTTGGAAGGAGAGGCCTGGAGAGGATAACTCTTTCTATAGAAAGGTTTCCTCTCCACGGCGGCACCGTCTTGACGGGAAAGCGGCTATCGGCTTGCCGCAAGCCGCGCGGCACCTGGTGCGATAGACCTATTTCAAATAGCGTTCGATTTTCCCCTCTTTCAGAAGGGTGGCAGGCATAGTTGGCGGGATGTTTCGGAACTGGAAAACGCCTTTCCACTGCAAACCACCCCCCGGCTAACGCCGTACCCTCCGGGGGAGGGGAATAATTCGTAGTCCTTGTTTATTGTTAGGTTCCAAGATGACCCAAATTCCCGTGATTGCTGCGAAAGACCTGGTGAAGCAGTTCCATATTTTTCGTCCCATCACACCGGTGAAAGGTGTTTCGATTCATGTGAATCAGGGCGAAATCGTGGCACTGCTGGGTACGAACGGAGCAGGAAAATCGACGACATTTGACATGCTTTCCGGGTTGACACGTCCGACGGAAGGGGCGATTTACCTGTACGACGAGACGGCCAACGACTGGCTCGACATCACGCGGGAACCGCTTTATCGGCGGGCACTTCGGGGGATTTGTTACCTGCCGCAGAAGCCGAGTATTTTCGCGAATTTGACGGCACGTGAGAATTTGCTGGGGATTATGGAAATCATGGATCAGGAGGATTTGCGACGCAGTATGCGGTCGATGGACTCCACGCTCCAGACGCGGGAAGATTTTTGCGACATGCTCCTGACGAAGTTCAATCTTTACGAACATGGTTCCAAACGTGCGTCGAATCTATCGGGGGGGGAACAGCGACGGTTGGAGATTGCCCGATCGTTCATTCGCAAACCGCGGCTGATTTTGATGGACGAGCCGTATGCCGCTGTTGATTTGGCAGGGGTGCAGCTTTGCTCGAACCTTTTTCGCGAAGTTCGCGACGAAGGGGTCTCGATCCTCATCATCGACCACCGGATTGAAGACATCCTGAAAATTTCCGATCGGGTTTATTTTTTGAATGAGGGACTGGTCAAAATGGAAGGTACGCCACGGGAAATCGTTCGTGACGAACTCGTTCAGAGCGAACTGTTGGCCGATCAGGTGGATCGAATGTTGCGCATTTTCCCGTAAACTCTCTAATATCAATTATCAACTATCCATTAAACCCGGCAGGAGGCCAGGCATGAAAATTGCGTCGTATCCCGTTTTTGTTGTGAAGATTCAGGGCGGTTATGCGTCGATTTCCACCCCGGAGAGTTCGGCGGAGAGACCTGAATACGCGATTTTGGTTTTTTCTACGGAAGCGCTTGCGGAAAAGTTTATTCGGGATGCTCCGTTGGAAAATGCGGAGGTCTTTTTTCTGAAATCGGAGCGGGAATTGGCCAAAGTCCTGGTACTGCAAAAACCTCCTTTTACGCACATGGCGTGGGACACGACGCTCGCCGACGGACGTTTGACGACGACGTGTGTGGCTATTCCCGAAATGCTTCTGAAACATCTCCCTCTGGCACGTTCGCCGTGGGACTATCCGATTTGGTATTTGAAGGATGCTGATGAAAATCTCGTCGTCATCACGACGCAAAATAAGGAAGGCAAGCCCCTTTCCGTCCTCTGTCTGTTCACCACCCGCCAGCGTGCCGAACAGTATCGGGAAAAAGTCCCTCATTCCAAGTCGATTTCCGTGGAGGCCATTGCCTCGCCACACGACTTGAAGGCATTTCTGGTTGCCTTGCCGGATGATTTTCTGGGAATTGGGTTCAATCCCGAAATGCGGGAGGATAACCAGCCAACCTCGACGTATTGTTTGCGGAAGGAAAAGGTGCTGGAGAAATATTTGAGTTTTTTGGATTGATGGAGAAAAAACGGCTCCCGTGCTTTGTTCAATGGATAATTATTGATTTTCATGCCGTGTTTTGGATAATCGTGTTATGATTCCCACTTTTTCCTCGGCGGATACTGAAAATCGGGATTATCGCCGAGATAAATAAATTGATTAAGAGTTGGCAGTGTAGAAAACTTTCCACAGAGGATGGAGATGGAAGTAAAATCATCTGCGTAATCTGCGTCATCTGCGGACAAAAAAAAGGAAGTGCGAGAAAACGAATTTTTAAGAAAGATTTTTGGATAAATCCAGCAATTTCAACGACTTCCAACGTTAAGAATTATCCGCAGATTACGCAGAAGACGCAGATATTTCCATTCCCACTTTTTCCTCGGCGGATACTGAAAATCGGGATTGTCGCCGAGATAAATAAGAGGAATAAAAAGGAGTGAATGTTTTTTAGAAGAGTACCAGTGCTTTGTGAAACTTGTAAATATTGATGTGACTATTGCCTGGCCCCTTGAAAATGCGGCATGAACAACCATAATTATCAATTGAGCAGAGTACTGGGGACCTGTAGGGCATCCGAGGAAAATGGTGGCGTTTATTGTGTTATTTTTATGGACAGACAGGAGAAGTGATGAAAAAATTGATTTTTGGGTGTTTGAGCCTGTGGTTTAGTTCGGTTCTGTGTGCGGGCGAGGTGATTTCGATCGTTTCGCCGGAGAAAAAGACGGAAATTCAGGTAAATGTCGGCCAGTCGCTGACGTATGAAGTGAAATTTGCCGGGAAAACGGTGCTTCGGCCGTCGGCTCTGGGGCTGCAATTTCAGGAACAGGCTCCGTACGGGACGATGGAGGTGCTGGACGTGACGACGCGGACGGTGGACGAACGGTGGACAAACCGCTTGAGCAAGAAGAGCGAATACCGCGACTACTGTACCGAAACGACGCTTGCCTTGCGGGAAAAATCGGCTCCGAAACGGGCGTTGACGCTGGTTTTCCGGGCGTACGACGACGGTCTGGCATTTCGTTATGTTTTGCCGCAGCAGGAGGGTGGGAGTGATTTTGTGCTGACGGAAGACGGGACGCAGTTCGCGTTTGCGGGCGACTGGAACGTCTGGGCGAGCGATCATGAAAAATTCAACACGTCGCAGGAAAAGGAGTTTCCGAAGGGGAAATTGTCGGAAATCGGGAAGGACGCGTGCGTGATTTGTCCGTTGGTGGTGGAATTTGAGGGGGGCTACGCGGCGATTACGGAAGCGGAACTGACTTCCTGGGCGGGAATGCAGTTTGCAGCGGCGGAGACGGCGAACACACTCCGTCTGCGGTTGACTCCACGAGCGGACGGGAATGGCTGTGTGGTGGGGAAGATGCCGGCGCAGTCACCATGGCGGATTCTTTTGCTGGGCGAAAAACCGATTGATTTGATCAACAATTCGGGGATTATCCTGAATGTGAGTACGCCGTGCCAGATTGCGGATACTTCGTGGATTCAGCCGGGCGCGTCGTCGTGGGACTGGTGGACGGCCAGCAATCAAGTGCTGAACACCGAAACGTTCCAAAATCGTGTCGATCTGGCGGCCAAAATGGGCTGGAAATACACGACGCTGGACGATCCGTGGTACAAAAACTCGATGTTCCAGCGAAAAGAGGGGCAAGTGGTCGACACGACTGCCGGAAACGGGAACATTGATCTCGACAAAGCGTTTGCCTACGCGAAAGAAAAGGGAATCGGGATTATTTTGTGGCTGCACTACAAAGACCTCAACACCTGCGGACGCGAAAAGACGTTTGCGGCCTACGAAAAATGGGGTGCGGCGGGCGTGAAAATCGACTTCATGGATAGCGATTGCCAGGAAATGGTCGACTGGATTGCGGAAACGACGCAGTTGGGAGCGAAACATCACTTGCTGGTCAATTTCCACGGCATGTACAAACCGACCGGGCTGGAACGAGCCTGGCCGAATCAGATCACCCGCGAAGGGATTCTCGGCAACGAGTACGGCAAATGGAGTACCCGCGTCACGAGCCGTCACTGCGCGACACTGCCGTTTACGCGATTCCTTTGCGGCCCCGGCGACTTCACACCGGGTGGTTTCCTCAACGCTCAGCCGGAAAAATTCCGCACGCAAAGCCCTGCCATGGAACAGGGAACCCGTGCTCACGCTCTGGCGCTGTGCCTGATTACGGACAGTCCGCTTCTGACGCTCTGCGACGACGCGAAACACTACGAAAACCAGCCAGGAGCCGCGTTTTTGCGGGGAATTCCTTCTGTTTGGGAGGATACCTGCGCTCTGGATGGTGCGATTGGTGAGTTCCTCGTCCTGGCACGACGCAGTGGTACGACATTCTACGTTTCCGCCATCACGAACGAAGACCCGCGAACGCTCCAACTTTCGCTCGATTTTCTGGAAGAGGGCAAGACTTACACGGCGGAAATTTATCAGGATGTGCCGGAAAGTGCTGAGGAAGCCACGGAAATTCGGGTGAAATCACGCACGGTCCAGAAAGGGGAGGTGCTGGAAGTGCCGATGGTTCGTAACGGTGGTTGGAATGCCGTGTTCCATCAATAAGGAGGGAAGTTCAGGCCAATCACAGGGATTCCCTCTCTCAGAGGGATACCGTTTGGGTGGTGGGGAAGGGAGCTGTGTTCCTATTTCTTTGTTGAACGCGGTTCCCATTCCTTGAAATCATCACCAGAGCCACTTTTGATAGTGGTATTTCCAAAGCCACATCAGCAGAAATAAAAGGAGGAATCGGGAAACGGGCATGGCCATCCAAACCCCGTCAAGTCCCCAAAAAAGAGGCAAGAGAAAGAGGCACATCGGAAGGATGACGCAGTAATCGCCATAAATGAGGAGGTTGGCGGCCAGGATTTTCCCGGTCGATTGGAAAAAGTGACTTCCCATTTTGACCAGCCCAAGGGCGAAAAAGGCCGGGGCGCTGAGGAGCAGTCCGTGAGCCGCCAGTTCCGCAATGGAGCCATCCAGTCCCATCAACGCGGGGATGTGGTGTCGCGCGACGATGGAGAAAATCACTCCCAAAATGCCGAGAAATACCGAAAAAACGATCCCGTAATGAGCCATTTTTCGATTTCGGGCATGGTCTCCGGTACCGTGGATGTAGCTGACAATCGGCTGCATTCCGTTGGCAACCCCCTGCATGATCATGGAAATGAGCGATTCCGTAGTGCAGATGACAGCATACGCGGCCAGCCCACCCGTTCCGTAACCTGCCATTTGCCCATACCGCAACGACTGCCAGTTATGGAACAGGAGCATGGCGGCAATGGAGAGGCTCCCCCCCAGCGACGGGAATCCGAATTTCAGGATTTGCCAACACCAACGCCGACTGGGAAAAATGGCGTGCCAGAGTATTTTCAGGTGCGTGCGTGAACTGCGGAAATAGAGAACCGCCAGCGACAGGGGGAAAAGCTGTGAAATGACGGTGGCAATTGAGGCTCCGGGAAGTCCCCAACCGCAGAGGAAAATGAAAACGTAGTCCAGAATCACGTTGGCGACGACCCCGGTACAGACGAGAAACATCGTCAAAACAGGGCGTTCGTCATTCCGCATGGCTGCCGCCAGACAGAGCCAGAGGACGGGGATGAAAGCCCCTCCCACGACCCACGAAATGTACGAAAACGCACCAGGCAAAAGTTCCGGCGTGGCTCCGCAGAAAACGAGCATCGGTTTCAGGATCGGGAAAAACAACAGTGGAATCAGGACTCCCGCCAGAATAGCCAGCCCAATCATCTTGCTGAAAGCTCGGTTGGCCATCGGGAGATTCCCTTCGCCGCGATGCTGGGAGATGAGGATGGAGGCGCCGATCCCAATCATGTCGCCAATTCCAAAAATGGTGCAAAAAATCGGAAAGGTGAGCATACAGGCCCCCAACCCCTTTTCCCCCGTCGCAATGCCGATAAAAGCGGAGTCGACGATATTGTACAGACCTGCGACGAACATGACGAACATCGAAGGAATGACGTAGCGGAAAAAAAGTCGTAAATCGCGCATTTTCAACCTGAAGAAGGGATTCTATACCTCTGGAGTTTTCTGGGAACTCAAAAAAAGAGCATTATAGCACCGCAGACTCTTTTGTCAACCCGAGGAGAAGCCGTTTCCGCCATTTTTTTCATGGCTTTTGGATTCGTTATGCCATAAAAAAACCGGAACGCTTGCCTGAACAAGGTCCCGGTTGATGGGCGTTACTGAATTCGAATCAGTGACCTCCACGGTGTGAGCATGGCGCTCTAACCAACTGAGCTAAACGCCCGGAAATTCGTTGGAATGATTCACAACCAATCCAACTACTGCGGGATTATACCACAAAACCCATTCCCGTAAAGGGGGACCGGTACGATTGACAACGATCCGTTTCCCCAACGCGGGATGTTGAAATTGGTTCTACCCGGCTTGTCAAAATTGCAAAATAAGGTAGAATGGTACTGTTTGTTTTTTCTGTTCAGCGACAAGAGGGTACAAGAAAGCCCTTTTGCCGGGATTTCAGGTTTTTCAGGAAGGGTGTCATGTCTTCTTTAATACTTCCTCATGGCGGATTGTCGGAACCGGTTTGTTGTACGGTTGGTGAAGAGCGGAGAGCGGATTTTCTGGCGGAGGCGGCCTCGCTTGTCCAAGTGCCGGTTTCCGATGCGGATATTTCGACCGTTTATCGTTTCGGTGATGGTGGTTTGAGTCCCTTGACCGGGCCGATGGATCAGGAAACGTGGAACCGGGTACTCAACGAGGAAGTCATCCTCCGCAACGGGCAAAAATATGCGTGGACGATTCCGTTGGCATTTCCCATGACGGAGGATTTGGCCAGGACGATTCAGTCGGGGCAGAAAGTGGCGTTGACGAATTCTGCCGGCGAAATCGTGGCAACCGTGCTTGTTTCCGACGTCTATCCGTGGGACAAAATGGACTATCTGAAAAAAGTCTATCTCACCGAACGAACCGATCATCCCGGTGCCGACATGGCTCTGGTGCAGGATGCGGACAAGACGTGGCTTCTGGGCGGAACGATCGAGGTTTTGCCGCAGCCGAAAAATCCGCAGTTTGGAAAATACGTCCTTTCCCCACGCGAAGTGCGGAAACTGCTGGCGGACAAAGGGTGGGAACGTGTGGTGGCTTTCCAGACGCGCAATCCGCTCCACCGCGCTCACGAATATGCCTTGGTGTACGGCCTCGAAACGCTCATTCGTCAGGGTTTCAACGCGGGTGCCTGTCTGAATCCACTCGTCGGCGAGACGAAAGGGGACGACGTTTGTGCGGAAATTCGGATGGAGACCTACGAAAAACTGATCGAAAAACGGCAGTTGGGCGAAGGGGACAGCGACGCGACTCTCTGGGCGGCACGTGGCGAAAGTGTGCCTGATCGGGTGATTTTGCTCGGACTCGACATCAAAATGTTCTACGGCGGCCCGAAAGAAGCGGTCATGCACGCCATTTACCGCCAGAATTTTGGCTTCACCGACATCATCATCGGTCGCAAACATGCCGACGCGCCCTACAAAGACGGCACTGCCATCTGGGGCGACTTCGACGCTCAGGAAATCTTCCAGAAATTGCATGGCGATTTGAAGATTCATCCGCTAAACGTTGGTTTTGCCGCTTACTACGATTCCATTGGCCGCGTGGACCTCATGGAGTTTCACAAAGAGGAAAAGCCGGTTTTCATTTCCGGGAAGGATGTGCGGAAGGCACTTCAAGAAGGGAATATGGTGGATCCGAGGATTATGCGCGAGAGTACGTCGGAGATTTTGAGGAAAGCCATGGCGCAAAAGTAAAAAAGAAAAAAAGAAAGAAGAAAAAGAAAAAAAAGCCGCGTAGCGGCGCACATAAAAGTCTTGGGAAGGAGGGGTCTGGGGGGAAGACACTTTTTTCGTCAAGGAAAATACAGTAGCGCAAGCTACGCTGCGCCTGGTGCGAAAGGCTCTTACCATCCTGCCGTGCGCAGCGCCGCTTGCGGCAAGCCGAGAGCGGCTTTCCCGTCAAGAGTTTGACCGCCGTGGAGAGAAAACCTTTCTAAAGAAAGAGTTATTCTCTCCAGACCTCTCTTTCCAAAGACTTTTATCCGCGGCTGCGCCGCTAATTTTTAATTTTTATTTTATTGCCATGACACATGACCCCCGCATCCAAGCCGTCGCCCTGGACATGGACGGCCTGATGTTCAACACCGAAGACGTCTACTTCCAGGTAGGTAAACGCCTGATGGAACGCCGTGGCTATACGTACCCGCAGGAATTGTGCAACGCGATCATGGGCTGTCCGCCACAGACCGCGTTTGAAACGATGATTCGGTGGCATAACCTCCCCGATACGTGGCAGGAATTGCAAAAGGAGTCGGAAACGACGTTTTTTGAGCTGCTGGACTTGTATTTACAGCCAATGCCGGGGCTGATGGAGTGGTTGGAGTATCTGGAAAAACGAAACATCCCGCGAGCAATTTGTACGAGCAGTTCCCGAACGGTGATGGAAGGGGTGACGCGGCGATTTGGGCTGGAGGAGCGTTTCGACTTTACGCTGACGGCGAACGAAATTGTCCACGGCAAGCCCCACCCCGATATTTATCTCCAGGCCGCAGAGCGATTTGGAATTTTGCCGGAATTGATGATGGTTCTGGAGGATAGCCAAAATGGGTGCCAGGCGGGGGCGAATGCGGGAGCGTTTGTCGTGGCAGTTCCGGCAGAGCATAGCCGCCAGATGGATTTTTCCATGGCAACGCGGCAAGTCACGTCGTTGGCAGACCCGGAATTGTACCAATTTCTTGATTTTTAACGGAAAAACCGGAAAAGGTGTAATATGGCGGAAAGAAACGAGATTCTGGAATCCCTTCGGTGGAAAAAGTTTCCGGTTTTGAACGACGGTTTTGTCTCTCTGGTCGATTGCATGGGGAACGATCAGGCCATTGTGCAGGCCGCCCGCGTCAGTTATGGCGACGGGACGCGGAAGGTTTCGGACGACCGGACGCTGATTCGGTATTTGCTGCGTCATCGGCACACCACGCCGTTTGAGATGGCGGAAGTGAAACTTCTCGTGCGGGTTCCGATGGATACGTGGCGGCAGTGGATTCGCCATCGGATGGCGTCGGTGAATGAGTACAGCACTCGTTATTCGTATGCGATCGACCAAATGCAGACCACCGCCGCCGACCAGTGGCGTTTGCAGGCAACGGAAAATCGGCAGGGCAGCTCCGGTTTCTGCGACACGGCGTTGGGCGAAGTTTTTTCGCAGGAAGAAGCGACATTTCAGACTGCCGCCCGCGAATTGTACGAAAAACGGATTCAGGCCGGGATGGCTCGCGAACAGGCACGGAAGGATTTGCCGTTGTCGACTTATACGGAAGCGTACTGGAAGATGGATTTGCACAACCTGTTGCATTTTCTCATGTTACGGATGGAGTGCCACGCCCAGTGGGAAATCCGCCAATACGCGACGATTATCGGGACGGAAATTGTCAAGCCACTTTTTCCACTCACCTGGCAGGCGTTTGAGGACTATCTGCTCGAAGCCATGACGCTGACCCGATTGGAACAGGGGGTGATTCGTCGTCTTGCGCAAAAAGGACGGATTCCTGCCACGGAAGCCGATTTTCTGGAGGTTCAGGACGAATCGTGGCTGCCGTTGGCTCGTTGCCGGGAACGGGATGAGTGCCAGGAAAAATTGCGGTTGCTGGGCATCCTTTCCTGAAAAAGCATCTTGAGAAACGAGCGATTACAGAAACATTTTAAACCAGACATGGAATCGACCATCTTCAGCATTTTCCGGTGGAATTTCCACCCAAAGCTGCCAATGCTTTTCGCTCATCATGCGGCAGGTATATCCATCCCGTAACGGAGAAGTACCCATAGGAGTGAGCGATGTTTCTTTCAGAGGAAACCGCTCCGGGGGAAAGACTTTCAGAAAATCATCGGAAGTGGCGAGAAATTCTCCGAAAATGAACCGATCCTGCCAAAAATTGTCGTCTTGAAAGTCAAGCCATTCCAGTGTTTCAGGAAATGTCACGTTCAGAACCATTTCGTAGTACTCACGCTTTTCCGGCTTCCAGTACCAGGTAAAACGTTCGTCGATTTCATGATAAATAAAGCAGAAAAGGACAATTCCCCAAATTGTTGTTCCTATTCCGAAACAGACCCAGAAAACAGTCCATCCTACGGAACGATGATGGGAATAAGGGGACATGGATAACCTCCCTCCTTTTCCGCATGGGGGGGTACACTTTTCAGGAATGCGCCGTCTGGAGCGAAACTGGCGAATAACCTTTCGGCAAGGCTTGCGTTTCCCCACGTCGCTGTAATTCATTTCGGACAATCATTCGCAACAATTCTTTCCGTAAGCGATTCCGTTCCGCTTCCAGAGCCGACATTTCTGTACTTTTTTCCATTTCTTTTCCCCGAAGAGTTCTTTTTTCCATCTATATTCAGGAGAGTTTGGTACTGCGTTCCTCTTTTCCCATAAGTTCATCGGTATTTTGGAAAGGGAATTTTATTTTTTGAAAAAGTGTCCCGTTGCCACAATCAGGCAAAATGCACATTTTGGGGAAAGTTTAAGCTGGATGGAAAAACCCTATACAAACTGCCTCTGTTGTACAATCGCTACACTCCATAAAATAAGATTTTCTTTTTTGCCTGAACAGTTAAATCACACTTTTCAAAAAGAGAGGAATGTACCGATAATTCCTCTTAAGAAAAACTTTTGGAAGGGATAGCCTGAAATTTTCTTGGAAGGGACGCGGCACGGAAAAAGGACAGACCGGAACAGAGAAAATCCTTGGTTACGATGGATCGCGTGGAAATGGGAGAGGAATGAGCGAGCAAGATTCCTATTGGGACGATTCTTTTTTCTGCCAGGAAGAAGAGATTTCCGAGCCGACGACGGAAAGGGCGCTGTCGGTATGGGAAATGGGCGAAACTTCACTGGAGACGATTCCGTTGTGGGAAGAATTTCAGGAAAACGCAGAACCTGTCACTCCCCATGACGACCCGGTTCTGATCTACCTCTCGCAAATGGGAAATATTCCACGTTTTTCGCCTCAGGAAGAGATGGAGATTGCCTGTCGGATGGCCGCTGAGCGACGGCAGCTCTGCCGTTACCTCCTTCAGAGTGGCTTTTTTCTGAAAAATGTCCTTCAGATGGTGGAAGAAATTGGTCAACGGCGACGACGTTTGGAACGAACTTTCGATATTGCCCATTCCAATCCTCCGCAAAAAAGCCGCCTGGAAAAGATTCTCGCCCAAAACATCCCCACGCTCCAGACACTTTGGGAACAAAATGCGTCCGTTTTCTCCCCTCCCCTTTTCCGTCGTGATGCGACAGGCCGATCGTTGGAGTATCGTGCCTTTCGCCGACGTCAGCAAAAAGCAGCCGTGTTGCTGGAAGAGTTGCGGTTGCAATTTCAGGAGATTCGCCGACTGTACGAAAAATTGCGAAAAATTTTTACCCAGATGCAGGCCTTCCACCAGGCCATTCGCACAGGAGTGAGTTTTTCTCGCGACGAACATCTTTTTTACCGTCATCGCCTCCGTCGTTGGATGCGGCAGACGCAAGAAACACCCCTCTCGCTGGGACGTTTTTTGAAAAAAGGAGCCTTTTTATTCCAGCGGTACGAAAATACCAAACGTCAAATGTCGGCGGGTCATTTACGTCTCGTCGTTTCCATCGCGAAAAACTACCCGTGCCACGGCCTCTCTTTCCTTGATCTGATTCAGGAAGGGAATACCGGTCTGATGCGAGCGGTCGATAAGTTTGAGTCGAGCCGGGGATTCAAATTCTCCACCTACGCCACCTGGTGGATTCGCCAGGCTATCACACGAGCGATCACGAATCAGAGCCGCACGATCCGCATTCCGCCGCATATCACCGGGTGTATCAAAAAAGTGCAGAATACGCGACAGTTGCTTTTCCAGGAAATGGAGCGAGAACCAACTCCTGAAGAAATCGCTCAAAAAAGTGGATTGCGACTCTCCGAAACACGTATGGCCATCAAAATGAACCAAAATCCCCTTTCGCTGGATCATTCACACACCCACTACGAGGAATCTTTGTATGGCGACTCCCTCCAGGACCACCGCGAGGAAAGTCCCCCGGAACACTTCCAACAAAAGCGAATGCGGCAACAGTTGGACGAATTGCTCTACGACCTCTCCCACCGGGAACGCGAAATTCTGCGGTTGCGGTATGGATTGGTCAACGGACATTTCTATACGCTGGAAGAAATCGGGCAGTTTTTTGCCTTAACACGTGAACGGGTACGCCAAATCGAAGCCCGTGCCATTCGGAAACTCCGACATCCCAATTGTGCCGAAAAGCTCGCGGAATTCTGAATAGACACCGCCCGTTACACTCTCACCCATTCATTCCCACCCTGGAAGAGAGAGCTTGAAAAAATATCAGAAGGGGCTTGAACAAACGTCCATCCCCTTCATGAATCATCAGCAATTATCAATTTTACTTTTACCGATACCTGTCGGCATTTTCAAAAAACTGATTCATGGTGGTTTCGGTGGCGAACATGTATAATTTGCCTTCGTAGACCACGCAGTAGTCGGCGGAACCGGCCACTTCCTGCCCGGAATCACGGAGGGTTACGGGGTCTTTGCCGTCGGAAACGGGGGTAAACTGCTGGGGATTGCTCAGGAAAAGCGGCACCAGATCGGCACTGGCCAGGTGGTAGGTGATACCATGATGGACCACGCTCCAGCGACTTTCCCCTTCCACCCACTGCTCCGAACGCAACAGTGTTACCGGGCAGAACCCTTCCAGACCCAGCACCATTTCTCCCGTCGTCGGCATTTCGGGCATCGACGCGGTTGCCGGAGTAGCGAAGGAGGTCTGGGCTACATTTTCCCCCGGTGCGGTCAACTCTTTCTCATCCCAATTCGCGGGAATCGGCAGGGCAGGGCTGACGGGGGTGATCGTTACGGGAGAAACGGCTACCGAATGGGAGTTCCGCAACGCTGCTGATTTTTCAAACGGATTGAGCGTTTGCAGGCTCTCCGAAACGGAAGTTTCCTCGGAAGTTGCGGGGACAGGCGGTGTCTGTTGACTGACCGAATTCAATACCGACTGCATTCCTGTTTCCGAAGTGGAAATACCGGGAAGTGTCTCTGTATCCTTTTCTCCTCCCGCGGAAATACCAGGCAATGTTTCCGAATCTTCCAACGGTGCCGCCGGAGCCTGCTGAGGAGCGGCCGGAGCGGTGCTGGCAGACGGAAGTGGCAGGGAAATATCCTCTTCAGGAATCTGCGTATCGAGTGCCGGAATTCCTTCTTCTTCCGTAGCTTCCGGCGACTCTATCTCTGGCAGAGTGGTTGGAGCCGGACCACTGGAGGGGGTGTCACCCTGCTGACCAAAACCACTCTCCGGCGTGATCATCGGCAAAAGTGTCGATTCCACCGAGTCACTTTTTCCCGAAGGAGGATTCGACGACGGAACGGAAAGATTCCCCGGCAGGTTGTCTGGAACGATTTCCGGCAACGTAAATTCTTGCGTGTTGCCAGGACTTTGATACGGCGAAGCGGTCGAATCCGGGGCAATCGGAACTTCCCGAGCCGGTCGGACTGCCTTGGGCTGAATCGGTGTGGCACCGATGGCCTGCGGGAAATTCTGGTCGTAACGCTGCTGCGTCGGCCATTTTCGCCACGTTCCTTCAAAATAGCCAAAATCCCGTGCGTTGGGTGTGCAGGGCTGACCGCCTACAGCGGGTGGCAATTGGCAGGGACCTACTTCCACCACCCCCTGTTTGTCGCGTGAGACAAGGTAAGGCGTCTGGCGGGAAGGAGGGGCCGCGAAAAGCGACTCGCAACAAACACTTCCCAACAAAACAATTCCGGTTATTGTCGATAATGAAACTTGTAGAACTCTCATGATTTCAAACCCCATAGGTTTTTCGTTTCGGGAATGAACAGGTCTTAAAAAGGTTGCTTTTGGGTGCGGGGAAGGACGACTCGGTTTAGTAACCACCATAACCACCATAACCATAATCCTGATCCATATTGCGGATGTTCCGGGCAGTGGAGGCTCCGAAGGAAAGGACACCCGCGGCTCGTTCAAACGGTGACATGACGCGGTTGATCCAGTTGGAGGTTGTCGTGAAGTTGTCCTGCACAATAAAAACCCGGTCGTTGGGCATCAACTGGTAGTTCGTTGCGGTGGAGGCTCCGCTGGAAATGGCTACCCAGTCCACCGGAAGTCGCTGTTCACACGTATAATCGCCTACCGCAGGACGGGCAATCCAGATTTCTTGACTCGAAAGCTGCGACATCCCACCAATCTGAGCAATCGCGTCCAACACCGTTTCGTTTCCGGTAATCGGCATCTTCCGAACGCTGTCGCCATTGCCGGCTCCTTGCGTAATGACGTAGTAATTCTTGCTATTATATGCCACCACATCGATCGAGACCATCGGCGAATTCAAATAATGAGACAAATGTTCTTCCAGAGCAAATTTCGCTTCCATCAACGTCTTGCCCGCCAGATGGACGCTTCCGTAAAAGCGAAGATTGACACATCCGTCCGGCCCGACCTGATACTGGCCGTTGATCGGCTGCATGGCGGACATCTGAGCCAGCGAAACCGAGACTTCCGGGGCACGAAGGACTTTCATCAAGTGCGTCCGAATCGCCTCCCGTGCCTGATCCACTGTCAGACCTTCCACTCGCAACGCTCCGTAACCAGGCCCCAAATCCACGGTTCCCTCTGCCGAAATCACATAATAATTGTCGACAGGCTGATCATAAAGCGTCCCCAAAACGCGAATGTAAATCACGTCCAGCGTCTGGAGATAATAGGGCGGTTTCGGAACAATCTTCAATAGCTCAATCGTCACCACATCCGGCGGCTCAATCCGATAGGCAGGAAGCGAAACCATCGCCTTCTCGCGGGGTGGCTCCATTTCCGGGGCAACCGGTTGACCCAGTGGGTCGTCGTAATAATCAAACGGGCGACAACCCGTCAGCAGAAAGCTCACTCCCAGTATCATCAGGAGGCTACCGCAAATCGGTCTCATTTTTTTAATCTTTGACATACAAGAACCCAATTCTTCGCTATGGAATCTCTTCTTTTGAATCCGCACAGGTTGTTCCGCCGTCAATGATTACGCAAAACGAATAACCACTACAGGCGGATTATTGATATAATCGGCAAATCTTAACACGTTTCTTATGTTCATTTGGAAAATCTCTCCATTTTTTTCAAAAAAATAAATTTTCCACCTCAATTTTGTTCCCCCCGTCTTGTAATTTCTCCCATTCCACGTATTATACTAAATTGATAATTGATAATTATGGATGTTCAGGCCATGTTTTCATGGCGAAGTGTGTTATTGTGAAGCATTCATTCCCCTCCCTCGGAGGGTGCGGCTTTAGCCGTGGGGTGGTTCCGAAGCGGAATGGTGTTTTCCAGTGCCGAAACACCCCGCCTGCTGCGCAGACACCCCTCTGGAAGAGGAGGGGAATTTGGTGTACATATTTATAAGTTTAACAAAGCACTGGTAAATAATTGATAATGAAAGTATTTCGCCTCCGCAAGAGGTATGAAAACTCATACTCACCACCTACTACCTACCACCTACCACCTATCAATTAGTCCGTGTTTTTGTTGCGGTTTTCAAGAGGGCGTTTCCATGGCTTTGAATGAGGCTCAATACGAGGCGGTTCATACTTTGCGTGGTCCTTTGTTGGTGCTGGCGGGGGCGGGATCGGGAAAAACGCGGGTGGTCACGCAGCGTATTGCGGAATTGATTCGTCACGGAACGGCTCCTGAAAGGATTCTGGCGGTCACGTTTACGAATAAAGCGGCGGCGGAAATGCGGGAACGGGTCGGAAAAATCCTCTTCCCTGGAAGAAACGCGCCTCCCAAAGGAACGCCGATGCCGGAGATTTCCACGTTCCACGCACTCTGCGTCCAGATTCTGCGTCGGAATATCGTCCATCTGGGGTATCCTGAAATGTTTGCCATCTACGACCGCGGCGATCAGGAGAGTCTGGCCGGACGGGTGCTGAAAGACTATTTTTCCACGGTGGCTCATCTGCGTCCGAGTGATTTTATCAATATTGTCAGCCACTGGAAAACGATGGGGATTCGCCCCGATCTGGCGACTCGCGTGGCGGAAAACGACCGGGAATATCTGGCCGCCTCGCTGTATCCCCGATACCAGACCGCTTTGAAAGCGTGCGGAGCGGTTGATTTCGACGACATTCTCCTCTTGACCGAAGACCTTTTCGAGCAGTTTCCCGAAGTGGAGACCCGCGAACGCGAACGTTTTGACCACATTTTGGTGGATGAATATCAGGACACGAATCAACTTCAATATCGTATTATTCAGAAATTGGCACAAATCCATCGGAATCTTTGTGTGGTGGGGGACGACGATCAGTCGATTTATGCCTGGCGGGGAGCGGATGTGACACATATTTTGCGTTTTCAGCACGACTGGCCGGAGGCGAAGGTGGTGCGACTGGAGAAAAACTACCGTTCCACACATGAAATTCTTGCCTGGGCAAATCGGATTGTCCAGTTCAATCGAAACCGGCATCCCAAAACGCTTCAGGCGACGTATCATGGGGATATGCCGCGAATTCTCCAGTGCCAGGATGAAGACGAGGAGGCGGAGAAAGTCGTCGAGGAAATCCGAAGGCGAATCCGGCTGAAAATCCGCAAGCCGGGCGAAATTGCCGTTCTTTTTCGCACCAACGAGCAGTCGCGGCCGTTTGAATTTGAGTTCCAGCGCCAGAACGTTCCCTACACACTCATCGGCGGAATGTCCTTTTTCGATCGGAAGGAAACACGTGATTTACTGGCATATCTGCGAGTCATTCTCAACCCGAAAGACGAAGTTTCTCTGCTGCGAGCCATCAACACACCTCCCCGTGGGATTGGGCAAACGACCATGATTCGGTGCATGGAATTGGCCTTGCGGAAAAATTGTTCACTCTGGGAAATCCTGGGAAATCGCGACGAACTCCTCGCTTCCGCAAAAATTACCGCCAAAACCATAACTGCCATCGACACTTTTCGGCAGACGATTGATCAGTTGCGAAAAAATGTCCGAAAAATGCGTGTCGATGTTTTTGTGCGGCATCTCGTCGAAACGATTGATTATCGGAGTGAAATCAACCGGCTTCACGAAAAAGAGACCGACCAGCAAATTCGGTGGAACATCGTCGAGGATTTGGTCAATTCTGCTGGAAGTTTTGCGGAAAAAGAGGAAAAACCGTATCTGGGGAATTTTGTTCAAAAACTTTCGCTGGCGGATCGGGATGATTCGGGAAATGACAAAGAGGAACAACTCCAAAAACAGGCCGTTGTTCTGATGACGCTCCACGCTGCCAAGGGACTGGAGTTTCCCGAAGTTTATATGGTGGGAATGGAAGAAGGTTTTTTGCCGCATAAAAAGTCGCTGGAAAACGACCTTGCCGACAACGTGGCGGAAGAACGGCGACTTTGCTACGTTGGCGTCACCAGAGCGAAAAGTCGCCTGACGCTTTCCCTGGCTCTCCAACGTATGAAATGGGGCAAAAAACGTAACACCATTCCCAGCCGTTTTCTTTACGAACTCACCGGAAAAGCCGAATCGCCCAATTATCAAAAAATATTGCAAGGTAATCCATTGTCGAAACGCTAGAACTTTGTTCAATTATCAATTGTCAATTTAACCCGGCTCTCTCCCTGACATTTTGGCAAACGTGATTCGGGGATGTTGAACCGCAGGAAAAGAATCCCGTCACGCGGCACCTGCCAACGGTTCCGTCGCCCGACAGGGTGGGGTTGAAAGAACGTTCCGGCAGAGGTCACGTCCAATTTCTCCGGCGGATTTTCCGGCAAAATCGCTGCCTGAAGCTGTCCCAGAGGAGAGCCGCGAAAATACTCGATGGTGACACCGTTCGCTTCGCAGGGATACGGCTCCTCACCGGGAACGTGAATCTGGAAACGGCCTTTGGCCTGGAGGGTGAGAAACGTCCCTTTTCCAACGCGAATCCCGGTCGATTGCCAGCCGCGAGCCGCCTGCACCGTTCGCAGAAGTGGCTCGTTTTCCAGCGTCTCGGTAGCCACCTCCTCCCACAACATCGGCTCCAGAACATAGCCATAATCAAGCGTGGCGAGAAACATTTCCCACTCCTGACAGATTTTCGGGAGTTTGTTTCCCAGTTTTTGGAAAAAACGTTCGGTCAACTGCCGCCCGCTGAGCGACGTTTTCAAAAGCGGCGAAATTTCCCGCAACGCCTCTTGTGTGTCGGGATGGTTGGCCAGGAACCAGAAAAGACTCCAACCCCAGTAATAGACTTCGTCCGAGGCATAATCGTCCCTCTGGAAAGTAAACGCCTCCTCAAACGTCCTTCCCCGGCCAGCCGCCACCGCGTCACGAATTTCCCGAATCCGGGCGTAGTACGGTGTCGCTTCCCGATTCGGTGGCATCCAGCCAAGTTGCAATGGCCGAGCGGAAATGTCGTGCGTCGCCAGATATTCCGCACTCCCTTCCGCGTACCAGAGCGGTCCGACGAAACCCTGGTGCGTAATGACCAGGGAGTGGACCATTTCGTGTAGCAGCAAATGCCGTCGGTAATATTCGCTGGGCTGTTCGTAGAGCCAACAAGCCCGGTTGAACGAAAAACCATGGAGGAAGGCGGGGAGGTATTCCGGCAAATAGCCCGCCTCCACAAAAGGAGCGTTTTCCTTCATCAGAAACGCGGTCAACTGCCAATCCTCCTGCGGAACGATACCAAAAAAACGACACATCGGCTCGTACGCTTCCGTCACCAGTTTCGGCAAAGCTCGAATCGCGTCGTCCAGCTCCAAATCCGTCACCAGAACCAGCCGTCCTTCTTCCAGAACGTGCAATCCTGCCGCTTCCGCCACCGATCGTTCCACTTGAATCGGAGCGTAATTCCTGTCTGCCCGAAAAATCAAATCCGGCACGCCCTGCGTCAATTCCTGTACCTGTCGCGACGGCCGTATCTCTTTTTCCGCCGCCCCAACCATACCACAAACCAACACCACCCCAAAAAAACACTCTACTTTTCCCAACATGGCTTTTTAATTGATAATT